>CALXML010000001.1 GCA_944389465.1 uncultured Alphaproteobacteria bacterium
AAGCCTGAGGTGGTTCGAATCCACCCACTCCCACCAAAATATAAATACCCGCCAAATGGCGGGTATTTATATTTTGATTTGTGGTATATGGATTAGGCCATACAATCGCCAGATTGTTTGGTTCGGAACAAGCGCGTAGCGCGCAGTGAAAGGGGCCCGCCGCAATTTATTGCGGTGGGAATTACAATCCAGCAGCCCACCAAAATAAAAATGTCCCGAATGGGGCATTTTTATTTTGTGATTGGTGGATTTTTTCTGCGTGCAGATTTATGTGTTTTTTGATATTCGCGGCGTTGTTTGGTTATTTCATATAATACAATGCCGGTTGATGTGGCCAAATTCAGGCTTTCTATGATTCCGTACATTTCTATTTGTATACAGGCCGCACTGTGTGATATGGCCAAATCACTGATACCGCGGGCTTCGTTCCCAAACCATACGGCCAGTTTTCCCTGTGTAAAATCGCCGTCTTGTAATAAAACATTTGTTTTGCCGCGTATATGTGGCGATGTAACGATGGATGTAAAACCATTCTTTTCCAGATGGTTCATACATTCATCAGTTGTTTTGAATTTCTTTACAAATGTCCATTTTACGGCCGAAGCAGAGATGTCCAATAACTTCTTTTTATTGCGCATGGTGGACCAATCGCTTGGTAACACGTCAAAACGGTCAACAATGTATAATTTTTCAGCACCCAATGCGTTCACATTGCGAATTACGGTACCGATGTTTTCCAAACTGCGTGGCGATTCCAATACCACAATCAAATTTTTGCATCGGCCGGTTTTTGCATGGTCGGCCCTGCGGCGCAAAGATGTTCTGGTTGGGTCGGATGCGGACATTTTTATTCCTCTATTTCCACACTGTCAATGTATGTACGGTTTATAGATTCCAGTGTTACCGGTTGAAATTCTGTTGAAATAATTGTGGTATCCCTGTCATCTTCGGGCAGGATGGTGATTGTTTCAACAGGTTGGAGCGCGATAGGTGTGGCGTGTGTTATATGTGTGCCATATGGTTTTGATTCATATTTTTCCTGCAGGCGCGCGGGGATATTTATATAATCATCTGGGTCAATGCCGGATGTTTCCAGTTCCATTGCATTGGCCGGTTTTATTTTACTTTGTTCCAGATTATAAATCGGTGTTAAAAAGTTATTTGCCGCCGTGCGCACAATTTGTGCAGTGCCATTACCCGTCAGGCGCATTATTTGTAACGCACGTTCGTTTTCACCGGTTGGTTTCAGGCGGTATAATCCTTCAACCCCTGCATAACCACTGGGGTCCAGCAAATATGCAGCATCTGATTTTGGTGAATATATCATGCCCATTGCCATATTTGCAGCGTCATATCCAAAACCTGCAATGCGGCCCGCGGATGTGCCTGAAACGCGTTCATACAGATTTGTGAATGATTGGGATGCGTCCGGTAACACCGCGTATTTTGCGCCAATCATTGTAAAATCATTCAGGATATCTGAACCTTCCCATAATGCAGTGCCGTAAAAAGCAGCGTCATGCATGGTAACGCCGTAATAGCGCAGGAATGATGCCAAACTTTCTGTATCATCACCATTGCCCAAGAATAAAATTGCGTTATATGGTAATTTGCCCAATGTTTCCATTTTAGACAGGCGTTCCAGTTGGATATTCAGCGATGATTTTTCCAATGCGGTCAGGCGTTCAGATGTTAATATATCCGACAGAACCGTACGTGCGCGTGTGTTGGCGGCCGTGCGTGCGGCGTTCATAGATGCATCCATTGCCGCATTCTTTATGGAATCAGTATTGTTTTCTGTGTAATAAAATATTCCTGTTACAGGCAAATTATATATTTCCGCAGCAGCGGTGGCGGTGCCTGCCATCAGGCGACCTGATTCAGTATCTGGTGCCAAAATTATAAATCCTGTTATGCCATCTGATGACATTTCTTTTACAATGGCTTCTGTACTGTTGGTGGGCATCAGTGCCAATGTCATAACGCCGTCACCCAGTGCAGATGCGTCCGATGTAAATGATAAAACTGGTAATGAATCTGGTTTTGCATCACGCAGTGCGCGGGCATCTGCTGCAAACACAGGGCCAATTATAACCGCCGGTTCAGTTGATAAAACATCAGTGATTGTGGTGTTCAGATTTTCAGCCGTGTCATAAAATGCAACAGATAAATTTTGTGGTGCGTTTTGTAAAACTGCAACTTCTATGGATGTTCTGATTGCGCGGCCAGTTTGCGCGGCGTCGCCCGTTAATGGCAGCATTACAGCCATACGGTGCACCGGTGCGCCAATCAGGTTATCTGATGGTGTGCCGGTTTGCATATCTGGTGAACCGTATTGCATTTGCACGGGGGCACCAGTTTCCAATGTGCCATACTCACTGAACCAATTTGTGTCCGGTGTTTTATCGTGTGTGCAACCGGCCACAATTAACAGGCCTATAATTCCAAAAAATCTGTTTATTTTGCTCATATGCATTGAAAAATCCATTTATTTTTGTATTATTTTACTATAAAAGGATTTGTAATGCAATCTGGGCTTTATATTGTTGGAACACCAATTGGAAATTTGTCGGATATGTCGCCACGTGCGATTGATACGCTGCGTAATGTTGATTTAATTGCCGCAGAAGATACGCGTGTGTTTTCTAAATTGGCGGCGCATTTTGATATTAAAACGCCACGCATATCTTGTCACGAGCATAATGAACGTGATGTTATCCCAGAATTGATTGAAAAATTGCAAAATGGCGCGGCAATTGCGGCGGTATCAGACGCGGGTATGCCCGCAATCAGTGACCCCGGTTTTCGTTTGGTGCGCGCGGCCCGTGCGGCTGGTGTGCCGGTGTATGTTGTGCCGTCTGGGGTGGCGGCGATTGCTGCGTTGGTATTATCGGGATTTCCAACAGACAGATTTACTTTTTGTGGTTTCTTTGATGAAAAGAAATTACGTGATGATAATAAAATTCGTCATACTATTATTTATTATGAAAGTCCAAATCGCATTATGACAACCATTGCCGCGTTGGCGCGTGTTATGCCCGAACGGCAAATTGCAATTGTGCGTGAAATTACAAAAATTCACGAAGAAACCATTATCGGATATCCCGCAGATTTAATGCATATACAGCCGCCACGTGGTGAAATAGTTATCGTTGTTGCGCCGGCCCCAGAACATAAAATGTCTGATGCAGAAATAACAGAAATTGTAAATGATATTTCTGCCAGTTCAACCAAGGGTGCGGCGGCGGATTTGGCGCGACGGGCCGGTATATCCAAGAAAGAGGCTTATCGGCGTATGTTGGACAAAGGGGGCGCAAATGATTAAATTTGTGGGTGCGTTTGATACAGTTGATGCGTTGCCAAATACTCAATTTCCTGAATATGCGTTTGTTGGGCGCAGTAATGTTGGTAAATCGTCGCTGATAAATGCAATTGTTGGTGCGGCCGTTGCGCGTACATCAAATACGCCGGGGCGTACGCAAACGCTGAATTTATTTAATTTGAATGACAGGGCAATGATTGTTGATTTGCCGGGGTATGGGTATGCACGTGTGTCGCGGGCTGATGCGTTGCGTTGGCTGGGGCGGTTGGAAAAATATTTAATTTCACGTCGTCAATTGCGACGGTTATTTATACTGATTGATTCACGGATTGGCGCGCGGGATGCTGATTTGGATTTAATGGATTTTTGTGATGCGCACGGTATTCCGTATCAAATTGTGTATACCAAAAAAGATAAGCGTGTACGCGAAAAATCACAAATAATTTTAAGCCATGAAAATCATCAGGCAATGATTGCGGATGTGCTGGAAACGTCTGCTGAAAAAAAGACGGGTTTGGAAAGTTTAAGGGCAACAATTGGCATTAAATAAAAACATTTTTTATGCAACTAATCCGGCGCGCATAATGGATGCATTGGGGTATGTTTTGGATGCATCTGATGTTGATTTATCTGATATGCTGATTTTTTTACCCAGCAGACGTGCCGTACGCGCGGTGGAAAAATATCTGGTTCAGCGTGCAGGGCATGCAATAATTTTACCGCGTTTGGTCGCATTGGGCGAAGAGCCTGATGACGAGATAACAGAAGAAGAATCCGTGTCAGCGGTATCAAATACCATGCGTGTGGTTGTCGCGGCCCAGTTGTTGGCGGCTGATGCAAATATTGGAAATATTACAACCGCATTGCCCATTGCGCATGATTTGTTGCGTATGCAGGATTATCTGGAAAACGAGGGTATTGATGCCACCGCAATTGATTGGGAAAGTTTGGTTGATGCGCGTTTTGCCGCGCATTTTGGGCGCAAGGCGAAAATACTAAATATTTTGGGTGATGTGCAAAAACAAATTTCTGATAATCGGCCAACTGTTACACAGGTGCGTAATGCAGGTATTCGTGCATGGACAAGATGTTTAGATAAATATAAATTGGTTGTGGTTTGTGCGTCCACCGCCAGTGTTCCGGCGACGGCTGATTTAATGGTGGAAATAGCAAAATTGCCGTATGGGCGAATAATTTTATCCGGACATATTTTTGGAAATGTGGATGATTTTGAACTGCATACTAATCCGTATAATGCGGAATATAAATTTTTAACGCGTGTGGGCGTATCACCAGATGATTTAATACCAATTGATGTTGGGGCGTCGGCCATTGAATTTATGAATCATACGTTTGGTAATAATCCGGCACGGCCAGATAATGGTGCGGACGTGCAGCATTGTCATTTAATTGAATGCGACCGCGAAAGTGAAGAGGCTGCCGTCGTTGCCGAAATCGCCGCACGTGCAGTGGAAAATAAACAGACTGTATTGGTTATAACACCGGACGCGGCAGGAAATCAACGTATTGCGTCTGCATTTGCGGCACGTGGATTAAATGCTGATTTTTCAGGTGGTTTGTCTGGTACAATGACGCCGGCGGGGCGGGCGATATTAAATTTATTTGATGCGTGGATTGAACGTGGGGATAATACTTTTGACAGGATTTATGCCGAAAATGATTTTAATTTAATGAACACGATTGTGCAAATTGTGGATGGGGGTGAAGTAAACTTTACACCCGCATTTGACGTGGCGGATGCAGCGTCCGTACAGATATGGCGTGCAATAAATGAATTGTCGGATTGTTTGGCGGTGGCGGGTGTGCGTTTAAGTTTAAATGATGCGCGTGCATTTTTGGCCGATGCGATTGGTGGGGTGTCGGTTCGTGGCGTAATGAATGATGCGGCCGACATTATCGTTTTGGGTACGATTGAATCACGTATGCAGACGGCAGATGTTGTGATTTTAACCGGACTGAATGATGGAATGTTTCCGGCGCGTGGGTATGAAAATGCTTGGCTGCCGCGGGCTGTTGCTGAACAAATTGGATTGCCATCGCCCGACAGAAAGGTATCACTGCAGGCGTTGGATTTTATGAATCTGTCGTGTGGGGCGGATGTATATTGGACGCGCAGTGCGGTATCTGGTGGTGTTAAAACAACAGAATCACGGTTTATATCACGCGTGCGTGTGCGTGGTGGGCAATTTGATACGCATATGGCGGATGATATTTTACGTGCGGTGCGTGCGCGTGATGATATGCCATCGCGCCCGCTGGATTATTCGCCGCCGTCGCCACCGGCCGATTGGGGCGATATACACGTTACTGATTTAGAATTGTTAATACATAATCCGTATGCGTTCTATGTGCGGCATATGTTGCGTTTGCGGGTGTTAAATGATTATTGGGCCGCACCCGATGTACGCGATTTTGGAAATCTGGTACACAGGGTAATAGAGGAAACAACCGATTTTACACCAAATAATTTGGTTCGTAAAATGGACGCGTATGCGCTGGAAAGGTTGGGTTCTGACAGTGTGCTGTTTCATTTTTGGCACAAAAGATTTTTAGAAATCGCACCTGTTGTTGCAAACCTGATGAACGATTTAATTGAATCGCAACCTGAAATAGGTGGCAAAATGGTGATTGATGGGCATACCATTCGTGCACGTGCAGACCGAATTTGGGATGGCGGGGTTATGGATATAAAAACGGGCGCCGCCCCGTCGAAAAAACAACTGATGGACGGCAATATGCCACAGTTACCGTTAGAGGCGTATATGCTGCAATCCGGGGGCTTTGCAATTCCGACGACGGCAAGGTCACAGACGCCGGTGATGACGTTTTTGCAACTGAAAAACAATGATGTTCGTGCGATTGAATATGACGCTGAAACCACGCGCGCAATGATGACCGCGGCATACGATAAAACCAAACAGATGATAGATATATTCCTGGTTGGACGCGCGCCGTATGAATACAGGCAAACAAACGACCAGAAATATCACGTATATGACGATTTGGCGCGCGTGGATGATTAATGTTTAGTTAGAATAATTACAATTTCCGTTTACAATGCTGAATGTGCCGTATATGTCTTTGCACATAGTGCTTGTTGGCAGATAGCATTGTGTTATGCTGGTTGACCCACCTGGTGATGTTGGCTGTGTATCACAGAAATCAATAATATCTGATGATGCACTGGGACAATTATAACAGCTGTGCACACGGGGATTTGGCCTATAATAGCCGGCTTTACACGAAAAAGTGCCTAGCCCGCCGTTGCAATTTGCATTATCTGGGCATTTATTACAACGTAGTGTTATTTTACCACTGTCGTTTGGTTCACCGTCGCCAGAAAAATAGTATGATTTTTCATAAGCACAGTAGCAGTTTTTAAAAAGACCGCGTTCCGGATGTTCGCAATCTCCGTTTATGTCCGGACGGGCCCTTGAATATAGATCACATTCTATAGGATTTGTAGTGTAGCTCATACTAGCATAAGACGAAAAAATATCAGGATACATTGATGGATTGGTTGGTTGTTCTGTATTGCCTGAACCTGAATAACAATTTGAACCGGGAAAATATTTAGCGCAACCGTAAAATTCTTGACCTTGGGCGGCACCGGTACGTTCCCACACTGCATATTCTGATGGATCAGTACAATAAATATTGGCGCATTCTGGTAAATCTTTTTCTTCAGACGCGCCAGTGTAGCTAAGGCCAAAACAATAAAATTTCCGGCCGCCTGTTGTTTCAACCTTGCAATAACTTTCATCAGTGTCACCATGTTCCTTAAAAAGCTCATCGTATAATTCGTTGCAGTCATATTCTTGTGAAATTGTAGCGAATTTGGTCATAGTATAATCGTAATTGTCGTTGTATGTGTTCAAATCTATATTGCCTAGAATTACTGCATTTGCCGCTGATGACAGTGTTGCGCAAATAATTAAACCACCGTTTTATTTCGGCAAAAATGGGGGATAAAAAATGCAGATTTCTGGAATTTTTTCTAAAATAAAAACCACGATCGTAATCGGTGGTTTGTTTTCGGCATATTTATTTGTTCGCTGTACCATAAATTATATGGCACAGCGGGATTTTTATCAAGACTTTTTTAATCCATTTTCAACATTAATCCACAATGGTCGGTGGGTTTCGCCGCCAAGCGTGGATTTATATCTATTTCACAGCATTTTATGTTTTTCATTGCTGCTGGATTGGCCAGAAAATAATCCAGCCGCAGGCCCTGTTTATTACCAATTGTATCACGACCACGATAACCATACCATGTGTAATCAATCGTATCGGGGTGCATTGTGCGCCATACGTCCGTCCAACCGGTATCCAACCACGATTGCATAATTTCGCGTGCGGCCGGGGCGGCGATTGCGATACCAACATAGTTGGCCGGCTTCCACACGTCCGCATCCGTCAGTGCAACGTTAAAGTCCCCGCCAATAATAACCTGTTCAGGGGAATTTATGTACTGTGCAATATGTTGTGTAAATGCACGCATCCAGTCCAATTTATATGGAAACTTTGGTGAATCAATTGTATCACCATTTGGCATATACACGTTTATTATACGCACGTGACCGTCAATAACACACTCAATAAACCGCGCATTTACGTCCGCATACGTCGGCAGGCCGTATGTCACATCCTCAACCGAATATTTGGAAAAAATGGCGACGCCATTCCATGATTTTTGACCGTATACCTTGACATTATAACCGTATTCGTCAAACAGGTTGTGCGGGAAATTTGCGGTTTCAACCTTTAATTCCTGAACCAATATGACGTCGTATTCGCCAGTGCGCAAAATGTCCATAAAACTTTCTGCGTGGGCGCGTATTGAATTGATATTTAGTGTTAATATTTTCATAATTGCAATCTTTTCCTTGGTTGTTATAATAAAGGTTGTCCAATATAAAAACAACAAGGAATTTTTAATTATGAATATGTATCAATTGCTGGAACGTACAGTTGCCAAATGGCCGAACAATTTATTTCTGGTTCGTGAAAATGTTACGTTTACAGGATTTATAGAATTTGTGCGGGCACGTGCAACTTCGTTGCATAATGCCGGCGTTAAAAAAGGCGATGTTGTCGGAATTTTATCGCATAATATTCCGGAATTTCCAATAACGCTGTTTGCGATTTGGTATTTGGGCGGAACAGTTTTGTTGTTGGATACTAATTTAACACCGTTTGAATATGATAATATGACGGAAACGACAAAATGCCATATGGTTTGTGCAGAACCGTCTTTCTTCTATAAAACTAAAAAGTTCAAGTTTTATGACATTACAGCCAAGGATGACAAGATTGATGCACGGTTAAAACCGGCGGCATTGGAATCTGATGATGTGGCGACAATGTCGTTTACGTCGGGTTCAACCGGTACGCCAAAGGTTGTGCCACTGACGCATTTTAATTTGGTTGAATGTTCTAATTCACTGGAAGATATGCATAAATGGATTAAATCCGGATTTGTGCTGTATGGATTTTTACCCATGTATCATATTTTCGGGTTCGCGGTGGAAATATTGGCGACTTTGCATTATGGGGCAGGCGTTCTGTTACAGCCCAGTGTTAATCCAAAGGAAATTATGGCTGACTTTAAACAATATCGTCCGCATGTAATACCGGCCGTGCCGCGTTTATGGGAAGTTTTGCGTAACCGCATTATTGAAAACATCAAATCGCAACATAAATGGTGGCTGGTGTCGTTTGTTTTGAAATACGGCAAAACACTGCAAAAAATCGGTTTGGGTAAATTGGTGAAAAAGGTCCAAGAACCGGTGTTGGCCGTGTTTGGTGGACGTGCACAGTTGCTGATTGCGGGTGGTGCCGCGACCAAGCCCGAGGTTGAAACATTTTACGAACGTTTGGGATTAACGTTTATTCAGGGGTATGGTTTAACGGAAACTGTTGGGCCAATCTGTATTTCAAAGCCGACAAAAAAACGTTTTCCATTTGCTTTTGGTGGGCCAACCACAAACAATGAATGCGAAATCCGCGACAAGAACGAGGATGGCGTTGGTGTTCTGTGGGTGCGTGGTCATCAGGTCTTTGGCGGGTATTTAAATAATCCGGCGGTAAACAAGGAAGTCTTTGACGAACGTGGATATTTTAATACCGGTGATATGGTGACAATGGATAAAAATGGTGAATTGCACTTTGCTGGCCGTAAAAAGCAGGTAATTGTGCTGGATTCCGGTAAAAATGTTTATCCCGATGAACTGGAGGGTATGTTCATTGAAATCCCCGGCGTTAAAAATGTTGCCGTGTTTGAGCACAAGGTAAAGGATAAAACTGTTACATATGGTGTGTTCAGTGTAGAACCGGATATGACATTGGAAAAACTGGCCGCGGCCGTTGCACAGGCAAATAAAAAGGTTGCATCATATAAATGGGTAACGCATTTTGCGATGACAACAGACGATTTGCCCACAACCAGCACGCAAAAGGTTAAACACCACGTCGTGCGCCAGAACTTGATAGAGGGTAAATACCCAATCAGAAAAGAATAAAAAACGGGGCAAACGCCCCGTTTTTTGTTAGAGTGTAGATGTTGGCCGCGCGAATGCGCGGTTTTTTATTTACTGGATTGCTTCGCTTTGCTCGCAATGACAAGAACTGTGGCTTTATATAAATACGAGTAACTAGTAACCAGCAACGAGTAACCATCTTGTCATTGCGAGCCACGTTAGTGGCGCGGCAATCCATGTATATTTATGTCCGCGTCCGTTTGGACGCGGTACTTATGGTGTGGGGGCAGGGGCAAAACTTAACCATTTGCAATTTTGGTTGGGTGTGCTATAATTTTTCGTGCATTGGATGATTACCAGTGCGGGGTGTAAGAACCTTGAAAGACAAATCTCCAACATTGGTTGGAGGGCTCGTGAATATATTGAATAAGCGGCACTACTTGTCTTTGTAGTTCTTAACCTCCAACCGCCTTTAATCATGGCGGTTTGTTTTTATTAAAAACATGGGGGTAAAAATGGCAAAATTACAAAAGTTGGAAAAAATGTTTAACAGCAATGCTGATTTCCCAGCAGGCTATTTTTTGCATGCGGCCAGAATTTGTACCGGTTTGTCGCGTGGAATGCTGGCGTCAAAAATGGGGATATCGGTTGCTATGTTGACTAATTACGAACAGGGCAAATCAAAAATTCCACCACGGATAATGTTACAGATTTTTCTGTTCGGATTGGATTTTTATCGGCGTGCGTCTGCCATAACAGAATGAAAAAAATCGGCAATAAAATGCCGATTTTATAAAGTTAAAGCATTTTGATAACTTTTTAAAAATATGTGTAATTTCAAAATAATATTTTATTTTCCTAAACATAATTGTGAAAATGTTGCGTCCAGTACTTCACTGGCCGTGATTGTGCCCAATATTTTTCCAATTGCGTCCGCAGCGCGACGGGTGTGTTCTGAAAATATGTCATAATTTTCCGTGCCCGCATTCAGTGCATTTTTTAATTCGTCCGCCGCATCATTTAACAGGGCGCGGGTGCGGGCGTTTACCGCGACACCGTTGTCGGCCGTTTTTGCAATGTCTGAAATTTTATTTTTGATGGCGGTGGTTAATTCAGGAACACCGTCGCCCGTTTTGGCGGATACGTAAATCGCGTTTTTGATTTTTGTTGCCTTGTCCAAATCAGATTTATTTATTACGTAAATTTCATTTGGTTTTATTTTTTGTGGAATGCACGGATTGTTTTCGGCACTTTGTACATTTATTATAATATCCGCATTTTCAATTTCTGATTGGGTGCGTTCAATGCCCGCCTGTTCAATTTTGTCATTTGTTTCACGCAGGCCCGCCGTATCGGACAGGTTTACCATATATCCACCAATATCCAGATTTACAGATACAACATCGCGGGTTGTTCCGGGGGTGTCGGATACTATTGCACGATTTGCGCCCAAAATTGCATTAAACATTGATGATTTTCCAACATTTGTTTCGCCAATTAATGCAACGTTAAAACCGCCGCGGATGGCGCGAACCGCCGCATAGCGCGAAATGGCAGTATTAATTTCATCGTATAATTTTTGTGTTTTTGTGCGTATGGTGTCCGCAATATTTGCAGGCAATTCATCTTCTGCATAATCCAGCATTGCCGCCGCATATGCGGAAATTTCAATCATTTGCCCCCGCCATTCGTTATATATTGCACTGTCCCCGCCCAGCATAGATGCCAGTGCTGATTTGCGCTGGGCATCGGTTTGTGCATCCAGTAACGCCGCCAGACCGTCAATATCCGCCAAATCCATTTTGTTATTATAAAATGCGCGGCGTGAAAATTCGCCCGCCGTGGCCATACGGCCGCCCATATCACGCAGGTATTCAAATATTTTTTCAATAACGGCCGGTGCGCCATGGGAATATATTTCAATAACATCTGTGCCGGTAAAAGAATGGGGTGCGGCAAAATATATTGCGATAATTTGGTCAATTATATCGCCAGCGCGGTCGTGCATATTTGCAAAATATGCGTGGCGTGCGTCGGCACATTTGCGATTTGTGATTTTTAAAAACAAATTATACAAATCGTCGCCCGATACACGTATGACGGCCACACCTGATTTTCCATGTCCTGACGACAGTGCAAAAATAGTTTCATTATTGTTCATATTTTATTTATTCCCGCTGATTTGTTTTAATGCCATTGGCACCAGTTTTGATACATCGGCATCTGGATTGGCGGCAACCAGTTTTTGTGCCATATCCACAATATCCAAACGCCGGTATCCCAATGATTCCAGTGCGGCCAGTAAATCTGGTAATGCACCGGACGTACCGCCAGTGTCACCAAAATCAAATGCGGTGCCGCCGACCTTGGATTTTAATTCAACTATGATTTTTTCAGCCACTTTTTTCCCAACCCCCGGTGCCGCGGTGATTGTTTTTGCGTCGCCCGTTGCGATGGCCGTCATTAATGTATCTGTATTTATTGCGCCCATGATTGCCATGGCCAATTTTGGACCAACGCCCGATACGGCCGTTAATTGGTTAAACAGGGTTTGCGCGGACAGGGATGAAAAGCCGAACAGACGGATGGAATCTTCGCGTACGACGGTTTCAATCCATAATGTCACCGTTGATTTCGGGGTTAAATATTCCGGTGTAAAAACTTTATATCCAACGCCGCCCGTCATCAAGATGACAAAACCGTCACCGACGTAATCAACATTTCCTTGCAATTTGCCAATCATTTGGTATCCTTTTGCCAGTAATTTTAATCTAATATATATAAAAGGTCAAATTATGAGTGGACACAGCAAATGGCATAATATTCAGCACAAAAAGGGTGCTGTTGATGCGGCGCGCAGTGGTTTGTTTACTAAACTGGCGCGTGAAATAACAATGGCTGCAAAATTGGGCGATAAAAATCCGGATAATAATCCGCGTTTGCGCTTGGCAATTTTGAATGCACGTAAAAATTCTATGCCGAATGATAATATCAAGCGCGCAATTGACAAGGCGTCTGGGGCAAATACTGAAAACTATGTTGCCGTTCGGTACGAGGGATATGGTCCAAATGCCGTGCCGGTTATTGTAGAGGCGTTAACCGATAACCCGCGTCGCACCGTTCCTGAAATTCGCAATATTTTTGCAAAAAATGGCGGCAATATGGGCGAAGAGGGCAGTGTTGTATTTATGTTTACACGCGCCGGACAAATCTTTTACCCTGCATCCATTGGTAAAAGCGAGGATGAAATGATGGAAATCATTATGGATGCAAATGCTGATAATCTGGAATCAGATGAAGAAGGATTTATCATCACGACCAAGCCGGATGATTTTATTACTGTGCAAAAGGTTTTGGCCGATAAGTTGGGTGAACCGGAACGCGCTGAATTAACATGGATTCCAAATATGCCAATGGATTTAGATGACGAAGCATATGCCAAGTTGGAAAAATTGGTTGACGCATTGGATGACAATGACGACGTGCAAAAGGTCTTTACCGCCGCGGCATAATGCCAATTGGCGCATACATAAAATTCCGCATAGCAATATGCGGAATTTTTGTTTTTGGTTTTATAATATGCTATTATACATATATATTATATATAAAGGTATAAAATGCGGATTTTGGGAATTGACCCGGGGTTATTACATACCGGTTGGGCGGTGATTGATGTTAACGGGGCGTCGTATCACTATGTCGCCAGTGGTGTGATTTTGCCGAAATCATCGTTGCCGTTGTCCGAACGGTTGGCGACAATTTTTCGTGGGGTGGATAAACTGTGTTCTGATTTTGGGCCGGATGTATGCAGTATTGAAATTACGTTTGTAAATCAAAATCCAAAAACAACCCTGATTCTGGGGCACGCCCGTGCGGCCGCAATTGTGGCGGTCGCCAATCGTGAAATTCCCATTTTTGAATATGAACCGAACAAGATTAAAAAGGCCCTGACATCCGCCGGACATGCGGGCAAGGAACAAATTTATAAAATGGTGCGAATGCTGTTGCCGGCTGCAAATCCGAAAACGCCGGATGAAAGTGATGCCATTGCCATTGCACTGACCCATGCGAATATGAGTAGATTCAAGTTTTAATATTTATACATATATGATATAATAGTATATGAACCAAAGGTGGCAAAAATGAAAAAAGATTTTAATGAAAAACGTGATGTAAAATTATTATCCAAGCAACGTATTTTGTTTCGTGCGTTTGTGGTGAACACTGTTTTGGTTCTGTTAATTTGGGGATTGACTTTTATTCCGGCATTAATGTATTTGGGTGTTTTAATTACAGGTGTTTCCGCACCAATGTTTTATGTGTATGCGGTTGGAACATTGGCATTGTGGGGATTGACGGGCGTGATATTATTTTTAATTCCCGCAATTGCAGTTTGGTGGGAAAGAAAAGCCAGATAGTAATTCAAAACGGGGCATTTGCCCCGTTTTTTGTTGCTGGTTATTCGTGTTTTTTATATGTCATTGCGAGCCATCGCAGATGGCGTGGCAATCCATAATGTATTTGCTGACGCAAATAAGTATATAATGACTGGATTGCTTCGCTTTGCTCGCAATGACAATGTGGGGGGGCACGCGTCACGGGAATGACGGGGTTATTCCAACGGACAGGCGGATGTGAATACGTATGTGCCGGATGCGTCCGTATATTGCGTGTTTGCCGGTGCATACATAATGCATGAACCGGCGGGTGACGTCACCAAACAACTGGTTGTCGTGCCGGCGGATGTATATCCGGTGGGACATGAATTGTTCGCTATTGTCATATATTCTTCCTTTATCGTGACATAACCTGACGGACACGATGTTGACGGTGCGGCGGCAATTGCGCCGGCCGGCGCAATTGTCAGAAACAATATAAAAATTCTTTTCATATTCGCCCCCCACGTTTAGTCAGATAGATTACTGAACATCGCAGAACGGACAGATGCATTGCTCGCCGCGTCGCGCGCACAGTTGTTCGCGCAAGAGACGGCACAATTAGACGCCGACCCGAAGTCGTAGCTGAACACCCAAGACGATACGGCCGGTGATGTCATTTTACACCAGCAATACCTGTCATCAGTACCGCCACTAATTTCCAAAGACGTCGCTGTTTGGCCAGCTGAACTGCCACTTGTGCTGGAACATTGACTTATGCCGCTTATTGCAATACTCGTCCCACTGGTGGTACAATTTGATTTCCAGTCAACAACATAACTCCCAGAATAAACATATGAACACGTTGTTGATGATGACAGTTTTACGCATTTTGTGACGGCAAACGCCGGTGGAATTGTGGCCACGCAAATCAGGCCAGCAATTAATAAATGTTTTTTCATTTTCAAACTCCTGTTTTTTCTGAATAAGAAAACCACCAGAAAATTCGGGTGGTCAGGAGGTTAGAAACAATTGAACGAATTGTGTCGCTTATTTTGATATTTCACGACCCTCCTGACCAAATATCAGGAGTTGTTTTTCGTCGTAATAAAAACAGCGCACTTGCGCCGTATTATATATCGCGACGCGTTCACAGGGTTTCTACACCCCATTGACGGAATACCCATCAACATTTTTTATATTATCACAGGTGGCAATTAAATCAACAGCATTTTTGCCAAAGTACAGATAGCCAAGTTCAAAGTGTAAATATTGTCCGCTGCGCGGGGCATTGATTATGGCTGGATTGCTTCGCTTTGCCCGCAATGACAAGGGGGGGCGAGTTACTCGTTACTAGTTACTCGTGACTCGGGAATGGTGGGTGGGTTAACTATTTTCTGAAACTGATTTTAGCGACGGCGTCGCGGCCAAAATATTTATTTATTTTTTCTGTGATGTCATTTGTCATATATGACAATTGTAATGTGAATGCCGGATTTGTTGGGCGCAATGTTATATTAAAACGACCATCACGTGTTTTTTTGATAGCAACTGGTTTTGCGACCGCTGCGATTTCAGGGCCAATTATTTTATCCCAACGTTTTAATAAATCTGCATCAGACGCGCGCACGCCAAAGATTTGTAACAATTCGCCCATTGCACTGGCGATTGTTTGCGGGCGTGCACTGCGTTTGCTGAATTTATTTTGTTGGTTTGACATAACTGTATTCTTTTGGCATCAGAATAAACATTTGACCCTGTGCATGTTGGCCGTGGGCAAATTGATATGCTTCGTCGCCCTTGCCAAAGAAGATGTCGGCACGAATCCATCCCTTGATTGCACTGCCGGTATCCTGTGCAATCATCAGGCGGCTGAATCTGCGCCCGTCGGACAGGTTGGTGTCAATGTACACCGGCAGGCCCAATGTATAAATGTCGTCATCCATTGCGATGGAACGGATTTTTGACAGTGGTGTACCCAATTTCCCGATTACATCCGGTGGAACGGATTCATAGAAATATACGTAACGTGGGTTGCTGTAAATAACCTCTTTGGCCAATGTTGGATTTTTTTTCAGATATGTCCAAACGGCATCTGCTGAATAGCCACCATCAGGACGAATACCACGTGCGCGTAATTGTTCGCCAATGGATTTAAAAGGCATATCATTTACGGCGGCAAAATTTAGTTTTACCATTGTGCCATCTTCCAATTGTAACATACCGCTGCCCTGAATTTGGATGTTTTGCACATCAACAATGTTTGCCCAATACAGGGGGCGGCCGATTTGCTGTTCAACAATTTGTTTTTTGGGTACGCCCTTGTAATTGCGGCCATCGGTTGGCACGCCCATTAAAGGTTCGTTGCAGGTGGCCGTTTTGGTGCGGCATGCCGGAATTATTGGTGAATAGTATCCGGTGTACAGCCCGCGTGATGAACCATCGTTATTAAATACCTGATATGGTTGGAAATTTGATTCAAACCATGCACGAATGGTTGCCACATCCGCCGATGCGGATGGTAACATACGGCATTTTTCTTCAAATAAAGCACGGTCGGGTACAACGCGGCCGGTGTATTGTATTTTTGCACGGCATGAATTACGGAATGCCTGCAGTGCATAGCGCACGTCATCATTGCGCCAATTGGGTAGGGCGTCATATGAAACCTTTTTAAGATTAGATGGTATAACGGAATTATCGCCGTGGTGGGTGGGGGTGGATAAATCGCACGATGTCAGCGCACCGATACACATCACAACCGCAAATGTACGGAATATTATCCGTTTCAGCAAATCCGCCATTTTTATAATCCCCCCACTTGTAAAATACTATTTATAATGTTATATTATCATAAAATGATGCGGAAAAAAAGGAGTAAACGCAATGGCAAAATTTAACATCATTACACAATTTTTAAAAGACTTCTCTTTTGAAAGCCCAAATGTACCGGAATTGTTCTTTAAGCAGGATAATGGTCAGGCAAAAATGGAAATTAATATTGATATTCAAATCAAGGGCGCAGAAAATAATTTGTTTATGGTTGATTTGATTACAAAAATTCATTCCAAGTTGGAAAATGGTGACAAGTCTATATTCTTGATTGAATCCACTTATTCCGGTTTGGTCCAGATGGAGGAAGAAAAAGACGAAGAAGTTAAAAAACGTACTTTGTTAATTAATGTACCGACATTGCTGTTCCCATCTGTTCGTGCGTTGATGGCGCGTATGACATCTGAATCAGGATTCCCAACATTTGTTATGCAGCCGGTTGATTTTGAAAAACTGTATGAAGAAAAGCAAAAGCAATCACAGGCTGCCGCACCGGCAAATAATAAATAGTTGCTGGTAATTGGTTATTAGTTACTCGTAACTTGTAACTCGTGTATCCGCGTCCGTTTGGACGCGGATGTTTTTATTCACTGGATTGTGCCGCATAGTTACTCGTGTTTTTTGTTATATGTCATTGCGAGCCACGTCAGTGGCGTGGCAATCCATAAAAACGCATTTGCTGACGCAAATAAGTGTATAATGACTGGATTGCTTCGCTTTGCTCGCAATGACAAAAGAAGATTGCCACGGTCGGGCGTGCGTCCGCCCTCGCAATGACAAGGGGGCACAGTACGGCATCGGTTATTCCAACGGACATGCTTGTTCAAATTCATATGTGCCGGATTCGTCAGTATACTGCGTGTTTGCCGGTGCATACATTATACATGAACCAGATGGTGACGACACCAAACAACTGTCCGCTGTGCCGGCGGATGTGTATCCGGTGGGACACGAACTGTCCGATATTATTAAATATTCTTCTTCTATTGTTGCATAACCCGATGGGCACGATGTTGACGGTGCGGCGGCAAATGATGCACACGGCGTAATTGCAAAAAATAATATAAAAATTCGTTTCATATTTGCCCCCACATTTAATCGGACAGATTGCTGAACAACGCGGACCGGAAAGACGCATTGAACTGAGCGATGCTCGCACAGTTGTACGCGCAAAGGTCCGCGCAACGACCGCCCGACGAGTTCGCGCTGTAGAAAACCCAGCGCGACACCGCAGGTGATACCATTTTACACCAGCAATATTTGTTATCATTACTGGTTGAACTGGTCGTAACGGCGTCGGTGGTTGCACCAGCTGAACCGCCGTTTTGCGAACCGCAAAATGCAACACCCTGTATTGATATGCCACCGCATGTTGCGGACCAATTTGATTGACCTGTTGCGCCCGAATAATCGGGACACGTTGTTGATGATGACAGTTTTACGCATTTGGTCACGGCCATGGCCGGTGGAATTGTGGCCACACAAATCAGGCCGGCAATTAATAAATGTTTTTTCATTCTAAACCTCCTTGTTTTCATTGCGAATGAAAAAACCACCGAAATGAAGGTGGTTGGAGGTTCGAAACTATTAAAGGTAATAGTGCTGTTTATTCAATATATTCACAAGCCCTCCAACCGTGGTTGGAGATATTTTTAAATTTTCCTTTAAGAGGTTTCGACACCCCGTTAATGGAACGCCCATTAACATTTTTATATTATCACAGGTGACAATTAAATCAACAGCAAATGTGTTTGCCGGCAACTGGCGGTGGGGGATTTTTTATGGTATAATATGTGCGCTATGGCGCGGGACAAGTATCTTTATGTCAAAAATGGGGTTAGCGGGTTTTCGTTTGCTAACCTTGGGTTATTTACTGGGTTTGCTGATGGCATTTATAATGCTGTTTATTCATTGGTGTTAATGGAAATTTTTGCCAGTTCCGCCGTGGTCGGTGTGTATGTCGCAATTTATGCCGCGTTTTGTATGATTGTTGGGTTGTTCGCAAATGAAATATTTCGCAGATTTTCCAAAGTGCGCGTGTTTTATTTTGCTATGTTGATGTTGGCGGTATGCTATGCGATGATGAGTTTTTCAATCCGCCCCAGTACTTTTGTTATTTTGGATTATACAACCGGTATTGCGATAACGTTGGTTGGTGTATTGATTCCATTATTTATGTCTGACTTTTCAGGCAAAATTGGTATGGCGCGGCTAAATTCGCGGTATCATTTATGGATGAATGTGGGGGCGTTGTTTGCGCCAACTATTGCGGTTGCAATTGCAAATCAGTTTAATAATCGTGCCGCGTTTTTTGCATCGGCCCTGATTTACTTTGCGGGATGGATGGCGTTTAAGTTATTTCGCATAGTCCAAGAAGATAAAAAAATAAAGCCGGTAAACCCGCGCAAGACTGTTCGGTCGTTGTTCAAAAATGCGGTGGCTTTTTTCAGGCGTCGCGGAATGCCACGTGCATATGCGGTGAATTTTGGGTATTATTCGTTACGTGCAATGCGGTATTTATATGTGCCGATTGTTGTTATTGAAAATGGCTTTTCGCATGATGCGTTGGGGTGGGTGTTAACGCTGGGGATTGTTCCTTATTTGATTTTATCTGAATTAATGGCCAAATTGGTGCGGCGGTATGGTAAACGTAAATGGTTGTTTGTTGGGTTTTCTTCGTTTGCGGTGTTGTCTGCGCTGGCGACATTTGTGACGGGGTATCCATTGTTGGCAATATTTGTTGCGTGGCAGGTATCGGGTGCGCTGATGGAATCTGTACATGATTTATTATTCTTTGATACGGCGAAAAAGGCCGAACAAACTAAATTTTACGGCGTGTTTCGCACCAGTGTGAATTTACCAAATGTTGTTGCGCCAATATTGGGGGCGGTGTGTATTACTGTATTTGGCGGAACATCGGCGGTATGGGTGGTGACGGCTGTGATTGGGGCGATATCTGCGTTATTGGTCGTTGCCAAAAAGTAATTTTGTCGTATGGGATTAAATGTTATTTTATTTGCTTATACGATAAATAATTTGTATCATTTGCGTAATAAGAAAAGGGGAGTTTTTATGGCAAAGAAAGAAGTAGCAAAAGATACGACCGCACCGGCAAAAAATCCGGCGTTGGAATCTGCATTGGCACAAATTCAAAAACAATTTGGCAAAGAAGCCATTATGAAAATG
This sequence comes from uncultured Alphaproteobacteria bacterium, assembly GCA_944389465.1. GTDB lineage: Bacteria > Pseudomonadota > Alphaproteobacteria > Rs-D84 > Rs-D84 > Enterousia. The sequence continues at coordinate 20,220 of CALXML010000001.1, forward strand.
GGTGATGGTTCACAACAGAATATAGAGGCCATTTCATCCGGTTCATTGGGGTTGGATATTGCGTTGGGGATTGGCGGTTATCCGCGTGGGCGTATTGTGGAAATTTATGGCCCTGAAAGCAGTGGTAAAACAACATTGGCATTGCACGCCGTGGCCGAGGCGCAAAAGAAAGGTGGCACGTGTGCATATATTGATGCTGAAAATGCGCTGGACCCATCTTATGCTAAAAAATTGGGTGTGGATGTTGCAAATTTAATTATATCCCAGCCTGATTCCGGTGAACAGGCGTTGGAAATTGCAGATACGCTGATTAAATCGGGTGCGGTTGATGTTGTTGTTATTGATTCCGTGGCGGCATTAGTGCCCAAGGCGGAATTAGAGGGTAATATTGGTGATTCTTTTGTTGGAACGACCGCGCGTTTGATGTCGCAAAGTTTGAAAAAGTTGGCCGGTTCTGTGTCGCGCAGTAATACACTGTTAATCTTTATTAACCAAATTCGTATGAAAATTGGTGTTATGTTTGGTAATCCGGAAACCACATCTGGTGGAAATGCGTTGAAATTCTATGCGTCTGTACGTTTGGACATTCGTCGCACCGGTCAGATAAAGGACAAGGAAAACATTATCGGTAATGAAACGCGTGTAAAAATTGTTAAGAATAAAGTTGCGCCGCCGTTCCGTACTGTTGATTTTAAAATTATGTATGGCGAGGGTATTTCCCGCATCAGTGAAATTCTGGATATGGGTGTGAAATATGATTTGATTGAAAAGGCGGGCAGTTTTTATTCATACAATAATGAACGTATGGGACAGGGTGAAAATAACGCACGTCAATGGTTGCGCGACCATCCAGATGCACAACAGGAATTATTGGATAAAATTATGGCGCGTGCAAATGGCATTGCCGAAGAAATGACAACTGGGCCGGTGGATGACGATGATGTCGTCGGTCAGGATGCTGCACCAAATGATGATATGGAATAGGTTGCCATGACAGATGTAGAAGAATAATTTTACAAGGGGATAAATATGAATCTGGCGCGAATGTTTGCCTTGACCGATGTGATAGTACGCGGGCATATTCTGAACTGGTTTTGGCGTGACCGCGAAACGCGTCGTGCCGTGCGCAGTGATGTTTTGGCATCTGCCATACCGCATTATTTTCGTCGGTATCTGCCGGCGGCGGCCGCGGTTGTGGAACGTCCTGTTGTAAAAGATGATAAACATGAAAAAATCTGGACGTTGTGGTTGCAGGGCGAAGATAAAGCACCACCGTTGGTTCAGGCTTGTTTTCGGTCTGTGCGAAAAAATTGCAAACAGGAACTGGTTGTATTGGATGAAAAAACTGTGCGCGATTATATAACGTTGCCAGATATAATTTGGAAAAAGCGCGCGGCCGGTAAAATTAAAAATGCACATTTCGCGGATATTTGTCGCGTTGAATTATTATATGAACATGGCGGAATATGGCTGGATTCAACCGGATTTGCAACCGCACCAATCCCTGATTGGATAATAGAGCAAGACTTCTTTGTATACATGGCCGGCCAGCATGTTGGCAGTCCGTACAGTTTTATGCAAAACTGTTTTATTCGTGCGCGTCGCGGGGCGTATTTGTTGGATGCATGGCGTGCGATGATTCTGGATTACTGGATTCATGAAAATCACAGTTTTGATTACTTTATGCATCAATTGCTGTTTAAAACATTGGTGTTAAATGACCCGCGCGCAAAAAAATATTTCGCAAAAATGCCGCACATTGACCAAGACCCAACACATGCATTGTGGTGGCAGTATGCTGATAAACCGTTTGACCAAAAAACTTTTGATGCGGTTACATCGGGGGCTTTCTTTCAAAAGACAACTTATGCACAGGCAAAAAATCCAATACCAGATTCTTTTGCTGATGTGATGATAAATAAAATGTATAAAAACTGAACCAAGGGGAAATCCAAATGCCGGCTATTTCTGTTATTATTCCAATATATAATGTTGAAAAATATTTACGGCGGTGTTTGGACAGTGTTCTGAATCAGACCTTTACCGATTGGCAGGCCATTTGTGTAAATGACGGCAGTCCGGATAACTGTGCCGCTATTTTGGATGAATATGCCGCGCGTGATTCTCGCTTCAAAATAGTGACCAAGGAAAATGGTGGTCTGTCGGATGCGCGTAATGCGGGTATGCGTGTTGCAGATGGTGATTTTATTTTATTTTTGGACAGTGACGATTTTATCCATCCGCAAACAATGGAAATTGCGTACTTTTTGGCCACACGTGACGGGTCTGATATTGTTTCGTTTACGTATGACAGAATTTATCGCCCGCAATTAATGGTGCGTCATATATTTGGATTGGAAACAGACACCGTTGTGCCTGCACGTATGGCCAAGAAATATAAACCGGCCGCAATAAAAACATTGGTAACTGATGATGTTTATGCATATGCAACGGAACGTGCACATAATGCATTTAATCCAAAACGCAAATGGCTGATTAAGCATTGTCAGGTGTGGAAAAATTTATATCGGCGTGAATTGATTTCTGATACGCCGTTTATCAAGGGCATTTTGTTTGAAGATTTTCCGTGGTGGTCTGCGGTTATGCTGAAAAATCCGCGTGTGACAATTGCGCCGTTACCATTATATTTTTATGTTCCTAATTTTGGTGGAATTGTTTTATCGGCCAAACAGTTACGAATACTGCACAGTTTATGTGATGGTATTATGGATGCATATCGGCGGTATAAGGAAAACGCCACAGAATATCAAATGGCCAAATGGTCAAAAAATTTCAAATGGTATTTTATCAAGTGGGCTTTTCGTAAAATAAAATATTTGGATAATCGCGCGGATTTAGAGGCTGCACGCAAACGTTTCTGTGAATTAGAACGTGTGGGTGCGCTGGATATGCCGCCAACACGTTGGGCGCGCAAACTGCGTTGTAAAATTTGCCGGTTTATTAAAATCTGTAAAAAATGAAAAAAACAAGAATAGCATTTTGTGTACGCGATATGAAAATCGGTGGTGTTGAATCTGTGTTGATTCGCACGTTGGACGCGTTATTACAAACGCAGAAATTTGAAATTTTTGTAATTACTTATTCTAAAATAAAAGAGCAGGTATACACAGATTGGTTTGCAGCGCATCCGGATGTGCATGTTTATCCGCTGTATCCAGCGCGTTTTTTGGGAACTGATTTATCACATTTCTTTTTATTGCGGATTGTTCAACATTGGTGTCGTGATTTATATCGTTGGATTTTGCGGTTACGTAATAAAATTCGTGGGGCGGGCGACATAGATATTTTTGTTGATTATTATAATTTTTCTTTTAATTCTGAATTTCGCAAAATAAAGCAAAAGAAAGTTGTTTGGTGGCATTCGTCAATTAATAACTTTATATCCGGTAATTATATCAAGTATATGAAAAATTATGATATGTTGGTTGCGTTGACGGATGGTTTTGTTGATGAATTTAAGCAATTATATCCAGAATATGCGGATAAAGTCGTTCGTATATATAATCCGTTGGATGTGAAAAAAATATCTGTGCAATCTGATGCGGCGGCCATGCCGCGTGGCAAATATTTTTGCTGTGTTTCGCGTTTGTATGCGGACAAGGATATTCCAACAGTATTGCGGGCTTTTGATATTTTTTGGAATAAAAATAATCGCCCCAATGTAAAATTGTTTATTATTGGTGGCGGCAGTTTTCGGGACAGATATGAAAAAATGGCTGCTGCGTTATCTGTGGCGGACCACGTTGTGTTTACCGGTCCATTGGCCAATCCGTTTGGTTATATGCGTGGTGCAATGGCAAATATTTTGTCCAGTTTCAGCGAAGGTTTACCAACCGTCTTGATTGAATCTGTGGCTGTTGGGGGGATAAATATTTCGTCTGATTGTAAAAATGGCCCGCGTGAAATTTTATATAATGGTGCAGGTGGATTATTATTTTCCCCCGGAAATGTTGATGAATTGGCGGGGTGTATGTCTGATGTATTTAATGGTGCGGTTAATGTGCGCAAAATGAAAAAAGTTGCACGTGATGGACTGCGCCGTTTTGATTCTGATGTGATAACCAAACAAATTATGAATGTTTTAAAATCAGACGTTTGATTTTTTAAAGCGGGATGGAATTTTTACAACACGTTTAATCCCCATCATACTGGGTTTATCCATTGCATAAATTGGACGGGTAAACGTTTGAATAAAACGCGCAATTTTTAACCATTTTTCGCCACGTGGGGCCATATTTGTTGTTGCATTAATTGTGCCGTTGCCACGTCGCCGCAGATGATTTAACCAATCTGTGCCACGGGCCGCGGCCTTGTGTTCCAACATTTGCATATCAACCGCGCCAAAGTGCAACAGGTACAGATTTTTATCAATATGAAAATTGTGACCGGATATACTGTGAAATCCGCTGCCCCAATTTAAGGGTGCGTTTTTTACAACGGGTTTGGTATATCTGGTGGACAGCAATGCGTATTCACGTTGTGTCAACAGTGGGGCGCGTGTATTTAATGTTTTTTCGCATTTCATATTTTGGCCCACATCCAGTCCCAATCCTGATACCGTGTTTTTTATTTTTATGTCTGATAAATATTCGGACAATGATTTGCCCGTGTTTGGGTCAACAATTAAAAATTCATCACAATCGCAACCGATAACAATATCATATGTTTTCAGCAGGTCGTGTGCCAGTTCGTTCATTTTTCCAATGCGGTATTTGTCGCCCGCTGCACGCGACATATCGTTATGTGGCAATTTGGTTATATGTGCTGTGCCCGCGTTTTTTGGGATTTTTTGGTCAGTGCCGTCCAGATATATGTATAAATTTTCAGTCCCGATTTCATCACCGTAATATTTTATCCAGCGGGTCAGAAAAAAATCATCATTACGCGCCATTGTTATGGCGGCTATCTTTTTTAGTGATTTATTTGATGTTTTTTTATGTGGTGTTGTCATAGGCCCTCGGTCAAAATTTTGTGAAAAAAGTATTTTATACTGCGATACATAATTTTTATTGGATTACGCGTCAGTAACCATGATACATATTGCGCACCATATGTTTCAGCCGCAGATGTTATTATATCATTACGCAAATCGGGGGCAATGTGGCGTAAAACATATGAAATTTGCCCGCCCAGTCGGCCATCATGACGGACAAATGCGCACTTTTTCATAAAGGGCATGCCCGCGCGATATAATTTTTTTACATCATTATATATATTACGGCCGGATGCAGAATATATGCATTGGTATTTTATATTATGTTTGCGTAACAGACGTGTAAGACCCTGTTCATATAAATATGTAATTGTACCCTTGTCAGGCTGATGGGTGATGGACATCATAAATTCATCAAACCAAGATGACAGAAAAACCCTTTTACGCAGTCCGACAAACCATGACTGTATATGCGGATGTGTTTTATGCGGATTGTATACCAAACCAAAAGCATCCGTTTTAAAAAATTCCATTTTCTGTAAGTATGGTGTGATTGGGTACAGTGGCCCATATACCGAATCGTTTACCAAATATATAACATCATAATTTTGTAAAATATCTGTATCCCGCGCGTATGTGTATGCACGCCGGTATGAACCAAAATCATATTCCCCATGTCGCGTGGCATTTGCATATAAAACGTATGGCTGAATTTTGTTTAATTCTGATTTTGGCGCGTCGTTATCCATAAACAAAATTACGTCACCGCATTGTGCAAATTGTTTTATCATATACACCAATGACGCATTAATTTTATTTTGCGCGCTGTATCCCGCCATCAGGAAAAGACGCTTAATATTACTAGAATTTGTTTTCATAACTGTTTATAATTTTTACATATATTTTATTTTTTTCAAGGGTCAAAAATGTTTATGAAATTTTATGCACCAAATTCTTATAAACGTCAATGTATGGCGCGGGCACACGCACAACGTAAAATAAGTGTGAAAACAGATTGTGTGTCCGGTGGGACAATTGTTAATGCGCATGAACATGGATTTGGGGTGTTTGATGGTAATGGCAAATTTGTCGCGGCCAGTCGTCAAATGCGGGGGCATAATTGTCAATTTATACCGCGCGATATTCCGAACAATGTGCCGTATGTTGATGCGGATGTAATTTATTTTGGAAATGTATATCCGCATTTTGGACACTTTTTGTTGGAACATATGAACAGGGCATATGGTTTATTACAGGACGGTATGCGCGATTTGCCAATTGTTTTGGTAAATAATCAAAATGTTAATCCGGTGCCGAAATATATTTATGATTTACTGGATGCGTTGGGTGTGTCGCGTGATAAAATTATAATTTTGAATGAAACAACAAAATTCAGAAATGTATATATTCCACATCAATCTTTTAATATTCCGCTGTATTATGCGGATGAATTTAGCAAACCTTTTGAATATATGGCCGCGCGGACGGATGGGGTTGGGTACGATAAAATTTATGTATCACGTGCAAAATTGAAATCTGGTCGTACATATGGCGAAGATGGCATTCAGGAAATTTTTGCCAAAAATGGATTTCATATTATTTATCCTGAAACAATGCCATTGACCGAACAAATCAGTTTTATGAAAAATTGCAGTGTGTTGGCGGGCTGTGCCGGTACTGCATTGCATTTGGCACTGTTTATGCCACGTGGTGGCACGGTTATACAAATAAAGCGTAATCGTGTTAACAAGGATAATTTTGATGTTCAAAATATGATAAATTCTGTGAAAAATTTTAATTCATATTATGTGGCGGCATCTGTTGAACGTGTACGCACGCCACACAGTACCAGTATGCCACAAATAATAGGGCTGACGAAATATATCAAGAAATTTTTTGATGACAATGGATTCAAATATTCGCCGAATGCGCAAATTCCAACTGATGATGATTGGCGCGAGTATAATGTCGCCATGGAAAAATTCAAGGCCGCCAGCAGTTCACCATTTATTTACAAATTCAAAAATTTAATGATAAAACTGATGGCGTGCCTGATTATTGGGCGCGAACGTCGTGGTCGTTTTCGCAAAAATATGAAAACGTATTGGCGTTGTTAAGCGTCAGCGTTTTTGCGTGTTTTCTTTCTGATATTGCTGTCCAATTCTTTTTTGCGCAGACGAATCGTTGCGGGGGTGACCTCTACCAATTCATCATCTTGGATATATGACAATGCTTCTTCCAATGAAATTTTGCGCGGTGGGGCCAAGAATAATTTTTCGTCGGCCGTGACAGAACGAACGTTTGTTAATTCTTTGCCGCGTACTGGATTTACCTCTAAATCATTTTCCTTGCTGTGTTCACCGATAATCATACCGGAATAAACCTCGGTCTGGGGGCCAACAAACAATACACCGCGTGGTTCCAAATTATGCAGTGCGTATGTTGTTGTAACACCGTTTTCCATGGATACCAATACACCGGGGCGATATTGCGATATTGGGCCGCGATATGGTTCGTATCCGGAAAAGACGCGGTTCATAACGCCAGTGCCACGTGTGTCTGTGCGAAATTCTGATAAATATCCAATCAGTCCGCGTGATGGGGCGGAAAATACAATACGGGTTTTGCCGTTGCCGGATGCTTTCATTTCTGTGATTGTGGCCTTGCGCTTGGTCATTTTTTCAATTACAACGCCGGAAAATTCGTCATCAACGTCAATAACAACTTCTTCTGTGGGTTCCAGTTTTTCACCGTTTTCACCATCCTGCATAACAACGCGCGGGCGTGATACACTTAATTCAAAGCCCTCGCGACGCATGGTTTCAATTAAAATACCCAATTGTAATTCGCCACGACCGGAAACCTCAAACGATTCGTTGTTTGCACTTTGTGTAACACGCAGGGCGATGTTGGTTTCGGCCTCTTTGAATAATCTTTCGCCAATCATACGCGATGTTAATTTTTTACCAGAACGTCCCGCCAGTGGTGACGTATTTACGAAAAATGTCATGGTCAGGGTTGGGGGGTCAATCGGCATTGCAGGGATTGGTTCGGTAACACACGGGTCACACAATGTGTCTGCAACAGTTGCCCGTGTAAAGCCCGCCACAACCACAATATCACCGGCGGATGCAGATTCCAATGATACCTTTTCAATACCGCGATGTTCAATAATTTTTGTAATTTTGGCGTTTTCAACCAATTCGCCATTCATATTTATGGCTTTTACAGTTTGGCCAACGCGAACCGTGCCGGATTCTATTTTTCCGGTCAGTATTCGGCCAACGTATGGGTCTGCTTCCAACGTGGTGGCCAACATTGAAAAAGGTGCATCAATTTGGCAACGTGTGCCATTGCAATCGGGGGCAGGGACGTGGTCAATAATTAACTGAAACAGTGGGGTTAAATCACGATGTTCATCGTTCAAATCGCGTACGGCCCAACCATCACGCCCGCATGCGTACAGGTATGGAAAATCCAATTGCGAATCGGTTGCACCCAATTTATCAAACAGGTCAAATGTTTCGGTTAAAACTTCGTCCGGACGGGCGTCGCTGCGGTCAATTTTGTTAATGCACACAATTGGACGCAGTCCCAGTTTTAATGCCTTGCTTAATACAAATTTAGTTTGGGGCAGCGGGCCTTCGGCCGCATCAACCAATAATACAACACCGTCAACCATTGATAAAATACGTTCCACTTCGCCACCAAAATCAGCGTGACCGGGGGTATCCACAATATTGATTTTATAATCGCCCCATTGAACAGCCGTTGGTTTTGCAGATATGGTAATTCCGCGTTCGCGTTCCAAATCACCACTGTCCATAACGCGTTCGGCAACCTTTTCATTTGCGCGGAATGTGCCGGCCTGTTTTAACATATTGTCAACCAGTGTGGTTTTGCCATGGTCAACGTGTGCAATAATCGCAATATTTCTTATTTTCATAACCATTGATAATTAACCCCGTATACTTAAAAAAATTCGTAACCAATAGATTATACTATAATTTCGCATTTTCAACAAATATATGCTAAAAATATTGACGTTTTGTCTTTTTGTGTTATCTTTTTACATTACGCATTAAATTTTGTTAAGGGGATTTATATGACAGATTATGAACAAAAAATAGCAAACTTTTTTAATTCTGTAATTGCAATATTGGATGAAAATTCCAAACGCGTCAAAGATGATAAAAAAGTCGCAGAAATTCAGGGTAATATTGAAAGTGTACGTAAAATTGCCAAAGTGCCACATTTAATGACTAATTTTCAGACGCGGTGGCGGTTGTGCCTGAACCCGACCAAGGCTGGATTTACATATGATAAGATAAATGTTTATCCAGAATTTATAGAGGTATTAAACGCAATTCATATGTATTATAATTCTGATTTACCAAACAGAAATATAATATTGGGCCAGAAATTGCTGCATTGGAATATGGCTGTGTCTGCGAATAAATTTAACAGATTTGTTACCAAGTTAAGAAAGGCACGCGCAGATTTTGTTCGTTACAGATAATGCCGTAGCTGTCATTTTTGTTTGACAAAACTGTGATTTTGTACTATATTATAATGTGTAAATAAAGTACAGGGGGCTGTAATGATAGATTTTGATGCAACACTGCAACAATTTTTTGCAGAAATTGTAAAATATTTAAATAATTTGGGTGCGCGTGCGCGCGACAAAGTTGAACTGGCACAAATCAAAAACGCAATCAGCGAAGTGGAACAGGTTGCCGCAAATCCGATAAAATATGCAGATTATGGTGCACGGGTTCAGGCAGGTTTGGAACGTCTGGATATGGCGGCGGCATTTATGCCACGTGGCAGCAACGATAATCGCGTTTTTCTGTTGTATCAACGTGTTGTAAATAATATTGAAAAATTAGACAGCCAGTTTGCTGTTGAACGCGAACAGGGGCAAAAAGTTTTATTGGATGCCCTGAAGGCAATTAAATATAGAAATTCTGCCAGTTTGTTCAAGGGATTATATTTTCCATTTGTTTCAGCAGAAAAATTTGCCAGCAAAGTACAAAAACAAAGATAAAACAAAAATAATAAAAAAAACCGGCGTTTGCCGGTTTTTTTATTAGTGTTTGCCACCAATTGTTTTGCGGCCACCCATTAATGGTTGCAATTTTTCAGGAATGTTCACACTGCCGTCCGCGTTTTGGTTGTTTTCCAAAAATGGTACCAGTGCGCGTGGTACGGCAATACCGGTATTATTTAATGTTGCACAGAACTTAACCTCGTTCGTGCCGTTTTCACGGTAACGGGTGTTTGTGCGTCGTGCCTGAAATGTGCCAATGGATGAACAACTGCCGACTTCCTTGTATGCGTTTTCAGATGGGACCCATGCCTCTACATCATTCATTTTTACTTTGTTAAATCCCATATCGCCCGTTGAATTTGCAATTACGCGGTACGGCAGACCGAAATCAGCCATAACTTCGCACAGGTTGTTCAATAATAATTCATGCATTTCGTCGGACTGTTCTGGTTTACAGAATATGTATTGTTCAACCTTGTTAAATTGGTGAAAGCGTGCCAGACCACGGGTGTCACGACCGGCGGCACCGGCCTCTTTACGAAAGCATGGTGAAAATCCCGCGTATTTAATTGGCAGCGCACTTTCCGGTAAAATTTCACCACTGTGCAGGGAATTTAATATTATTTCCGCCGTGCCGGCCAAACATCTGTCTGTGCCGGTTAACATAAACACGTCGTTATTCATAATGGATAAATCAGAACCCATAAAGTGACCGGCATCAAATATAGTTTGTGGTTTTGTGATGGACGGGCATTCAATGAATGTAAAGCCGCGGGCGATTAATTTTTGAATAACGTATGTTTCAATGGCTAATTGTAATTCAGCCGCTTCGCCAATCAGGCAATATGTGCGTGTGCCACAAATTTGTGCGATTTTTTCAGGTGCCCACCATCCGTTCATATCCAACAAATCCCATTGGGCGCGTGGTGTAAAATCAAATTCACGTGGTGTGCCAACACGGCGCACCTCTGTATTTGCGCTGTCATCCGGTCCGATTGGGGCGGACGCATCTGGAATTTGTGGAACGCGGTGCAATAGGTCGTTTAATTTTGCTTCCTTGTCCGCCAGTTCGGCCATATCAGCCGCGATTTCATCACCAATTTGTTTTGAACGTGCAATCAATGGTGCTTTATCAGTGGCGGTTGGAATTTCGCGGGTGATTTTATTCTTTTCCGCGGTCATATTTTGTGTAACTGTTTTTAATTCGCGCACACGTGCATCCAGTGTCAAGATTTCATCAATATGGTCCTCAAATCCCTTGACACGACAGGCATTTTTTACTGTATCTGGGTTTTCACGAATAAATCTGATGTCCAACATAGTTTTGTTTCCTTAAAAATTTATAATTTGTTAATTAAACGGATTTTTTACATTTATATTATATTCAGATTAAAATTGCACCCCAAACGGGGATGAAGACAGTGATGAAGATAAAAATATAAATTTCATAATGATTAAATTTTATTGCGTTGTGGCTTAAAAATCAACAAATTTTATGTATATTCAAAATTATTTGCGAATTAAAGCCAATTATGTTATTCTGATGCCCGACATAAATCATAATAGTAAAGCAGGAGTTATTAATATGAATGATATTATTATGCACGATGTTTTAATTCTGGGGTCGGGGCCGGCCGGATTAACGGCGGCACTGTATTGCGCACGTGCAGGTAAAAAGACTTTGGTTCTGGGGGGCGACACATTGGGTGGCCAGACTGCTGGCATCGCCGTATTGGAAAATTACCCCGGATGGCGCGGCAGTGGTTTGGAACTGTCACAATTTATGAAAACACAGGCCGAAAGTTTTGGCGCGGAAATAAAATTTGTTTCTGCTAAAAGTATTGATGGTGATGCCGAAAGTGGCTTTAACATATTATGTGATGATGGTAATCGTTATGTTGGTAAAACTGTTATAATCGCAACTGGTGCGTCCCCACGTAAACTGGAAATAGAGGGTGCACGTGAACTGTTCGGCAAGGGGGTTTCTTACTGTGCCACATGTGATGGATTTTTCTATTCTGAAAAAGAAGTCATCGTTATGGGGGGCGGTAATTCCGCATTGAATGATGCACTGTATTTGGCTGATATTGCAAAAAATGTAAAAATAGTTTATCGCAAGGGCGCATTTACCCGTGCCGAGGCCATTCTGCGCAACCGTGTGGCTGAACGTGAAAATATTGAATGTTTGTTTAATACTGATTTGAAAAAAATTGCAAAAACGGACGATGACCGATTGGTTGTAACCACCACCGATGACGCAGAAATCATTTGTGATGGTTTATTTGTCGCCATCGGGCACGAGGCCAACACCGACTATTTAACCGAAGATATTAAACGCGATAATATGGGCCGTTTATCCCCAATTGAATTACCACGCGGTATGTTTGTCGCCGGCGACGTTGAATCAGAAATAAAAATGCAGATTGCAACGGCGGTCGGAACAGGATGTACTGCTGCCATGGACGCCATTGCATACCTAAATCAATTATAATTGCACATCTGCTTGTGGTTGGCGTTGGTCACGTAACTCCCTGTACGTTCCCGTTGCCAACCACATGCGCATCTGCACAATTCTAATTGATTTATGATTCGGATGTTGAAAACAGTGTTCGTGTAACTGTTTGTACACCCCCTGCGTTTTCCCGCACATATCTGGCCGGCTCTAATTGATTTGTTTTTTGTATTGGCGCATCTGCTTGTGGTTGTATAATAAAAAAATAACACGGATTTATCCCGTGTTGTTTTTTATAAAACTCATATTATTACTGGAAATAAACGGTGGTTTATTTTCGGCATAAGTTTTTATATCTTATAATATAATTTTGTCATATTTTCTGGGTAATTGTCAATTCTTGATTTTGCATATTTTTAACCACCGTTTAGATTCGGCAAGCAATTTGGGGGATGTATCATGCAAAAATCAAGAAATTTTTTAAAAGTAATGTTGGATATTGTGTGTATGTTGTGTGTATCAAACGCATTCGCAATTACCCATGTGACAGAAGGGCAATATTATAATGATTGGTATAAAAGTGATTTTGTTAGCAGGTCTGGTTTTTCGGGCTTGGATTGTGTTGAAGAGGGCTCTGTAAATAATTTAAACCAAAATTACCGTGATGATGCGTGTAAGTTTTTCTTGGTAAATACGAATTATATTTGTGGTAATGCAGGAACAGGAATGAGTTATGATACACATGGTTTTGATGGTTTGCCTGATTGTGGGACTGTGTCATCTGCGTGTCAGGGGTATGATGTTATGATATGGGATAACGTCGTGCCCGAACCAACGCCAATTGGATGTGCAAACCAATGCGACAATTTGTGTCGTGCTGATAATGGTTGGGAAGAATTGGATGAGTTTGAATGTGCAATAAAGCAGTATTGGCGAAATAATACAAATTGTGTTTGTGATAAAGTTGGAACGCCAGAAATATATTATGAAGATTGTCAATGTCGTTATGAGTATTATTGTAACAGTAATTGTGACGCATCAGGAAACGGTGATGATATGCCAGAATGTTTGCCGTGTCCCCCAAATGCGACTTGTAATGGTGGAAACGAATTAAGAAATTTTATTTGCAGCAGTGGTTATACAGTTGCATATGCATTAAATTCAATACGAACCCCCACTGGATGTTGCCCTGTGTTATTAGATAAAACTGGTTTGGGCCGATATTTGGTAGATGCCGAAAATGATTATAAATGTTATGCAAATGGTGGCAGCTCCACGTTTTCATTTACTGATTCAATTGGAACATTCTATTTTACAGAAGACTGTGAATATAAATGATTAATTATTAATAATCATTTTTTTCCAAAGTGTTTTTTTAGTGTATTATATGCGTCGGTGATTTTTGTAAATTGTTTTGCGGCCACGTCTTTGTCACCGGTTGCAGTGTCGGGGTGGTGGCGTTTTGCCAATGCACGATATTTGGCCGATATTTCACGCCATGATGCGGTAATTGGTAAATCAAATGTTGCAAATGCAGATGTTATGCGACCAGACAGGTTTGTGCGACGGGGTGGGGCTTTATCAAATGTTGCACGACCTGTGATAAAATCGTTTAGAAATTTTATATAATCTGCATTGTCGGCGTCGGCCTGTTTTTTATCTTTTAATGGTGCGCCAAATGTTTGGCGTTCCCAATCTTCTTCTATTTCGTCGGGGGTCATACCGGCATAATAATTCCAATTTTTATTATATTCAGCCGCGTGTTCACGGCAAAACCACCAATAATCTGTTAAATCGCGGTTTTTGGGTGCACGACAAGTACCGGCCTTGGTGCAACCAGCATGGTCACATTTTTTTATCATTTTTCAAAATCCTTGTTGGTTGCCAGTGGGTGATGTAATTGAACTGTTTCTTTTAACTTTTCTGGCAAAACGTGTGTATAAATTTGTGTTGTGGATATATCTTCGTGTCCCAGCATTGTTTGTATCGCGCGCAGATTTGCGCCACCCGCCAACAGGTGTGATGCAAATGAATGGCGCAGTACGTGCGGACTGACCCGATTGGGGTCAATGCCGGCCAATACCGCACATTTTTTCAGTATTTTAAAAAATCCATCACGCGTGATATGGCCGCTTTTTCCAGTTGATGGGAAAACATATTTTGATTTGTCGTTACCACGAATTTCCAGCCATTTATGTAATGCAGCGCGGGCACGTTCATGCATGGGAACAATGCGTTCCTTGGCTCCCTTGCCATGGATTAATAATTTATCGCCCAAATTTGCAGTCATTGGTAATTCGCATAATTCTGATACGCGCAGACCAGATGCATATACCAATTCCAGCATTGCGCGCAGTCTGGTTGCATTACGTACATCGCCCGCCGATGAAATTAATAATTCTATTTCATCAACTGATAAAAATTTTGGTAATGTGCGTGTGCGTTTGGGTAATTCCAAGTTTGCTGCCGGATTTTCAGAAATAATTTTTTCCAGCATTAAAAATTTGTAAAAACCGCGCAGGGCACTGGCCTTGCGTGCAATGGAAGAGGGCCGTTCCTGCAGATGTGATAAATAATTTTGCACATCATTTGCTGTTGCGTTCATCAGACCGCCAGAAATATTTTCATCTGCCTGATGTAAATCACTGGCATAACTGGCCAATGTTTTTGTACTGCGACCACGTTCAGCAGACAGGGCTTCTAAAAAAACATCTATGTAATTCATTATGGATACAGGACTATTTCAGTTACGTTTTGGGTGGCGGGGAATGATATTATCATTAATATCACCAATACGGCAATCAGTGTCCAGATAATGATTTTGTTGCGTTTTGTGTTCTTTTTACGTAATGGCATAACTTGTTCCTTTATATATTATATGGTGTCAAAACTGGTTATGAATACCCCAGATGCAGCAATAATTATTAATGGGGGCGCAACAATCGCCAACAGCGGTGGTACAACACCGGTTGAACCCAGTGCGCTGAACATATTTACCAAGAAATATAACGCAAAGCAGGTTAAAATTCCGATGCCAAATTTTACACCAAAACTGTAATTTCTGCGTTGGCGGGTTTGGGAAAATGCAACCCCCAATGTTGCCATTGCAACCATGGTCAGTGGTAAAAACAGTAATGTCCAAAATTGAACCAAATGGGCACGGACAGGAACGCCTATTTTTTGCATCTTTTTTATAAATTGTGGTAATTCCCAGAATGAAATTTGGTCAGGTTGCAGGTATCTGTCCAGAACGGTTTGTGGATTTAACAATGTTTTCATATGCCAATCTGAAACAGTTGGAACACCGACATCGTTCCAAGATGTGGCCTTGGTCGCGTTTAATCCATTTTCTGACAAAGTAACTGTTTGTGCCTGAACACGTTGGGTCAATTTAAAGTCTGAATTTTGTATATATATTGTTGCATTATCAAATAATAATATGTTTCCGGATTTATGCATATTTTTTGCATTCATTGTAATGTATCCGTGTTCAGATGATTCACGTAACCATATTTCATCATCAATCAGTACCAAATGGTCGGGGGTTATATCCTGTGAATTAAGGTTTACTGAATACGGGTTTAAAACGGTTGTTGCAACAATACCAATTAATGCAGCACCGGTTAAAAATGGACGCGCCATTTGATATGGGGATAAACCCGCACTGGCAATAATAATTTTTTCACTGGATTTTGTCAGATTGTATGACGCCAGTAATGTTCCCATAAATACAGCCAATGGTAAAAACATTGGTACATATTCCAATAATCTACGCCATGTGTCCGCCAATGCAGCCAATGCCGTTGGGTTAGAAGGCAGACGTTCCACAAATGTTATTGCCATGATTATGCCGCACACGACCAGCATAACCAATCCAACACCAGAAAAGAATCTGCGTAATAAAAAGCGTTTTAAAATTTTTGGTCTTGATTTCATAACTTTATATTTAACTAAAAAAGTATAGCCTGTTCATTTGATAATTGCAAAATTAAAATGAATGCTTATAATTTCAACAAAAATATACAGGATAGGTAACAATGGAAAAAAAACCGATTTCACGGGCTGGATTTGACGGCCTGATTAAAGAATTAAAGGATTTAAAGGAAATTCAACGTCCGGAAATATTGAAAACAGTGCAATGGGCACGGTCGTTGGGTGATTTGTCTGAAAATGCTGATTACAGTGCGGCCAAGGAAAAACAACGCCAAATTGACAAGCGTATTCAATTCATAGAAGATTTTATTAATAATGCTGATGTTATTGATGTGGACAGTTTGACTGGTGACCGTGTTGTTTTTGGTGCATGTGTCGTTGCCGAAGATGAGGATGGCAACCGTATGCAATGTCGTATTTTGTCCGATATAGAATCGGATGGTCGGCAAATTATTTCCTGTACGTCGCCAGTTGGGCGGGCAATGATTGGTAAATGCGTTGGTGATACGTGTATTGTGAAATTACCCAGCGGTGAAAAGGAATATGAAATACTGGAAGTAAAATTTAAAGAGTAGGCCGCGTATATGCCGATTCGCGTTTTACCAGATTTTTTAATAAATCAAATTGCCGCCGGCGAGGTTGTGGAACGCCCCGCCAGTGTGGTCAAGGAACTGGTTGAAAATGCATTGGATGCTGGGGCTGACCAGATTGTCATAGATGTGGCTGATGGTGGGCGCACCATGATTTCTGTTATTGATAATGGGTGTGGAATGTCGCGTGATGATTTGGCACACTGTATTATGCGGCATGCGACATCTAAATTACCATCTGATGATTTATTAAATATTAATTTTATGGGCTTTCGTGGTGAAGCGTTGCCATCAATTGCATCTGTGTCTGATATGACAATTGATACATATAATGGTGTGGATGAAAATGGGTGGCAAATTAATTGTTCCACCGGTGAAATCAGACCATCAGACTGGGATGCTGGGACACGTATTCGGGCATGTAATTTATTTGCAAAAACGCCGGCCAGATTAAAATTTTTACGCGGTGACAGGGCGGAAATGATGTCTGTGTTGGATGTTGTTAAACGTTTGGCCATGGCGCGACCGGATGTTGGGTTTACATTAAATAATAAATGGCGATTCCCAAAAAATCAGGATATGGGCGAACGAATCGCTGCCGTTATGGGTGATGATGTGCGGGGGCGGATGTTGGCGGTTGATGCAGTATCTGGGTCTGATGCATCACTGAAATTACATGGCTTTATTTCTGAACCCACATTGCGGCGTGCGTCATCTGTTGACCAGTTTTTATTTGTAAATGGCCGGCCGGTAAAGGACAAGGTTTTGGTTGGTGCATTGCGTGCGGCATATATGGATGTTATGCATGCACGTGAATTTCCATTGTGTGCATTATATTTGGAAACAAATCCGCGCAATGTGGATGTTAATGTTTCCCCCGCCAAGACCGAGGTACACTTTTTAGAACCATCGCATGTGCGTGCGTTTATTATAAAGTCGTTGCGTGATGTGTTGTCACAGACTTTGTCTGACAGGGTGGCAAATACTGCTGAAAATCAGGTGGTTGTGAATAATACAGATGTACGACCGGTTGCGGGGCAAAATATAAATTTTGCAGAATTTCAATTTCGTGCATGTTCGCCACAACACAGTGGTGCCGACAGTGCATTTATGTTTGAAACAAACAAAATATCCAACAGTGGCCAGATAAATGAAAAGGTGGTACATGTGGCGCATGCTGATAATGGTGATGATAATTTACCACTGGGGCGTGTTATTGGGCAAATTGGAAATAAATATATATTGGCACAAAGCGGTGAAAATTTGGTAATTGTTGACCAGCATGCCGCGCATGAACGTATTACATATGAACGCCTGCGACGGTATGCGATAAAATCACAACCATTATTAACCCCAATTGTTGTGGCGTTGCGGTCAGAAGATGTGATGGCGGTTGTATCAATTGCCGATGAAATGCGCAAATCAGGTCTGCATGTTGATGCGTTTGGTGACGATGCGGTTGCTGTGTTTGAAAAGCCCGCTGATTGGGATTTAAATTGGGCTGATTTATTTCATGCAATCGCGGACGAGGTTCGCGCCAACGGGCATTCATCGCAATTGTCTGAACGGCTGCATTTAAAATTGGCAAATTATGCATGTCATCACAGTGTGCGGGCAGGGCAAAAATTGGATATGGCCCAGATGGATGCGCTGTTACGTGATGTGGAACGTACAAATCGTGGTGGTGAATGCAATCATGGGCGGCCTGTGTATAAAA
The DNA here is from genome assembly GCA_944389465.1 of uncultured Alphaproteobacteria bacterium. GTDB lineage: Bacteria > Pseudomonadota > Alphaproteobacteria > Rs-D84 > Rs-D84 > Enterousia. Next base: position 38,916 of record CALXML010000001.1, read on the forward strand.
TAATTCCCTTGGTGGACATAGATGGTTGGTTTGAACGTATATAGATTGGCTGATTTATAACTATTTTTCTTTACATAACCGGCTTTTTTTTCTATTCTGGTACATAATAATTAACTGTTAAGGAGAAAAAATATGCAAGAAACAACCGCTGTTGCAGAAACAACCAGTCAAGCCGTTGAACAGGCAGCCGTACAAACAACTGATTGGTGGGGTTTGTTACTGTATTGTGTAATTATTTTCGCAATCATTTATTTCTTTATGGTGCGTCCAAATAAAAAGCGCATGGCCGAATATCAAAAAATGATTGATTCTATTCGGGTGGGCAATCGTATTATGGCCGCTGGGATTTATGGCGTGGTTAAAAAAATAAATGAAAAAACAATTGAAATGGAAATTGCAGATGGCGTTGTCATAGAAGTAACCAAGGGCGCAATCGCAAGTGTTGAGTAAAAGGGTAATAGTATGTTTAAAAAACTGGCAATAATTTTTGTCGCGGTATTTGGCGTATTGCTGGCGGTGCCGACAATCGCACCAAATTTAGCACCTTATTTTCCATCATGGATTCAGCCAATCCCATTGGGGTTGGATTTAAAGGGTGGTGCACAGTTGTTATTAGAGGTTGATACCAATACAATGATGCAGGAAAAATCTGTGCAATTGTATGAAGAGGCCCGCAGTGCACTGATTGATAGGGACAAGGGTGTTATCAGATTTTCAAATATGCGTAACAAGGACGGCGTTGTGTCGTTCGTTGTTCGTAACGATGAAGATGTATCGCGCGCACGTGGCAGATTAAGAAGCGTCTTTGGTGATAGTGTGGATATTTCTGTTGATGGTCGCACAATGTCGTTGGCTTATTCACAACGGGCCAAGGATGAAATGGTTCAGGACGCTTTGTCGCGCAGTATTGAAATTGTTCGTCGTCGTATTGATGCATTGGGAACCAAAGAGCCATCTATTCAAAGTCAGGGCGGAAAATACATTTTGGTTCAATTGCCGGGGGTTGATAATCCAGAACGGATTAAGGAATTAATTGGTCAAACTGCAAAAATGACTTTCCATCTGGTGAACGAAGATGTTACCGCTGAACAATTGGCATCTGGACATGCGCCAAAGGGAACTGAATTTTTGCCATATATTGATGCACCTGAACAAAAGATTCCTGTGTATACGCATGTGGAAGTTTCGGGCGATTCGTTAAAGGATTCACAGGCTGATTTTGACCAAAATAATATGCCGGTTGTAACAACTGTGTTTGATGCGGCGGGGGCACGTAAATTTGCCAGATTAACCACAGAACACGTGAATGAACGATTCGCAATTGTTTTAGACGGCGAGGTTTTATCCGCCCCAACAATTCGTGAACCCATTCCGGGGGGGCGTGGTCAAATTTCCGGTGGCTTTACATTACAGGGGGCCAAGGATTTAGCCGTGCTGTTGCGCAGTGGTGCATTGCCAGCACCGTTACAGGTCATAGAAGAAAGAACTGTTGGTGCAGGTTTGGGTGCTGATACGATAGAGGCCGGAAAAATAGCATCTTTTGTTGGTGTCATATTTATTATGATATTTATGATTGTTTGCTATCGGGGCTTTGGTGTAATTGCCAGTTTTGTTTTGCTGATTAATTTGGCAATGATTATTGGTATATCTGCACTGTTGGGGGCGACGTTAACGTTGCCGGGGATTGCAGGTATCGTTTTAACATTGGGTATGGCCGTGGATGCAAACATATTGCCGTTTGAACGAATACGTGATGAAATTCGTGCTGGGGCAACCCCGTTGCGCGCAGTAGAGGCCGGATTCCATCGTTCTATGAAGGCTGTTTTGGATGGAAATTTAACCAATTTGATTTGTTCGCTGGTTTTGTTCCAGTTTGGTGCAGGTCCGATTCGCGGTTTCGCGGTGACGTTATCGGTTGGTGTTTTGACAACTTTATTTACATGCGTATCTTTGTCCAAGGTTATTATTGATTGGTACATGAACGGCAAAAATAAAAAAATTAGTTATGTAAAGACTGATAAGTAAGGGGTTGGTATTATGAAACTGAAATTTATGAAGTATCGCAAGTTATCGTACTGGATTGCCGGTGCTTTAATTGGGTTGTCAATTATATCGTTGGCTTTTCGTGGGTTAAATTATGGTATTGATTTTGCAGGTGGGATATCTATGGAGGTAAAACCCGTATCTGCCGAATATACCATTGATAAAATGCGTGCTGATTTGGAACAGTTTAATCCTGAATTGCAATCTGTGGGTGATAATGGTGCGATTTTGGTGCGTGTTGGTTTGCCACGTGGGGCAACCGATGCAGAACAAAATCAGCGTGTAACAGAAATCAAAGATATATTGGGTGATAAAGTTGAATATTCACAGGTACAAATTGTTGGACCAAAAATTGGCGGCGAATTGGTGCGCGGTGGAATATTGGCGATATTGTTTTCGTTCCTGTTGATGTCTGTGTACGTGTGGGTTCGTTATCGTGGTGGATATGCAATTGGTTCTTTTATATCATTGTGTTTGGACTTTGTCATAATGTTTGGATTCTTTTCCATTACAGGACTGGAATTTAATCAGACGGCAATTGCGGTTATATTAATGGGCGTTGGATATTCCATTAATGACAAGGTTGTTAATTATGACCGCATAGAAGAAAATATTAAAAAATATCACAAAATGCCAATGGACGATTTAATTGATTTGTCTGTAAATGAAATGATGCGGCGTACAATTATGACGGGTGTATCAACCATATTGGCGATGGTTGCGCTGTTCCTGTTCGGTGGGCCGGCGTTGCGTGACTTTGCAATTGCGATGACGTTCGCGGTCGTGATGGGAACATTTACCAGTATTTATATTTCTAATGTTATTTTGTATCACTTTAATTTGCGTGATGATACAAAATAGTGGCAATTCGTCGCAACCAAACAGGGGGGAAGTATAATGAGAATAAAAAAATTCTTTATATTTGCGATTTTGGCTTTGGTTGCGATGCCTTGTTTTGCGGACAGTTTGTTTTTTGAAGATGAGCCCGTACAGGATGGGTTAAATGTTTTTGATGTGTCTGCAACTTTTGCTGATATTTATGAAAAATTAGACGGCGTTAAATGGGCCGGTAAAAATATAAACGTTGCAATTGAAAGTTTGGAAAATTTAAATACGCATGCGCATATTGCTGCAACTGATGAACGGGTTGTGTTGGTGTGGGATGATGCAATTATTGCAAATTATCCACGCCCCGCACCAAATGATTGGAACGGATTTGGTGAAATAACAACGGCGTTGGTATTAAAACTGCGCGCAAATGATTCGGTGTTGCATAATGCATCAACCAGCCAAATGTATCAAATGGTTGTGGACAGTTTAATGCGTGGTATTGATGAAAATGGACGCTATATTTATTCACGTGCCGCAGAGATTGCCGAAGACGGACGGATTTTAACCAGTGTTGGTTTGGAAGGGGCGCGTGACACGCGTGGTAATTGGCGCGTTACCGGAATATTCAAGGATTCACCCGCCGATACCGCCGGAATAAAAGAGGGCGATTTAATCGTTTCTGTAAATGGGGTAAATGTTGCGGATATGTCTGATGCTGATTTGTCGGGGGCAATGTCCGGATTTAATTCAGGGACGTCTAAATTAAAGGTTTTATCACCAAATGGTGCAAAAGATGTTGTTTTACGTCGTGCAACTGTGATTTTGGCGGATGCTGATGTTGTTCATCGCAGTGATGCTGAAACTGGGGGAATATTGGAAATTGTTGTTCACAAGGTTTCTGATAATACTGCATCCATTGTGAACGAGGCTTTGGCAAAATATCCCGATATTTCTGGAATTATTTTAGATATGCGGGCCGCAACTGGTGATGATGAAAGGGCGGCGGCAAAATTGGCGGGTTTATTTATCGGGCAACAGCCTGTGATGCGGATTGTTGAAACGGCCAAGGATGAAGTAGAGGTTATCCCCGGTGGGGCGGCGGTTACAGATGTGCCGGTGGTTGTTTTAATGTCTAATATGACGCGTGGCACAGCCGAGGCCATAGTCGCAGCATTTTATGAAAATGGGCGTGGTGTTTTGGTTGGAACGCCAACTGCCGGTAATGCACGAATTGCAACACGGATAAATTTGAATAATGGCGGGGCGTTGGAACTGTTAAACAAATCCATTAAAACAGGCAAGGGGCGCGTAATAGATGGACGCGGAATTTTCCCAATTGTTTGTTTGTCTAATATTCGTTCTGTGAATCAGCAAGATGCATTTTTCTTGAACGTGATAAACAATGATTTTAATTCACAGGATTTTAATGATAAGCCCGATGTTAATGCAGAAGATATTCGGCGTGGATGTCCGGTGATTACCAGTGGTGCGGATGAAGATGCGCTGGCGTCGGCCGTATCTGCAAAAATATTGACGGATTCCAAGGTTTATAATAAACTGATAGCAGAATAATTTTATATCGCAAATGGTGGTGTGTTATGTTTTTAACAACTGACAATAAATTAAAATGGAATTGGATTACGTGTGGGGCGGCAATAACTGCGGCGTTGGTGGTTTCTGGAATCGCGTGGTTTGATAAACCGCTGTATTTATTTATGCGTCAGTTTGATTGCCGGTTGTGGCATTTGTTTGATTGGCTGTTTGATGCCAAAATGTGGATATTTGTTTCATTTATTGTGTTGTTGGCGTTTTATATTAAAAAAAGTATTAAACAAAAACCACGTTACAGAAATCATAATAATCAGCCCAGTTTCAGGGCTTTGTGTAATGATGCGTTTGATAAAATTCGTAACAGTTATGCGTTCTATGTTTTGTGTTCCGTATTGGCGGCCAGCATAGTTGGTAAAATTTTGAAAATAGTTATTGGGCGTATGCGTCCTGTGTTCTTTGAAGCATTGGACAAGGTTGGCTTTGTGCCATTTTCAACAGATTGGGCGTTTAATTCAATGCCGTCTGGGCATACGTTTGCATCGTTTGCAGGGTTGGTTATGTTGGGATTGTTGGCACCAAAAATAAAATGGTTTACATGGTCGTTGGCAATAATTATTGGGCTGTCGCGTATATGTGTTGGTGCACATTGGCCATCAGATGTTATTTTTGGGGCTTTTATTGGTATGGTTGCGGCAGATGTGGTAAAGGCCGGATTAAAGCATTACAATTCTGAAAATAATTAATTATTTGTCTGAATGCCCCTAACATTTTTATCTTTTTTGTGATAAAATGCAGGGTATGGCAAGAGAGTCTAATTTTTTACCGGAAAGTATTTCAACGGCGTTAAAAAGTTTAATCAAGCGCATTGCCGGTGGCGTAATGCTGGGGCTGGCGTTGTGGGCGTTATTCGCGTTGATTTTTTATAACCCATATCTGGATGGGTTTGCAGTTGCCAGTACATTTGGCACACAATCTGTTATGGGACAGGTTGTTGGTTTTTTACGTTATGGTGTTGGGTTTGTCCCCGCGCTGTTTTTTATTTTGTGTGTTGCGCGCTGGGGATTGGCGTGGTTGGCAAATTGGGATGATGATGCATCGCCAGAATATAATTTCCTGCGCTTTTTTGTGGCGGTTTGTGCGGGGGCGGTTGGATTTGGTTTGCTGGATTCAGCGTCAACATTTGGTGGTATGTTGGGCGCGATTGCGGCGTATGATATCGGTGCAATTGGTGCCGGATGGATGCGGATTGTTATTGGATTGTTGGCATTGACGGTATTTGTGTTATTGGCGTCTGTTTTGTTACATATAAAATGGGCACATATTAAAAGTGCCATAAATATGATTTGGCGTGGTGTGCGTTGGTTGTTGTCGGTATTTCATTTGGCGACGCCTGTGCAATATTCAGACACAGAAGATTCTGAATTTACAGACGATGACGGGGACGCATCAGACGAAGAAGACGAAACAGATGATGATACCGTAAAACCCCGCAGGGGCAGGGCAAAGGCCGAACACAAACGCGCCACGCGCAGGGCAACACGCAGTGTACGTGTTAAATCTGATAATGGTGAACATGAATATGAATTGCCAGACCCTGCATTTTTGGAACGTTCGGATTTTGGGAAAAATGTTATTACGCCGGAATTAAAACGCAATGCCGCCGCGATGGAGGTACATTTTGCAGAATATGGCGTTTTGGGCAAGGTGGTTGGAATCCGCCCCGGTCCAATTATTACACTGTATGAATTTATGCCGAAAAGTGGCGTCAGAATGGTTGATATCAGCAAAACGGTGGAAGATATGACACGCGCCATGGCAACTGAAAATATTCGTATTGCGCATATCCCCAGCACGCAATTAATTGGTGTGGAAATGGTTAATATCACCAGACAAACGGTGCGTTTTCAGTCGCTGATTGATAATAATTTATTTATAAATTCAAAATATAAAATACCGTTGGCGTTGGGTGTGGATATTGGTGGAAACCCAATGTATTTTGATTTGGCAAAAATGCCGCATATGTTGATTGCGGGACGTACGGGTTCTGGCAAGTCCGTGTTTGTGCAATCTATTATAATGTCTGTTGTGTATCATTTTACGCCGGACAAGTGTAAATTGATGATAATTGACCCAAAGGGTGTTGATTTTGGGTTCTGGGATGATATTCCACATTTAATAACGCCAATTGTAAAACTGGATGCGGCGGCGGCGGTGAATGCATTGAAATGGGCCGTGAACGAAATGGAAAATCGGTACAAGCAATTGCAAAAATTAAATGCCCGTAACATAGAAAGTTATAATGAAATTGTTGCACAAAAACGTGCAAATGGCGAAACAGTAACAGAACAGGTTGCTGTTGGAACTGATGAAGAAACAGGTGAATTATTATTTGAAACCCAAGAAGTTGATTTATCTGATATGTCATATATCGTCATTATTATTGACGAGGTTGCAGACCTGATGAGTATGGCACGTAAAGAGGTAGAGGCCTGTGTACAACGTATTGCGCAAAAGGCACGTGCGGCCGGTATACATTTGGTTATGGCAACCCAGCGTCCAGACGCCACAACAATTACCGGTGTTATCAAGGCTAATTTCCCAACACGCGTATCATTCCAAGCACGCAGCCGTATTGATTCCATGACAACATTGGGTGAAAAGGGTGCAGAACAATTATTGCCGTGTGGTGATATGTTGTTCAGCGAGGCTGGTCGTGTACCTGTTCGTATCCATGGTGCGTTTATATCGGACGAAGAAATGAACAGGGTTGGTGATTTCCTGCGCTCACAGGGGACGCCCGAATATGCAGATGGTGTAACTGATGGTGGTGATGCGGCAGGCGGCGGAATTGCCGGATTACCAAATGCCATATCTGGCAAGGCGGACAAAGATGCTGATTTATACGTTCAGGCCAAGGAAATAGTTGTTCGTGATAAAAAGCCGACCATTTCATATATCCAGCGCAGATTGGGCATAGGATACAACAAGGCCGCCAGTTTAATGGAACGTATGGAGGCCGAAGGTATCGTCAGTCCACCGGATGCCAATAATAAACGACATATATTATAATATGTATAAAATCCGCCGAATGGCGGATTTATTGTTGGGTGTTTTAATGCTTTTTTGTTGGGTGTTTTTATGATATAATTTTTACCAAAAGGAGAATTATATAATGAAAAAGAGTTTATCTTGGGTTGGTATGTTTGTCGCGTCTGTTTTGGCGATGCCGGCGGTGGCGGCAACTAATTATGGAACGCGTGCGGCATCCAGTGTTGATTTAACTGGCCAGCCTGCTGTGCGTGAACGTACACAGGTTAATTATGAAAAGTACACAACGCGTACTTCTACAAAAACTTATGATTCTGCGGATGCAAAAAATTTATATTATACCCAGCCCGCAAATCGCAGTGATTTGTACAAACAGTATGGTGCAAATTCCGGTAATGTAAATGTTCGTACAACACGGGCGGAAACATATCGGTCTGAATTGCGCCGTAAATATTATTTGGCACATCCGTTCTTTCAACCAACCAAGGGTAAATTTGGTTCTGTGACGGATTTATCTTATAATATGAACTCTTATGATTTGGCGTTAAGTCCGGCCACAGATACAATTACTTTATCTGACCCAAATGGTAAATGGAATATGGGGCAGTTTTCAATCAAGGAAGATTTCAGTTATGGTATCACCGACAGATTGGCTGTTTTGGCAATGGCAAGATTTGATGTCAGTGATTATGAATTTGACTGGTCTTTGCCGGAAACACCAGATGATAAAATGGATGACAGTGGTCTGAATTTATTGGGATTGGGACTGCAATGGCGTTTTGCTGATACTGATAAATGGATTGCAACTGCGTCTGCGTATTATCAGCATCAACAGGATGTATCCAATAATATCGTGTTGGACTTAAAGGCTGGATACAAGGTCAGTTCCACAACTGTTTACGGTTTGGTTCGTGGGTGGTATCTGGATTTTGAGGGGAATTCATACGGAAATGGTGTAAATGGTAAAACAGCCGATGGTTCAGATGCATTGTTCTTTTTGGCGTATAATACCGATGCCGATAATACATTCTATATAGAGGGTGGATTGGGTGCGTTCAGTGTATTGGACGAAGATTGGACATTAAATTTTGAAGCCATATTGGGTAATTATGATTGGCATAATCAGGCCAGTTTAAAGGCGGCCATTGGTTGGCAACCGAATGACTGGTTTGCATTAAATCTGTATGGTAAAATGGCTGTGTGGGATTCTGCAAATGGCAAAGATTTGTCGTTCTGGCAGACGGACGCAGTGGATGGCGTGTTGCGCAGATTTGGTACGGCGAATTTGGATAATTATTCCGAAGCGTCAGTTGGGCTGCAGGCTATATTTATGTTCTGATTTAATGGGGCAATGTTTCGGGTGCGCGGTGCACCCGAATTTGTCCAATTTTATATGTAACAGATTTTTTAATACAGGAGTAGGAGAGAGATGCGTAAATTCATAGCCGGTTTCTTAATCGTGTTGGTTGGTTTTGTGCCATGTGTTGGTTCTGCGCGTGCCGATGGTTTGGATTATGATACATCTGACCCATTATATATGTTGGGTATTCAAGAGGTTTTATCTGAAACAACACTGACGTATTGGGATAATATTTTACGTTTGGGGCAAACACTGTCTTATGGAATTAATGACAGATTGTCAATTGGTATTAATGCCGTTTTTCAACAGGATTTTGATGGTTCACAGGATGGTTTTGGTGCGGTTGATTTGGGTGGTGTTTATCGTGTTGGAACGCCGTCTGGGAACAGTGCACGCATTATATCCGACGTATTATTTGGATTAAAATTTGGTGGTTCGTCGCGGGTACGTACACCTGATTATGCTGATTCAACATATTATGTTGGGTACAGATTTGGGCGGCAATGGTCCGGTATGACGTTGGCTGCAACAATTAAGTCCAGTTGGATTTTTGATGATGTACCATTGGGAATGGCGTATATTGACTTTACACCAGAAGCATATTTTCGTATCGCGCCTGATTGGCGGTTGGGGGCACAATTTACCCTGCGCAAGGCAACAAACCCACATTATAACCAAGAATGGTTGGGTGGGAAAATCGTTCGTCAATATGGACGTACGCAATATGCCGCGCATTTGGATTACGAATTTGAACAAGATGATTTACAGGTTGGTGTGAATGTAAATATTTTGTTTTAATGATATAACTGGTTGCCACAATTATGCAGTTTGAATGTTTTTGCATTCAATATTCGTAATTGTGGCTTTTTATGTATAATTTGACATTTTGGTTTTTAGTGTAATAATATTTCCGTTATGATTACTGAAAAAATTGCTTTTATTTTTCCGGGGCAGGGTTCCCAATATGTTGGTATGGCGCGTGATTTGTATGATGAATATCCTGTTGTGCGTCATACTTTTGAACAGGTGTGTGACATTTCGCACAGAAATATAACCGATGCATGTTTAAATGGGCCGGCGGATGTATTGAATAAGCCCGAATTTACATCGCTGGGGACATTTGCGCATTCTGTATCAATTGCCAGAATCATAGAAGATTATTTTAATACACCGTTATATAACATCGGTTATGCAATTGTTGGGCATTCAATGGGGCAATATTCTGCGCTGCATTGTGCTGGCAGTTTGACGTTGGCCGATGCGGTGCGTTTGTTGTCTGCGCGTTCAACATATATGTCAATGGCGGATGCATCTGGGGGTGGAATGGCGTGCATTGTTGGATTGGAACGGGACAAGGTGGAATCTTGTCTGTTGGCGGCAACAGGTCATGGATATGCGGCTATTTCAAATCATAATGCAATTGACCAATTTACTATCAGTGGGCAAAATGCCGCATTGGATGCGGTTGTTGCACGTGCACAGGAAAAGGGCGCACGTCTGGCAAAAAAGTTAAATGTTTCAGTGCCTGCGCATTGTGCGTTAATGGAAAATGCAGAAATTTTATTACGTCGTCGTTTGGAATCAATTGATGTGCAATCACCAAAAACAAATTGGTTTTCAAATCAGACCGCAAATGTTATGAACAATCCACAGGATGTAAAGGATTCTTTGGCTGACCAAATGACGCATGGTGTGCGTTGGTTTGATATAATGCAAAAATTTCCTGAATATCATATTCAAACGGCATATGAATTGGGACCGGGGCGTTCATTAAGTGGATTAGTACGTCGTGCAAATGTCGGATGTGCGGCATATGCAACAGATACATTGAAAAATGTTCGTGCAACATTGACGCAATTGGCAAAAGTTATGTCTCGCTAGGTTGAATTTTTAGAATTTAATTTTTTGCGCAATCCATCCCAATAATCCAAACGTTTTTTTATTTCGCGTTCAAACCCGCGTTCAATTGGATGGTAAAATTTTTGGCGCGACATAGATTCAGGAAAACAGTTTTGTCCGGAAAATCCTGATTCTGTATCTGGTTCATATATATATCCTGCACCATAACCCATATCGCGCATCATACGGGTTGGTGCGTTTAATATGTTTTTGGGTGGCATTAAACTGCCTGTTTCACGCGCAGTACGGTATGCCGCCATTTGGGCACGATAATTGGCCGTGCTTTTGGGGGCTGTGCCCAGATATATTACCAATTCGGTTAGGGCCAAGTCGCCCTCTGGACTGCCCATACGTTCATATACCTGCCATGCGGCCAGTGCAATTTGCATTGCGTTTGGGTCGGCCAGACCAATATCTTCCATGGCAAAGCGCGTCAGGCGGCGGAATAAATACATTGGGTCCTGACCGGATGTCATCATACGTGCGGTCCAATATAATGCCGCGTCCGTATCACTGGCACGCAATGATTTATGTACTGCTGAAATTAAATTATAATGTTCGTCGCCTGATTTATCGGACAGTGGTGCGCGTTTTTGAATTGCGCTGTCCAGTTTATCTGGTGTTAATACTTTTTTAAAATTTGCATTTATTAAATATTCAATTGTGTTTAATAAAAATCGTGCATCGCCATCCGCCATTTGTGCCAAATGTAATCTGGCCGCGTCATCCAATGGTAATTTTTTATCCATAAATTTTTCTGCGCGGGTCATCAATGTCATTAAATCTGTTGTGGACAAAGGCTGCAGAACGCCAACATGGCAACGTGACAATAATGCATTATTTAAATTAAAACTGGGGTTTTCGGTGGTTGCACCCATAAATACGACTGTTCCATCTTCTAGGTATGGTAACAATGTATCCTGTTGTGTTTTATTAAAGCGGTGAATTTCATCAATAAATAACAAAGTGCCGCGCCCGATTTCACGGTTCATACGGGCGGCCTCCATCGCTTTTTTTATGTCGGATGTGCCAGAAAATACCGCGGACATCGGCACAAAATCCATATCAACTGATTTTGCCAATGCGCGTGCAATTGTTGTTTTTCCGCACCCCGGTGGCCCCCATAAAATTAAATTTGATAATTTATGGTTATCAACCATACGACGAACCAGACCATTTTCACCCAACAGTTGGCCTTGGCCCACGATATCATCAATCGTTGATGGGCGCATAATATCTGCCAAAGGTCTGTTTTCTGATTGCGTCATAGTTTTACTTTGGTTTTATTTAATCTTTATTTGTGATATAATAAATTTTAATAAAGAAACAAAGGTTTTTCAATTGGTAAGTGTAAATAAAGAATCTGCTGATTTTACATTGGCTGTGGCTAATTTGGCGGCTGCGGCAATTGCGGCAAATCCGTCGTTGACAATGGAACAGGCCGTGCGTAATGCACGCGAAAGTCTGCGCGGGGCGACGGCCAGTCCGCAACAGGTGGCGGCATCTGTGCGGCATGATAAAATTCAATGTCTGGAAGATGGCACATGGCATGTTATGCTGCGACGCTATGTTCGGCGTAAATTTAATATGTCGCCGGAACAGTACAAAGCAAAATGGGGATTGGCGGATGATTATCCGTTTGTTGCGCCTGATTATTCGTTGCGACGTTCAAAAATTGCAAAAAAAACAGGGCTGGGTAAAAAATAGGGGTTATTTAAATGGATGAAAAATTTAGAAAAGTTGTTGCCAGTCCAGAACAATTGGCAAAAAAATTACGCCAGATTATAGAAAAAAAGAATCCGTCTGAATATGTGCGGACGCGGCGGGAACAAAGGGATAATGCCGGTATTACGGACAAGCATGCTGAATTACAAGATAATGCCGCTGTTATTGGATTGGAAACTGCAAAATGGACGGCGTGGTTGGCGGCGGGGGGCGCGCAATTATTACTGACGTTGGTGCGCTGGACGACAATGGACAATGTGTTTTTGCGCAAATTGGAAAACAAGCTTGCCATAATGAACGTTGGGAAAAATAAAAATGGTGAATTAAAAAAATTATCATCTTTTGCAAAGATTGCAAAAAAGTACCCGAACGTGTCCGCCCATATATTGTGGTTGATGGGGTTGGGATTGGTTGCTGGTGGGGCGTATGTGGGAACTGAAATATTGCCCGATAAAATTCAGCAGTATAAAGAATGGCGTGCAGATAAACTGGCGGACAAGCATGCAGAAGAGCAGGCACGTGGAACTTATCGTGCGTTTTTAAATAAAATGCAACCGATAACACCGTTCTTGATTGCGGATTTAATCGCCAAAGAGGGCGTTCATATGGAAGGCGGATTGCATACGCCATATCGCGATTCGCGTGATGTTCCGACAATTGGATTTGGTTCAACCATGCTAAAAGACGGCAGTCGGGTTACAATGGATACCCCACCAATCACCACCGAAGAAGCATATGAATTGGCACGTTGGCATTTGGAAGAGGGCGAAACTTATTTTGTGTTGTATTGCTATGACGTGGCAATGGATGGTGTGGATGTTGAAACAACCAGTGAAGCACTGGGGATGAGTTCTATTATATATAACTCTTATTCAAAATTAATAGAAGAACCAAACGATAAAAATCATCGTGAACGATTTGATAAATTACGTAAATTGTATGCTGAATATGGATATGCTGTGCCAGACAGTTTGGTGCGAAAATGTTTTGAACAATATCCTGTGACAAAACCAACCAGTGTGGGTCGGCAATGGTTAAAGGGTGCAAATATTGATACAACTGCTGATAAATTGGGCGGCTTTTTGGCGGGCGGACGCGGTATGTATTGGCGACGCTGGTTAGAGGCCGGATTGCTGACCGGTGATATTACGCCACAAATGTTATTGCAATGTCCGGTAAACGGAATGTTTGAATTTTTCAAGGTTATGGGCGAAGAAAAAAGTGCTTTCTTTACCGGTGATATAAATAACAGACAGGTAAACCAGCGTACTTTTAAACTGTTTCGTCAATGGTTGGCACAACCCGTCAATGCACAGGGACAAAGTTTGGCGGGCTGGAAAAAAGTAGGCGATTTTTTGCCGGCTGATATTTTGGCGTTTTGTCAAAATGGCGAATGCGAATTAAATAACAAGGGCTTTAACAATATCAGAAAATCGCACGAGGCCATAGAGGTAAAAACATATACGTTGGGGTATGATGAACAATATAACAGTGCAATAGCCGCCTATTCAGAAAAAAATTATGACAGTGCCGCGGCACAATTTGAAAAAATGGTTGCACAATATCCTGATAATGCATTGCTGCATAATGATTTGGCGGCGACTTATAATCATTTGGGGCGGTATACAGATGCCATTGCACAGGCGCGTGAAATACTGCACAGAATTGGTGATAAAAGTCAATATGCTGCTGCACAATACAATGCAGGATTTGCGTATGAACAAATGGGCGAATATGAACGTGCGCTGGCTAATTATAAACTGGCCGTTATAAATGGTAATGCACGCGTGCAAAATGATGTGAACAGACTGCAAAAGAAAATTAAATCGGGTAAAACAATTGCTTTCTATGATGCGGTGGATATGCTGAATAATGCAAATGCGTCCGGTGTATCAAACACTGCAGATGTTTTAAAAAAATCAGAGCATACAGTATAAACGGGTAAAAGATGAAAGTATATGTAAACTGTAATGATGCGCGTTGGCGTAAATATAAAATAGATTTTGAACGTATTGCAAATGCGGCTGCGTTAAATGTTAATGCAAATGCCGAAGTTTCAATTATTCTGACCAATGATGCAGAAATTCAAAAAATTAATCGTGAATATCGTAATATAGATAAACCAACAAATGTACTGTCGTTTGAATTGGGGGATGATATTTTGTTGGGGGATATTTATATTTCTTTGGACACTGTCCAGCGCGAGGCTGATACAGAAAATATTTCTGTGGCCGCCCATACCGCACATATGGTGGTGCATGGAATGTTACATCTGCAGGGATATGACCATATAACAGACAGTGATGCAGAAATAATGGAAAAAAAGGAAATTAATATATTAAAAAAATTACATATAAAAAATCCCTATGTACAGGATTCCGCCATATACAGCGATTTGGAATGTGATTCTGGTATGCGTTTTTTGTCGTGGATAAAACGTTTAAATATTCGGGTGGATGGTGTTTGGCAATATATAATTATGGCTGTTATGGGGGCTGTGGCGGCATTGGGTTTTGCACCATTTAATATGTGGTGGGCAACCATAATCGCGATTGGCGTGGTGTATAAATTATGTGTTCGTGCACAATCGCATGGTGGCCTGTGGCGTGCATTTTTACGTGTTTTTCCGTTCAGTGCGGTGTATGCGATTGCTATGTTTTGGTGGGTTACGCATTCTATATACGTTGTGCCAGAACTGGCCGCGCAATTTGCAATATGGACAATTCCAGCATTGGTTGGTATTGGTTTAGTTGGCGGATTTGTTTTTGCAATTCCGTTTGTCATAATTTCACGTATGTGCACGTTTCCGGCGTGCAGACCGTTTTTGTTTGCGTCCGTATGGACACTGGTTTTATGGTTGCGTGAATGGTTGTTTACTGGTTTCCCATGGAATCCAATTGCAAATATTTTTATGCCGATACCGGTAATTGCCAATTCTATGTCGGTGTGGGGCGCATTGGGATTAAGTTTTGTTATAACAGGTCTGTTGGCATCAATTGTTGAATTATTTGGGCGGCGTACAGATAAATATTGCTGGGCCAGTTTTACTATCTTTGCCGTTTTATTTATGTGTGGTGGTGTGTGTGGCGCAAATAATATAAAATTGGCCGAAAATATGGAACGCGTCAGTCCCGTTGTGCGTATTGTTCAACCTGCACAATCGCAATCACAAAAAATGGTTACGTCACGCAGTGATGCTGTGCGACAGGCAACAGAAAATGTTCGGGTGTTAACCGATTTGGCGGCAGCAGGGGGCAATGCTGATATAGTTGTTTTTCCGGAAACATCCTATCCTTTTACGGTTGTTAAAAATGACAATATGCCAATTGCACAGTTGTTGAATAAAAATGTTGTTATTGGGGCAACATCTTATTCGGATGGTGGGGTATATAATTCTTTGATATTGGCAACACCTGATGGGCAAATACAGAATGTTTACAGTAAATCGCATTTGGTGCCGTTTGGGGAATATCGGCCGTTTGGGGATATTATACCAACGCCCGCACAATTGTCTGCTGGAAATGGGCCTGAAATTATTAATGTTAATATTGATGGAAATGATTTTAGTTTTGCGCCGGCAATATGTTATGAAATTATTTTTTCTGATTCATTGGTGCCGGACGGGGCAAACCCAATTGCAATTATAAATATTACAAATGATACTTGGTTTGGGAAAACATCTGGGACATACCAACATTTGGATATGGTGCGCAGATATGCAATTGAATCTGGGGTGCCAGTGATTCGGGCAAATTATTCCGGAATCAGTGCGTTTATATTATCAGATGGTAATATTCTTGCAATGTTGCCAATTAACGCAGTTGGTGTTATGGATGGTGTTGTTTATGGTGCGCATATGACCGTATATCGCCAGATTGGTCGTGATTGGTATATGGCGATAATTTTGCTGTTTTCATGCGTGGCGGTATTTACATTATATGCAATACAAAGACGTAAATAATATTGAATAATATATATTAAAAAATGCTGTATGTGCACTGTTTTATGCATATACAGCGTTTTTTATTGTGTGATATTTTGTAATATCCATACGCGTATTGCAGATGATAAATTTGTGTTTGGGGTTCTGTGGTCGTCAATGTGTTCAATAATTGATGCAATGGATTTATTTTGTTTTTTTGCAATTTTGTGCAGGGCATCTATAAATTCAGATTCCAGTGAAATACTGGTTTGATGTCCAGATAAAGATACAGATAATTTTGTCATTTATATTTTTCCCGCTATTAAACAATCGGACATTGCACGATATGCATCGTCGTATTTTCTTAATATTGCCAATGTTAAATTATCCAGCATAAAGCAGGTTCCAAATGAATCAAATGCAAACAGGAACAAGTCATTGCGGCCAAAAATTGTTTTGCCGCGCATATGTGGCAGTGATGAAATATCTTGATTTATTTCTGTTATTGATGGAATGGGATATTTTGTGCCACGTTTAATTTCTGTGACGCCAAATATATAACCAGTCCCCAGATTGATGCCACCGCATTCCTTGTAAAAATCTGTGATAAAATTTGGAAAAATTGCCGCATGCATTGATTGTAACAATTTATTCGCAATGGCCACAGATTGCGTTGTCGCCGGTGGCGCAAATAAAGCCCCATGTGTTTTCATCAAAGATAAAAATTCAGAACAATTCATTGTGCTTTATGTCCTCATATCACGCGATGCCGCGATTTGTGCGGCCATTTGGCTTAATCTGTCGGTTGTGGCATTTCCGCCATCGGCACTGGCCGTGTTATGTGATGGTATATATATTTTTTTTGCAGGGTTTGGCAACCATATTGTTTGCGCACCCATTTGTTCCATAATAAATTTATCCAATCGCCATGATTGGGGAAATGTCCAGCACATAAATAAATTATCGGTTTCCAATTTTCCACCCCATGTCAGTGGAACACGAAATCTGATAGATGTGTTTTGTGGCAGGGCGCGTCCCATAATGATTGCCATAAATTCATCCTGTGTCAGATTCATCAGTGCTAATTCTTCCACAGAATCTGTTAATGACATCATAAATTCACGGCATAATTTTTTGTATTTTATGAACCAATCTGAATCAACATTGGTTTTTACCGGACGCAGTTCCGTTACAGGCATATCTGCCATATTCAATTCATGTAAACGTCGTTGTGCCGATTCCTGTGTCAGTTGCATCAGATTTTACCTATGTGCGTTATAACTGCATCAATGTATTCTGAATATGCGTCAAACATACCGTCGTCATCACCGGCCAATGGTGGATTTGGATTTTGCTGTATATATGCGCGCAATTCATCGGTTGAATTGAACATTAATATGTCTTCAAATTCAGATGTGGCGGCGTCGGGTGCGGCAATAACAAATCCATTAATGCCGATATATGTTTCATCCAAAGTGTCAGAAAATATTTGCTGAAATTTGTCAATTATTGTACGTACATCAGTTGTTTTTACGCCAACGCATCCCAACCACATTGTTTCATTTGTGCCAATTGCAATCAGTGATGTTTGAATGCTGCCAATGCGGGCATTGTTTTTAACGGTATATCCGGCATTTGCAAATATTTGTCTTAATTCATCAGTATTATTATTTTGTTGTTTTGGGGCAATGTTTTGCGTCATTGTTGGCGCGATTGTGTGAAGGGCTGTATTTTGATTTGCATTCCACGTGGGAACATTTAATCTGGGTGGGCGGGCCGCAGAAGATGGTGATGTGCTATTTTTATCCTGTGGTATGTGTGTCGGTTTTGGCATTGATGGTAATATATCCAATGTGGATGCATCATTGTTATTAGTATTGTTTTTAGCATCTGTTTGGACGTGCGGTGTTTCAGTTGAATTTTTATCTGAATTATTTTTATTTGTTTTTATAATTGGCAATCTGATGCGGCGTGTACGTGGACGCACAATGATATATAATCCCAATATGGTTATGAAAATAGCAATTGCCATTGATACATAAAAACCTGATTTGATTGGGGTGCGTGCGGCCTGCAGTTCGGATATGTATTCCCAATGCTGGGCAGAAAAAATATCAAATCCAAATACGGTGTTAAACCAAAAACAAGTCCCCAGCGTTACCGCCAGTAACCACAAAATACCAAGTAATATATTATCTGGGCGTATTCTCATTTGGCTTTTATTATATCATATTTATGATAAAGTAAAAAGGGTAATGATAGATATGGATAACATTCTTGGGCAAATTGGGTGTGCTGCATTGTGGTGTGGTGGCGATGCCGAATCGGTTGATTTGGCGCGCGCTGTATCTGTGGCAATAGAAAATAAAATTTCGGTTATTTCTGTTGCGAATGATGCGGTATCGGTTGTGTGGCCGTGGTTGGAAAACAAGAAAATAAAAATTTATTCGCGATTTTACGTAAATGGTGTGACATCTGATGATGTGTCGGCGTTATCGGAAAAGATAAACAAATGTTTCAAACAGGGGGCTGATGGGGTTCAGATTTTTGTTTCTGTACAGGATTTGGACAATTTGGTTGGCCAATTGTGCGCGATTCGTGATGATTTGTTTTTTAACAAGGATTTGTTCATTGGCTTAAATATAAATGATATAGGCCCATTTGATTGGGAACTTTTATATCAATCTTTAATCAAAATTCGGGCAACGGGGCTGGTGATTGTTCTGGGACATGACAGTGGTGATGCGTCTGATTTTGTTGGGCGTGTATATGCTGCGTTGTCTGAATGGGACGAAAAAAATAATTTTTGTCTGCATTTTATTCTAGGAAATAATTTCACCAGAATAGAGCAGGCGGACAGGCTGGTGCGTGCGATGTGTCCCGATTTAAGTGAAAAAGTTTGCTTTTTTATTAATGGCTAGGGCTGCTGCTTTAATATTAAATATTTTGGGGCGATTGTGCCGGCCTTGTTCTTTTGCTGATAACGTGTATGAATTGTCTGTATGTCAGGTGTATGTGCATCCAGCGCGGTTTTTGTTACCTGATTTTGTATCCATTCAAAATATTCCCAATGGTCTGTGCCGATGATGATTTCACCGTCACGTGTCAGGTGTGAGGCCAGTAATGTTAAAAATTCTGCATGCAACAGGCGGCGTTTTTCATGCTTGGCCTTGGGCCATGGGTCGGGGTGCAGAACCCAAATTTGTTCAAATTGCGAATCGGTATGGCGCAAAAAATCACGTACGTCATCGGCAAAAATGCGAATGTTTTTATATTCGTTGCGAATCGCACCATTATCATCCGTTATGGCGGACAACAGTGATGCAACACCGTTCATAAATGGTTCTGCGCCAATGATGATTTTATCCGGTGCATTCAATGCCAAATCCCGCAAATGTTCACCCGCACCAAAGCCTATTTCCAATATTTTACCGGTGTTTGCTGGCATATTTGTTGGTAAAATTTTTGGCAAAACAGTGTCAATCAGCATCGTTTGACGGGCTGATAACTTTTTACCGTGACGGCGACCAAATGTTCTTATTTCTTGTTTTTCCATATATTTAGTATAAAATTCAAAAGTTAAGAAAACAAGAGTTTATAAAATGACTGATTTTCCAAAAGTTATTAAATGTGATGATTTTGTGTTGGAAAAAATCACCCCGTCATTTGATAATGCACGCAAAATTTTTGAAATTGTTGATTCACAGCGTGAATTTTTGTCTGAATTTTTGAATTGGGTTGATGAATCAAATTGTCCAGAAGATATGTATATGCATATGTACAAGGTATCCAAGACTGATAATGGTTCTTATTATATCATTTATAATGGTGACATAGTGGGTAATGCCGGTGTTGATATCAGTTCCAAGAAAAATAAAATTGCAGAAATTGCGTATTGGTTATCGCGCGATTATAATGGGCGCGGAATAATGACGCGTGCGGTGCGTGCACTGGAAAAATTTGCCTTTGAAAATATGGATGTTAACAGAATAGAAATTATTATGGACGTCAAAAATGTGCGCAGTGCCGCCGTTGCAAAGCGTTGCGGATATGTTTGTGAAGGTATTCGTCGCCAGAGTTATATGTTTCGTGGCGAATTGCGCGATGTGTTTACATATTCAAAATTAAAATCAGAATGGGAAAAGGAAAATAAAAATGCGTAAAGGTTTGTCCACAGAATTAATTGCACGCGTGTTGGGTGCGGCACCAAAATATACATTGGATGAATTAGAGGCAAAATATCCACCGCGTAATTTGCCTGATGGTGCGTTTGTAACCCGATTCGCCCCCAGCCCAACGGGGTATATGCATATTGGCGGTCTGTATCAGGCATTGATTGATAATAAATTGGCGTATGATACAGGTGGCGTTTTTATGTTACGCATAGAGGATACAGATACCAAGCGCGAGGTTGCAGATGCCGTCAAAATCATAGAAGATTCCATGCATAAATTCGGACTGGTGTATAATGATATGCCGGAATATGGGCCATACTATCAGTCGCAACGGCGTGATATTTATCACAGTGTGGTGGCGGATTTATTGGCGTGTGGGTTGGCGTATCCGTGCTTTTTAACCGCGACGGAAATGGAACGCATTCGCGAAAACCAAAAGGCGGCAGGCTTTGCCACCGGTATTTATGGTGAATTTGCACGTGACCGTGATATAACAGATGATGAAATTATTCGTCGTTTGGATGCCGGTGAAACACCATCTGTTCGTTTATATTCAACTGGTAACCCCGAACAACGTATTTTTTGCAAGGATGCCGTGCGTGGCTCTGTCGGATTCCCAGAAAATAACGAAGATATTGTTTTAATAAAATCAAATGACGGATTGCCAACGTATCATTTTGCACATTTGTGTGATGACCATTTTATGCGTACAACGCATGTTGTGCGTGGTGCAGAATGGTTGCCGTCGTTTCCGCTGCATATTCAATTATTCCGTATGATGGGGTGGACGCCACCGGTATATATTCATACATCAACCATTGATAAAATTGATGCAGAAACAGGAAAACAACGTAAATTATCCAAACGTCATGACCCCGAGGCTAATGTTGCATTCTTTCTGGCCGAAGGTTGGCCGACCGCGGCCGTATTAGAATATCTGGGCAATATTGCTGCGTCTGGATATGAAGAGGCCAAAGCCAAGGGACAGGTTAAGACAATTTGGGAATATCCGTTGAAACCAAAAAAAATACCTATTTCTGGTGCGTTGTTTGATATGAAAAAACTGGAATGGTGGGCGCGTGAATTTATTGCGACTTTGTCGGTTGATGATTTGGTGCGCAGTGTTCGTGAATGGGCGGATACTTATGATTTACAGTGGGCGACCCGAATCGGGGCAAATCCAGAATATCTGAAAAATATTTTGGCAATTGAACGCGATAATCCAAAGCGTATTCGTAAAGATTTTATTACTTGGCATCAAACGTTGGACGAGGTTTCTTATTTTTGGGATGATTTGTTTGTGCCAAATAATGAATTTGAATTTAATCACGATTTGCTGCGTGCGTTTTTGGAAAACTTTGATATTTGCGATGACAAAGATGTGTGGTGGAATAAAATTGTGGAAATTGCGAACAAATTCGGTGTTAAAAATGGTGATGTTGCAATGAATTTGCGCGTTGCTGTAACTGGCCGCACAAATACCCCAGATTTGTATTCTGTTATGCAGGTTATGGGGGACGCGCGCGTTAAATCACGTATAGGGGCAATTATAAAATGACCAAAACCAAACGTACACAATTAAAACAAGTTAAATCCGATTCGCGTGCAAACCGTCTGTTGCAGATTTTGCGCAGGACGGGGTTGTTTCGCTGGGAACGGCAAAGCACAAAGTCAGAAGAGGTGTTAAATATTCTGACGCATGGTATTGGTGTTGGTTTGGCAATTGCCGCATTAACGTTGTTGGTTGTGTTTGCTGCATTGCGTGGTGATGCGTGGGCGGTGGTGTCATGTGCGATATTTGGCCTGACGATGATAACCCTGTATTTTGGGTCAACAATGTGTCATGCAACAATTGGGCGGCGCGGTGAATGTTTTTTTGAGGTTTGGGACAGTGTTGCCATATATGCATTAATTGCCGGTACGTATACGCCTTTTTTGCTGGTGAATTTACGTGGGGGGCTGGGATGGACTGTGTTTGGTATTTTGTGGGCCATTGTTATATGGGGGGCAATTGTTAAAATGCATAATCCGCGACAGCAACCAAAATGGGTTGTGGGGCTGTATTTATTAATGGGGTGGACGTTGCTGTTTATATTGCCGGCAATGTTACATAATATTCCACCGCGTGGATTATGGTTTATTTTGGCGGGAGGATTGTCATATTCATTGGGGGTAATATTTTATTTGTGGCGACGGATGAAATATTCGCATGCGATTTGGCATCTGTTCGTAATTGGGGGCAGTGTGTGTTTCTTTTTCGCAGTACTGTTTGGTTGCATAATTGATTTATAAAAAAGTCTTGCGGGTGGGGCGCACAGATTGATATAATATACATAAAAGATATGCCGAAAATAAACCACCGATTAATATCGGTGTTTTTATTTTTTTGAAAATACCGAAAAACTGCATTTTTTATTCCTTTCTGTTGTACCGAAATAAAACGGTGGGTTTATTATGTTGATTGGTTTTTCAACGGGTGCATCTGCGACGACGACGACATGCCCAGATTGTTATAAATGTGTGAAGTATTCAGGCAGCAGTTGTTTGCAATGTGAATACGATCCCGATTATTGTATGGGAGAGGTTGTCTGTGGCGATGGCAAGGTTTGGGATGCAGATGCACTTGAATGTGTATGTGACCCAGCAAAAATATGTTTTGGTACAGTGGACCCAGACACCTGTGAATGTATTGAAGAAGAGGTGGCTTGTGAAGATGGGCAATATCACAATGGAAAGGTGGGATTATTGGCCCAGTGTTTGGATTGTCCGACGTTGAATGGGTGTCTTCGTGGTCCGCACAGTACTGGCGATGGTGCTGCTGGTATAACAGATTGTTATTATGGCGTTGATGCCATATGCACAGACAGTGCCGGCAGTTATGTTTTTTCAGAAGATTGCCGTTACGATGATTCTGATTCTTCTGAAGAAGAGGTTGAAGAAGAGATTGAAATTAATTAAATGTGTGTTATTTGACATTTATTTTTATTAGTACTATTATTAGTACTGTTATGAAAAAATATTGTGTTTTCTTTGTCACAACAACTACTACAACCCCCGCGGGGGTGTAAGATTCTGTTTGCGGTTTTATCCGCACAATGCAATAATTAAACAAATTCAATTTTATTAAATTTTAACTGACAAAGGATTTTTATTATGTCTTATCCAATTGAAACGATTCGTCATTCTTTGGCGCATGTTATGGCGGCAGCCGTACAGAAACTGTATCCAGATGTAAAATTTGCGGGTGGGCCGGCCATTGAAAATGGGTTTTATTATGACTTTGATACCGAACACAGATTTTCCGAGGATGATTTTGCAAAAATTGAAAAGGAAATGCGTGAATTGATTAAGTCTAATGGACGATTTGAACAGCGTAATGTGTCATTGGACGAAGCCAAGCAAATTTTTGCAAATCAGCCGTATAAAATGGAATGGTTGAATGAATATGATGCCGCAGGCGAGGCTTTATCTGTTTATACTTTCCGTGATTTTGTTGACCTGTGTCGTGGGCCACACGTTGAAAGTTCCAAAGATTTACCGCGTGACGCGTTCAAGATTCGCAATGTTGCCGGTGCTTATTGGAAGGGTGACGCAAAAAATAAAATGTTACAGCGCATTTATGTTAATGCGTTTGCCAGCAAAGAAGAATTGGATGAATTTTTGAAAATGCAGGCCGAGGCTGCCGCACGTGATAACCGTAAATTGGGCAAGGATATGGATTTATTCCATTTTGAACCTGATTATGCACCGGGGGCGGTGTTCTGGCATGACAAGGGATATAAATTTTATCGTAAATTAATTGAATATATTCGCCATCGTCAGGAACGTGCCGGTTATCAGGAAATCTCAACGCCGTCCGTGATGGACCGGTCGCTGTGGGAACGCAGTGGCCATTGGGCTAAATATGGCGAACATAATTATTCCGGTAAAACCCAAGATGGTAAAACGTTCTGTGTGAAACCGATGTCTTGTCCGGGGGGGATGTTGGTTTTTGGTCAGGGTATTAAATCATATAAAGATTTGCCGTTGTATTTGGCTGAATTTGGTAAAGTTAATCGGTACGAGGCCGCCGGTGGTTTGTCTGGCCTGATGCGGGTGCGTGAATTTACACAGGATGATGCGCATATTTTCTGTACCGAAGAACAACTGGAAGAAGAGGTTGTAAAAATCTTGCGCTTTATCAAGGATATTTATGCAAAATTTGGATTTGATAAAATTTCTATGAAATTGGCCACGCGCAAGGATTCTGAATTTCGTATCGGTTCTGATGAAATTTGGGACAAGGCCGAGGGCGCATTAAAACACGCATTGGATGCAAATGGCATTGAATATGAAATTGCGCCGGGGGATGCCGCGTTTTATGGGCCGAAAATTGATAACTATCTGAAAGATGCGCTGGGGCATACATGGCAATGTGGTACGGTTCAATTGGATATGAATTTGCCGGAACGCTTTGATTTGTCATATATTGGTGAAGATGGCGAAAAGCATCGTCCAATTATGCTGCATCGCGCGATGTTGGGTTCAATTGAACGCTTTATGGGGATATTGCTGGAATCAACGGGTGGAAATTTGCCGTTGTGGTTATCGCCAGAACCCGTGGTTGTAACACCAATTTCAGAAAAGTTCCGCGATTATGCGGTTGAAATAGTTGACAGTCTGCGTGACGCGGGTGTGTATGCACGTGCTGATTTGCGTGATGAAAAGGTTAACTATAAAATCCGCGAATTATCTTTGGCAAAAACACCGATTATTGCGATTGTTGGTGAAAAAGAAATGGAAAATCGCACTGTGACGCTGCGCCGGTTGGGGGTGGAACAACAGGAAAATATGCCATTGGATGAATTTATTGCCAATATGCGCAATGCGGTAAAAATACCGGCATAAATGTAAAAAAATGTGGCGCGGTTGTTCCGCGCCATTATAATTATTTGTGTATAACAAATATTAAAGGAAAGGTTATGAAAAAAACATTATTATTGTTGGCAATTGTTGGTATGCCGCTGATTTTGTCTGCGTGTATGTCAAAATGTGAAACAGAACCAATCATAGAAGAAAATCATAAATTAATTGTGCCGCCAAATTTTGGACAAATGCCAAAGTAATTTGTGTATATAATCTTTGGAAAATACGGTTTTTTATGATATAATGCAACGTAAAGAACCATGGGGGAATCCTGATGAATAATGACGATAATTTGGATTTATTAGATTTAAATGATGATGCGGATACATCTGATGCTTTGCCAGATGCTGCGCCGTTGGCCACGCCACGTCCAAAAAAGCCGTGGTTGTTGATGGCTGTTGGGGTGTTGATTATTATTTTGGCAACGTATGTCATTATTCGTATCGTTGGGGATGATTCTTCGTCCACGATGGAGGTTGATTTAGACGCCCCCGCCGTTATAGTAGAGGGCGCAGACCCGAACGCACCATTGGTTGTTGGGGATGTTGCACCGGCACCACAACCCGCAAATGTTGCGCCTGTGCCACCTGTGCCTGCACCGCAACAGGTTGCGGCACCAAAACCTGCGCCACAACCAGTGGCACAACCTGCACCAGTGCCCGCACCACAGCCGGCTGTTCAGAATACAACCGCTGGTGTGCCAGTACGTGTAATAGAAGACAGACGTGATGTCACATTTAATCCAGACAAGGCAGAGGTTGCAAAACCCGCACCAAAACCTGTGCAAAAGCAGGCGGCTAAACCGGCGGTAAAGCAACAGGCGGCCCCACGTCGTGCAAATCAGCAAACACAACGTGCACAAACCGCACCACGTACTTATTCTTGGTATGCACAAATTGGTTCATACAGTACACGTGCGTTGGCTGAAAGTGGACAACGTCAATTGCAATCAGGGCACAGTAATTTGTTTGCCGGTCACCAATTTGTGATTTTGGCAGCACAATTAAATAATGGTACGACTGCGTACAGATTGCGTGTTGGTTTTAATACTGCGGCTGATGCAAATAATTTCTGTCGCAATGCCAAGGCTGACGGTTTGGAATGCTATGTAACAAAATAATATACAGGGGTTAAAATTATGGGAAATTTGGGTTGGACAGAAATACTGGTAATCGTCGTATTGGCGTTGATTCTGTTTGGACATAATAAAATTCCGGGAATGATGAAAAATTTGGCGGATGGGATAAATACTTTTAAAAAGGAAATGAAGGCAGCCGAAAACAAAAAAAGTGCGAATCAGCCGGAAAAAGCCGGTGATGATGCAAAAAATAAAAAATCGTCTGCTGGGGTTAAAAAATCCACAAAAAATCCGGTAAAGGCCGGTGTGGTTGCCGACAAAAAAGTTGTTAAAAAATCGGCCACCAAAAAGACGAAAAAATAATATTTATTAATATAAAAAACACCGGCAAATGCCGGTGTTTTTTATTTGTTTATGCGTGTATATTTATTGGCATTTTGTTGTCGGTATAATTTTTATTCCTTTTTGAGCCATGTTATGCTATCATACTGTATGACATAACGCATTGTTATGTCGGGGTGTAGCAACCCTGATTCAAGGGCGTCGGTGTGACGTAAAAAAACTCCTGCAATAACCGGCAGGAGGATGTGTGGAATATATAGAATACACCATACTATTATCTCTTGAATATAGTTGCTAACCTCCTGCCACCTGAATTTTTCGGTGGTTTTTTGTTATGGGGGTAGTTTGGATGAGAATGTTTGTTTATACATTTTGTATGTGTGCTGTGTTTATGCCCGTATATGCTGATGATTCGTTGGATGTAATTGAATCAACAGATACGGAAAATTTGGTGTTTATGTTGGATGATACTTTATTAACAGAACTGAAACCCATCAAAGAAAAATTGGCAACAATAGATAGTGATTTTGTAAGTTCTGTGGAATCTGTGTCGCCAGCACAACAAGTGCGGATGATACGCGGGTATTTGGCACAGAAATCTTTTGAATATTATGATACGAAATATACCCAAATGCTAAAAGATGCATCAGAAAGCACGGGGCGGATAATAAAAACTGAAAGCCATGATATGGGAAATGGTATGCGTCAGGAATATGCTTGGCTGGATAAAGGCGAATTGGATAATGAAAATATGTGCTATAATTTGTTGGAACGTCGTGCGTGTGATTATCCTGATGGGTTTGAAGAATTTAGTATCGTTAAAAATATTGGTGGAAATATACAATCAATAAACATTAGTACAGATGATATAGATTCAAATACTCATTATGAAATCAGTATATCTTTATCAAATAATTATGAAAATAATAATTCAGAGCAATTTTTGGGTAGCATAACACTGCATGTATTTATTGACGAATATGAATATGACGAATGGTATGCGTGGCGTAACCAAGAAATGGCAGATATTCGTGCTGGAAAATATATTCCAGTGTCAGAAAATGAACAACCAGATTCCAATTCTCCATTTGGTAAATTGGTAATAAAAATGGATGAATCCCGTAAATGGGAATCTAATAATATTCCTAAATCATGGGTGCATGGTCGTGTTCGCAGTTTTTTTGACTCGTCTGTACAGAATGTAACTGGTGTTGGTAATGAACAATAAAATTATAATATTATTTTTTATGATATTTGTGTTACCGCGCGTGGCGTTTGGTTTTATACCTGTGTCAGATAATCCATATGTAAATATGTATGCCCAAACATCAAATATGGAATTGTTGGTATTGTATAATGATATTTCCGCATTGGAACAAAAATACAATGCGGCGTTGGCGCGCGAACAATCACTGGCCAATCGCATATTGGGTGCGGCGGCAATTGGTGCGGGTGGTATCGGCGGTATGCAGACGGCATCCGCATTGGCCGAACAACGTGCAGATGAAAATGCAATGCGTGATATGACTGCATATATCGCAACGTTCCGGTGTAACTATGGCACAGGCATGACAGTTGCAGGTGGCAAAACAAATGTTCAATTACCCAGTGCGGATATATTGTTACCACTGTATACAGAATACATAACTTTGGCGGCGGATTTAAAGGTGCGAAAAAGCACATTGGAAATGCCTGCTGGCATAGAAAGTGAAATTGTGCAAAATGCGACTGAATTTGGCTTATACGATAATATATCCATTGGTAAAACAGATGGGGCATACACATCACTGTCACGCGCGCTGATGGATAAAGATGGCGATGATGCAGCCACATGGGCGGCGCAGCAATCGGCCACCGCGTCACAATTAAAAACGGGTGTCACGGTTGGCGGAGCCGGTGTTATTGGTAGTGCGGTGGGAAATGTATTAATAAACAATGTGTTTGGGGTAGAGGATAAAACGGATGCAAGTGATGATGATAAAAAATAGGGGGTCTGTTTAGACACCCCGTTATTTTTAATATAAATTATTTACGTTTTTCGTATTCTTCCTGTTCGTCAACGGTCATTGTGGCCAATGGGCGCGCCAACATACGTGACAGACCGATTTCGTCACCGGATACAACACTGTATCCAAATGTGCCGTTTTCAATTCGTTCCAATGCAGCATTGATTTTCTTTAACAGATTATTATCGCGTTCTGACATACGCAGATTCATTGTAATTTCCTGTTCAAATGCGGCATTGTCCGATTCGTCGCCAACGCCGGCGGCGTCCGTTTGTTCAGCCATACGAACCGCACTTAATGTGGATGCGGAATCGTGCAATAATTCTTCCTTTTGTGCTGTTAACAACTGATAAAAGTATGCCAATTGTTGTGGGCACATATATGGTTCCGACTTTTTAGGAACATATTTCGGTGGTAATTGTATTGTTTTGTAATTTTCTGCCATCTTTATGAGCCTTTTAGTTCACGTATCCAATCCATAAGGGTTTCTTCGTCCATCAGTCCGGTGCGAACCTCTATCAATTCGCCGTTACGAAATGCCAAAACACTGGGTATGCTGCGAATACCAAATTTTGCGGGGGTACGTCGGTTTGATTCGTCAATTTCAAATTTTATGAATTTTACATCTGGTATTTTATCAGATACAGATTCAAAGATAGGCCCAAACATACGGCACGGACCGCACCATGGTGCCCAGAAATCAACCAACGTCAAACCTGAACCCGTTAATGATTCAAATGTTGCGTCGTTTGCGTGTTCCAAAGCCATCTTTTTCTCCTTCTTTGTTGATATTTTTCACGAGTGTATTATAATCGCCACAAAATGCAAGAGAAAACATAAAATGAATAAAATCATATACTTAGATACGGCCGCATCGGCGTTAAAACCCGAATCTGTGATACGGGCTGAAACGGATTTTTTGCGCGAATCATATGCCAATGCAGGGCGGGGGATTTGTGCACGTGCCAGTAATGTGGACAATATGGTTGCAAATGCGCGTGCGCACGTTGCGCGGTTTATAAATGCAGCCCCAGACCAGATTGTTTTTACGTCCGGTACAACCGATGGTATGAACAGAATTGTTCATATAATAAATGATTGTACGTGCGGGGCGGGGGTAAAAAATAAAACCGTGATGGTGTCTGATTTGGACCATCACAGTGCGCGTTTGCCGTTTGAGTTATTATATGATTCTGATTTGTGCAATATTGTGTTGTGTCCAATGGATGCGCAATATAATTTGATGTGTTCAGATTTGCCACGGGCAGATGTTTTTGTCATAACTGCGATGTCAAATGTTATGGGCAGACCCCAAGATGTTGCGGGCTTGATTGCCGCCGCACGTGAAAAAAATCCAGATGTTATAACTGTTGTTGATGCTGCGCAATATGTTGTGCATAACGAAATTGATGTTCAAAAATGGGATTGTGATTTTATGTGCTTTTCGGCGCATAAAATTGGGGCGGATACCGGTTTGGGCATTATGTATATAAAAAATCCTGAACGGTGGGCCAGTCCTGATAAGTTTGGTGGTGGAATGATTTCAAAAATAACGGGCAGTGCGGTTGAACATAATGTTACTTTTCAATGGGAAAGTGCGCCGGCCAAATTTGAAGCAGGTACGTTACCGATAACCCAAATTATTGGATTGCCGGCGGCCATAGATTATTTGTCTGCGAATCGGCCCAATTTGGATTTAATAAAATATTTATATGACAGATTGTCTGAAAATCCGCGGATAAAAATAATTACACCACGTGATTCAACATTATTTACTTTTTATGTTCCCGATATGCATATACTGGATTTTGGGGCGGCAGTGGGGGCGCGTGGCGTGTGTTTGCGCGTCGGTAATATGTGCGCCAGTTGGATTCATAAAGTATTGGGTGTGGCCGGTACGGCACGTATTTCTGTTGGGTCAATGAATGTGATGGATGATGTGGTTAAGGCTGGTGATATAATAGAAGAAGTGGTTAATAAATTATGATTACGTTAACAAAAGATAATGTGATAGAGGTTTTAAAATCTGTATATGACCCAGAAATTCCAGTAAATATTTGGGATTTAGGGTTGATTTATGATATTTTTATTGCGGATGATTTGGTTAAAATCACAATGACTTTTACCAGTCCGACGTGTCCCATGATGGAAGAATTACTGCAACAGGTGCATGACAGTGTCGCCGCTGTTTCTGGGGGGCGTGATGTAAAGATTGATTTAGTTTGGGACCCGCCGTGGGATTTATCGCGTATGTCGGATGCCGCGCGTTTAGAATTGGATTTAACTGAACAGGGGTGGTAATTGCAATGCAGTATGCAGAAATGAAACATATTTTATCAGCATTGGATAATCCAGTTGAAAAGTTAGAAGCCGTTATGGATTTTGGTGCGCAAATGCCGTCTGTGCCGGATTCTGCGGTATGCAGTGAAATAGTTGGGTGTGCGTCGCGTGCGGAAATTTGTCGTGATGGTAAAAATTTTTATGGGCGTGCCGATTCGGCATTGGTGCGTGGAATTGTTGCCATTATTACCGCAATGGTGGATGGTAAAAGTGCGGATGAAATAAAAAAAATGGATTTGTTGGGTGAATTTATGTCGCTGAATATTAATCTGGGGACGGGCAGATTGGGTGGCGTTAATTCTATGATTAGTTTTTTGCAGAATTTGTGATAATATTACTAGTAATAAAATATACGGGTTTGGCATGGGTGAAGCAAAAAAAATGTTACATATTGGCTTTTGGGCGGTTTGCTTGGTCTTTATGCTGTCTGCCGTGTTACAGGTGTGTTACAGAACACAAAACAGGGCCAGAAATCGTGTAAGAACTGCAATTGTTCAAACGCAACAGGATATTGCCGCCGC
Organism: uncultured Alphaproteobacteria bacterium; assembly: GCA_944389465.1. Classification (GTDB taxonomy): domain Bacteria; phylum Pseudomonadota; class Alphaproteobacteria; order Rs-D84; family Rs-D84; genus Enterousia. The sequence goes on from CALXML010000001.1 coordinate 70,662, forward strand.
ACAGGCTGATTTTGCTTCGTTTGTCAGACCTGAAATTTTGCGTAACTTGGTTACCAGTGTTTATCCAAAAACAGAAGTTATCAGTTTTCATAAAAATGTGTCTGTTTATGAACTGGCAGACAGAAAAGATGAACCGCAACAATAAATTATGTTTGAAATAGGCAAGGATATTTTTAAACATGGATTTTTAAGTGCGTCCGGCAACAGAAGTGGCCGTCGGCGTATGCGTGTGCTGTATTATCTGTTTATGATTGCGTTTGCTGTGTTTGCTGTGCGGACGTTGCAATTGGGACTGGAGGGCACAGACCGTGCCAGACGGGCCGGTGCTGATGGTGCATGGACCGCCCAGCGTGCGGATATAATTGACCGTAATGGTGATATTTTGGCTAAAAATATTATGTCTGGGCATATAATATTGCGCACACCGTCGGTCAAGGACAGGGATGCCGTGGCGCAAATTATTCATCAAATTTTACCATATGAATATACACTGGCACAGGCGTTGGATTTGGTAAATTCTGGCCGTAAATTTATGTATATAAAAAAATATGCCTCTGATGCGCAACGTGATGTTGTGGAAAATGCCAAATTGACAGGTCTGGAAATAGAGGCTGAACAAAAACGTCGCTATCCAAAACGCAGGCTGTTTTCACATGTTGTTGGATTTGTTGGGCGTGATGGTTATGGACTGGAGGGCGCAGAACGTATTTATGACGATTATTTGCGTGAAAATACAGACCCATTGCAATTGTCACTGGATGCGCGTATTCAATCTATATTTTATGAACAATTATCCATGGCGATGCAACATTATCAGGCCAAGGCCGCAATGGGAATGTTGATGAATGCGCGTACAGGGGAAATGATTGCCATGGTGTCGTTGCCGGATTATGACCCCGAAAATATTAATTTGGACCCTGCGGCGAATCGTTTGTTTAAGCCGCTACGTGGTGTATATGAAATGGGTTCTATATTTAAAATATTTAATACGGCAATGGCGATGGAAAACGGTATTGATAAAGAATACTATATTGCCGAGGCTTTCCCCATCAAGGATAAATTTGGTCGTGTCGCCGCCAGAATAGGCGATGTACGCAGTTTTAAACCACCACGGCCTGAATTAACAGTAGAAGAAATTATGCTGTATTCCTGTAATGCGGGCAGTGCGCAAATTGCGCTGGATTTACCGGATGGCACACAGCAGGAATTTTTCAAACGGCTGCATTTTGATGAACCGCTGGAATTGGAATTTGGTACGACTGAACGTCCGTTGATGCCACAAAAGTGGGGGCCGGTTGAAAGGGCAACAATGTCTTTTGGTCATGGTATTTCTGTTACGCCAATGCATTTGTTGTTGGCTGTGAATGCCATGACAAATGGTGGAATTTATATTTATCCAACATTATTAAAGCGTGGCGTTGGGCCAATACGTGGTGAACGTGTGTTAAGTGAAGATATTTCATCGCGTCTGCGTCAAATTATGTTTAATATCGCAGAACAAACCAGTGGTAAACAGGCGCGTGTCGCAGGTATTCAAATAGGTGGGAAAACAGCAACTGCTGAAAAATATGAAAATGGTCGTGTTAATCATAAAAAGAATTTAACCGCATTTGCAGGAATCTTTCCGGTGGCGGCACCGCAATACACAATACTGGTTATTTTGGATGAACCCAAGGGGACAGAGGAATCTTTTGGTTTGCGAACTGCCGCGTGGAATGCCGTGCCGACAACGGGAAAAATTTTAGACAGTATACTGCCGTTGCTATTTGAATAAATTTTGATTATAATTATTCTGATAATAAATAAAAGAGCATAGTGTGAGAAAAGTAGTAGATAAATCCATACTTGGACAAGTATGGATGGTGGCGACGTATTCGGGCGAAGACGATTGTCCCAGTTCGGTTGATAATTTATTACAGAAAATTTTAATCAGTCGCGGTATTACAGATATGGCGGCAATGGAAAAATTCTTGAACCCCAGTATCAAGGAATATATGCCAAACCCATCTGTGTTGTGTGATATGGATAATGCCGCATCAATAATTGCGGACAGTATTATAAACAATGAAAAAATCGCAATTTATGGTGACTATGATGTGGATGGAATTACGTCAACTGCGATATTGGTAAAATATTTGCGTGCGCTGGGCGCGGATGTAATGTGGCATTTACCCACGCGTGAGGGCGAAGGGTATGGTCTGAATGTTGCGGCCATAGATGATATCGCAGCGGCTGGCGCAAAACTGATAATTACGGTTGATTGTGGCATCAGTGGTGTGGATGAAGTTGCGCATGCAAAATCATTGGGGTTGCGGATTGTTGTTACTGACCATCATTCGCCGGACAGTGTATTGCCAAATGCAGATGCAGTTGTAAATCCAAAGCGTGATGATGATACATCTGGATTGATTTATTTGGCGGGTGTTGGGGTTGCTTTTTTAACCTTGGTTGCGGTGCGGCGCGAATTAAAAAGCAGAAACTTACCAAATGATTTGGCGCACAGGGTGGCGGAAACGAATCCGATGAATTATTTGGATTTGGTTGCGTTGGGAACAATTTGTGACACCATGCCGTTGGTTGGACTAAATCGTGCCTTTGTTGCAACTGGATTAAAGGTTTTGGGACTGCGGAATAATTTGGGGTTGCGGACATTAATGGATGTGGCTGGAATTAAAAAGCCATCTGTATATGCGGCTGGTTTTGCATTGGGTCCACGATTAAATGCAGCCGGACGTTTGGATTCTGCGGCACCGGCGTTGGAATTGTTATTGACTGATAATCCGTTAATTGCAAATGATTTGGCGCAAAAACTGCATCAAATGAATCAGGACAGAATTGATATTCAAAATGCGATTATGCTGGATGCAGATGAAATAGCACAACGGTGCTGTGAGTCTGGGCGATGCAGTTTATTTGTGTGTGGTGATAACTGGCATGGCGGCGTTATGGGAATAATTGCCGGTCGTCTGAAAGATAAATATAATTTACCATCATGTGTTGCAACGCGTTGCGATGGGGTTATTAATGGTTCTGGGCGTTCAATATCAGGGGTGGATTTGGGACGGATAATTCATGATGCGTTGGCGTGCGGTATTGTGTCCGAGGGTGGTGGTCATGCGGCGGCGGCCGGCTTTTCGTTAAGTGCGGAAAATGAACAACGTTTTTGTGACTTTCTGGAACAGGCGGTACGTACGCAATTAAATGGGCAAATGCCGCATCGTGAAATTGTTGCAGATGCAGAAATTGATGCCGGTGGGGCGACTTTGAAATTGGTGAATAAATTAAATGCCTTGGAGCCATTTGGTCAGGGAAATCCTGAACCAACGTTGATTTTGGATGGCGCAATGTTACGATATGCGACAACAATGGGGCATGGAAATCATTTGCGGGGCAGTGTTGTTACCAGTAATGGTACGCAATTGGCCTTTGTTGGGTTTAATATGGTCGGAACACCGGTTGGTGATTTTTTGCTGGACGATGCCAATGCAAACACTAAAATAATGATGTTGGGTAAATTAAAAGAAAACGAATACAATGGGCACGTCAGTGCGCAATTCTTTCTGGAAGATATAGCGGTGTAAAATGGATACAGATGCATTAAAAATTTTGGTTGAAAAAATTCGTGGTGCAAAATCAATACTGATTACGGGACATAAAAATCCAGATGGGGATTCAATGTGTTCTGTGTTGGCGTTGGGGGAATTAATAAAACTGAATTTTAACAAAGATGCGCTGTGTGTGTATGATGGTAATGTGCCCGATATGTTGGATAATGTGCCGTTGCGTGAAAAAATGCATTTTTGCGGGCGCGTAAATTTATCCAAGCCTTTTGATTTGGTTTTTGTGTTGGATTATGGAAATAAAACACATATTGGTGCGGCCATGCCAGCGGTGGAATCTGCAAAATATGTGATAGAAATAGACCATCATAAAAATGATGATATTGTTGGTGATTTGTGTCTGAATAATACCGATGCCGCCGCGGTTGGTGAAATTTTATTTGATATTGCCGCGCAATTAAAGTGGAAACGAAATTCAGATGTGAATGATTTGATTACTGTGTCTGTTTTAACAGATACGGGCTCTTTTAAATATGCACGTCGTGGGGACGTGCTGCGCATAATGGCACAATTGGTGGACGAAGGTGTTAAAATAGAACATGTTTCAAATCTGTTGAATAATAAGCCGCGCAAGACCGTCTTGACCGAGGCATCTGTGGCGTCGCGCTGTGAATTTTTTTATCGTGGACGTTTGGCGTTGGCAACCATTGATGCAAAAGATTATAAAAATTTAGACGGGCGTGGCGAAATAGTTTTATCGTTATTGGGACAAATCAAGGGTGTTGAATACATTGTTTTGCTGAAAAGACAGAAAGAAAATCAGACTGGTGTATCGTTGCGCAGTAAAACACATCCTGTGAATGAAATCGCACAATCTTTGGGTGGCGGTGGACATTTAAATGCGGCCGGTGCGGTGGTTCAGGATACATTGGAAAATGTGCGTAATCGTATTTTGGAAATATTCAGGGGGGTGAAATGAAAAAAATCTGGTGTGCAATTGCTGGGGTTTTTATGTGCGGGGTGGCGGTGGCCGATGTTGATACCAGCGCGGTTGGTGTGGCAGAAAATTATTTAAATTCCATCACTGGATTGGCGGGCACGTTTGTTCAAACAGCCAATGGTCGGCAAGAGCAGGGGACTTTTTCAATGTTGCGACCGGGGCGTGTGCGGTTGGATTATGACAATATGCCGGTGCAATTAATTGCTGATGGACGGGATTTATATTTTTTTGATAAATCATTGGACCAAATTACAACTGTGCCATTGACCAGTACGCCGGCCGGTATTTTAATTCGTGAAAATATTGATTTAAGAAATGCCGATATTAATGTTATTGAAACGGCCGATATGGATGACAAGTTTTCTTTGAAAATGAATCTGCGTGGCCAAGAGGGCATTGGTAATATGACGGTAATATTTGATAAAAGTCCGGTTAAATTAAATGCATGGACGGTTGTTGATGCAACTGGGGCAAAAACAGATGTGGCTTTTTATGATTTGAAAACTAAAACTGATTTCCCATCAGATTATTTCCAAATTCAACGTCACAGAACGGTAAGCACCAGCGGTGGGGATGACTTTTACGATTAAAAATGTTTGGAATTAGTTGGGCTGAATTTTTAGTAATATTAATTGTTGGGGTGTTGGTTATACCAGCACGGATGTGGCCTGATGTTGCACGTTTTTTGGCAAATGTGGTTACTTTTATTCGTAAACTGATTTGGAAAATAACTGATGCGTCCGAACAAATTAAACATCAAATTGATTTAGAAAAGCCGATTGATGATTTGATTCGCACAACAACGGCAGATATGTTGGATGGAATTTCCGAACCATTAAAAGCGGTAAAAAAGAAATCTGGTAAAACAACAGCGGGGCATATCGTTACGAAAAAATCTGTTGGTGCGCCAAAAAAGCGTGGGGGTAAAAAATGACACGTATGACATTGGGCCAGCATTTTGCAGAACTGCGTCGCCGAATATTATGGGTATTGGGTGTTTTTTGTGTCGCATTAATTGCTGGTTGGTATTTGTCGCCAGTGTTACAGGAATTATTAACCGCGCCATTATTAAATGTTTGGCCCGATGGCGAGTTATTATATACAGGGTTGGCGGATGGGTTAATGATTCGGATTTCGCTGTCTGTTTTGTTTTCTTTGTTTATATCAACGCCGTTCGCATTGTTGCAGATTTGGGCATACATTGCGCCGGGGTTGCATAAAAAAGAACGCAGTGTTATATGGCCAATCCTGATTACGTCACCATTGCTGTTTTTGGCGGGGGCGGCGTTTGCTTTTTATATTTTATTTCCGTTTGTGTTTGGCTTCTTTATAGAATTAAACCAATCGGCACCTGTACCATCCGTTGTGTTGCCAGCGGCCAAGGATTATTTATCTTTTTCAATAGGTATGCTGAAAGTATTTGGAATTGCGTTTCAATTACCACTGGTGTTGGTGTTATTAAACAGGGTTGGAATATTGTCAAAGCAGCGGGCGGTTAAAATGCGGCGGTATGCGATTGTTTTAATTGTTGTTGCGGCCGCGGTGTTGACGCCACCTGATGTTGTTTCGCAAATTGTTTTGGCGTTGCCAATGTGGGCGTTGTTTGAAATAAGTTTGTTGTTTATGCGCAATGATGAAAATAGATAAGATTTATTTTCTTTTTTGTGATATAATTGGTGTGTGAAAAATTTCGGTTTATATTTTTTAGGGACTGTGGGTGCATTGTTAATAGCGGCATGTGATTTACAGCCAAAAATTTTGGCGTTGCCTGATACGGTTGGCGAATTTATTTCATCACGTTATCCGGCGTTGTTGGCCGACCCTGAAACCCAGCCTGAAATTTATAATGCGGCATCAACTGACTATGGTGTGTATGCGGCACCAACATTATATGGTTCGGTGGAAAATTCTGATTATGTTGAATATGCCAGTGTGAATGATTATATCGTTCCACCAACAGCGGTGACCAATGTCGCACTGTATGGGGATGTGCCAACCAGCACGGTTGTGGACGCTGATACCGGCGCACCCATTATCGTTACCAAAACAACGGTTGCAGATGCCAGCGTGGGGGATGATTATTTGCATGTGCCAATGTATGGCGGGGTTAAAACTGTTCAGACGACGTCTGAAATAACCGTTGCGGCGGGGGACACTTTGTTTTCATTGGCGCAAATGTATGGCACAACGGTTGATGAATTAATAAATGAAAATAATTTGGTCGCACCGTATACGCTGTCGGTCGGACAAAAATTAAAAGTTCCCGTTGAAACCGAAGCCACTGCCGTTCAGGCAATACCTGTGCCAAAGAAAGTTGTTGCACAGGCAACCACACCAAATACAACAACGCGTGTGGAATTACAGGAAATAACCGTTGCGGCGGGTGATACGTTGTATTCGTTGTCACGTAAATATTCTGTGCCGGTCAATGATTTGGCGGTTATGAATAATTTGTCTGCGCCGTTTACGCTGTCGGTTGGGCAAAAATTAAAAGTACCAAATTTAAGTGCTGCACCGGTGCGTATGGCGGATGTTACATCAACAAATGCGGTGACAACAGGCACGGCCAGCACAACAGGGACAGCGCAACCAAAACAAAAAATATCATCTGACCCGACCAAGAAACTGCCAACCATCAGTGCACGTTCGTCGTCTAAATTCTCGTGGCCGGTTCGGGGAAAAACTTTGTCCAGTTATGGTGCAAAGTCAAATGGGCTGTTTAATGACGGTATTAATATCGCTGCGGCACGTGGAACAGCGGTAAAGGCCGCAGAAAATGGTGTTGTTGCATATGCTGGTAATGAAGTTAAAGGTATGGGGAATTTAATAATTATTCAGCATTCTGGTGGATGGATGACAGTGTATGCCCATCTGGATTCCATGGATGTGCGTCGTGGAACCAAGGTTTCAGTTGGACAGAAAATAGGCACTGTTGGTGAAACAGGCAAGGTTGATGAACCGCAATTACATTTTGAAATCCGCAAAGGAACCAAGGCGTATAACCCATCATCTTATTTGAAATAACGATTCGTTTTTGGTGTATATAAAATCGTCGTATGTGCAGGAATTTATGCATATACGGCGTTTTTTGAAAATAAAATCCACACCCAGCGGGGCGTGTGAAAATCTTTGCCGTGGGGCGGTAAAGAAAAAGCCACACTTCGCGCAAGGCTTCGTGTGGCACTAAAATTTCTTAAACTCACTGCGTTCGTTAACGAAATTTTGTGGTGGGCGCGCAGGGACTCGAACCCTGGACCCACTGATTAAGAGTCAGTTGCTCTACCAACTGAGCTACGCACCCATGGGTCTGTTATTAACCTAGGCGATTATAGTCCTTTTTTCGTTAAATGCAAGGGTATTTATTATTTATGACTTTTTTGAAAAAACGAATCGTTTTTTATTGGTGTATGCAATAGGTATCCATACCTGTATAAACTTTTGTTTTGCTTTGGTACAATTACAGTGTTGACATGAAAAACTTGTTTTATTTAACAAATCTACAAAAGGAGAGAGAAAATGAAAAAAATTATGATATCAACACTGGCTGTGCTGATTGCGTGTCCTGCATTTGCTGCTGGGCGTAACCCGAATGCCAGTTCATGGCAATTGTTTGGGTTGGACCCTTATATCGGTTTGCATGGCGGTGCCAGTTACAGCAATCTGAATTACAGTTATAATGACCACAAAGAGGGCATTGGTGATATGGTTTTCCAAGGGCATGCCGCTTTGGGTTTAGAAGTATGTGATACGTTCCGTTCTGAAATTGAATGGTCTATATTCAGCAAAGCCAAAGACAGTGCAAATTTTGGAACAGTGGGGGATGTAGATGTTGAAACCAAAATGCAGACCCTGTTATGGAATTCATACTGGGAATTTGGTAATTATCGCATTGTTCGTCCATTCTTTGGTTTGGGTGCTGGTGTCGCGTTTACGGATGTTAAACGTTCTGTCCCAGAAGTTGGCCATCACAGCGAAAGCAAAACACGCTTTGCTGCAATGGGTACGTTGGGCGTAACGTTTGATATGGAACGATTCGCTGTTGATATTGCTGCACGATATAATTATGTTGATATTAATTCTGGTCTGCATAATTTTGGCGGTGATATTGGTATCAGATTTATGTTTTAATTTGTTGATGTGTGCAACGTCGCCGGTGTTTGTCGGCGACGTTTTTTATGTCTGTTTGCCGATTCGTTTTATATGACATAAAAAACGCGCTGTGTGCATTGTTTGTTGGGATTCCTAGGGATTCAAACCTGACGAAAAATGTAAAAAAATGTTATACAATGTATTTTGTAACCATAAGGAAAAAAGGAGACCTTTATGAAAAACTTAATCAAAAAAATGTTAACATTGTCATCCATTTTGGGTGTAATAGTATTGTTGTCTGGATGTACAGGATGTGGCCAGAAAAAAATGAAACCACAACCGCAACCGGCGACGCAATCAACAGAAACTGTTGTATTTTATCAAACTTATGAAGAAGCAGATGTAAGTCATGTTCATGCAAAAATGTATACCCACAGCAGCCGTGGTGGCGAATCCAGAATGGGGTATATCAAATTCTTTGAAACAGATGCTGGATTGAAAATGGAAGTGGATTTGAAAGATTTGCGTCCGGGCAAGGTTTATACGATTCGTATCCACCAGTGCGGCAGCTGCAATAACGACAGTATGTGCTGTGACAAAACGCCAATGTCTGTGAATTTACCAACATTAAGTGTACAGACAGCGGGCCGACTGAAAGAATCTTTCATTATTCGTGGTTTGACTGCGGAACAATTGAATAATGCCAAGATTTATTTGGAACGTGATGGCGGGTATAAAGCCGCGTGGGGAACGTTGGAAAAAGGTATGATGTTATAAGTTGTCCGGTGTATGAATGTGTGTTTATAACCCCGAATAATTTTCGGGGTTATTTTTGTTGTTATAATTTCTTTAAGATTTTTTTCTTATGTGCTATAATTCCATGTATGGAGATGAGATGGGCTTTTCTTTTGAACACAATCGCATCTGTTGCCGTTACTTTTAATGCCGTGGCACAGGACTTTGATTATGTCACCAATGGCAATATTGGCAGTGAATGGAATATAGAAACAAATACCATTGTTTCGGATACTGTCAGTATTGATGTTGACACTGTTAATATTCTAAATTCTGTAATACTGGTAAATAATGGCACGATAAGTGGGAACTTTAATATATGTGATGGGTGCGATGTTTATATACGCAATTCAGGTGATATAGTTGGGGATATTTGCCTGATACAGCGTGGTTGATACATGTTATTACGTCCAGTGATGATTTGGTGCCGGTTGGTATAAATGGTAATTATGATGTGCTGTTGTACAATGCAGACAGATTATCGTTGAGTGGAATACAGGGGATTGCCACTGGGGCAAATAAATTAACAATACGTGATTCCAGTATTTTGATTGATACTGTGGCATCTGATGTGTTAATGCCGTATACGGAATTAAGTGGCAATATAACGTTATATATTGATGATTCGTTAAGTTTTTCACACAGTGCGGTGCTGTCTAATATTTATGATGATGGAACGGTCAGAATTAATATTGATAAAAATCCTTTATACAGGGTTTCCGCGTACATAAGGGATAATTCATTATTTGTTGATGTTGAGCGCGAAACAGATTATGACAAAGTGTTTGACGATGAATTGGGCGACTTTTTGGATACTGTAAAAGATTCGGATGAACAGGATGATTTATTGCAGGCACTGGAAAAGGCCGACAGTGCATCCGAAGTAAATAAAATTATTTCACAATCTGGACGGCTGCATCCAATCAGATTAATGGATTCTGTGCGGATGTTTAACAGGTTTGAATTACAAAATAATTTAAATGTACGTGTGTTGGATGGTGTATCATTAAGGCCAACGTTTATGTTTTCTGATGGTGTGTATATTGGTGGAATATCTGTTGGTGGGGTGAAAAATATTTCAGATAATTTTAACGTCGGGTTGAATTTGTATACTGCATATGCAGATTTTGAAAATGATTTTGATAAATATAAATTCGCGCTGTACGGCGGAAATGTGCATGCAGCGTATTTTTATGATTGTCTGATTGCGCGTATTATTGGTGGGGTTACGTTCGCGTCCTTTGATGATATAATCGTTTTTGATGGAAAAACAAATATATCAAATCCGCATGGTATTACGGCGTATGGAATTGCAGATATAGGATTTGAATTATATGATAAAAATAATTTTTCAATTGCGCCATTTGTGCGGGCAGGGTTTGATTATGCGTCTGTGTTGAATTTTGACGATTCGGATTTTATTTCAGGTATTGGTACGGATATTGTATTTAACAATGTGGGATATGATATTAAATATGATTACGGCCTGCGTTTATTTGCGGATGTAAATGGCGCGGTGGATGCACTGATTCAGATGAATATGATTTCTGTGGACGATTATGTGGGCGGCACGTTGGCGGCGGGAATTATTTATGATGAAAATTTTGGCGTTGGATGCAAATTTGAATTGGGTGTCAGCATCAATTTTTAATTTTTATCAGTTAATAATTCCCCGCGTAATGATGCCTTGTTCGCAGCGGTAATTTTTATTTCTGCCATTTGTGGGGCGTCTTTGCCATTTGTATCAACAATACATTGTTGCATATATGGTGTGCGATATACGGCGTGTTTGCCGGTTTTATCGGGGCCCTCGTACAGACAGGTTAAATTTTTGCCGATACATGATTCGTTAAATTCGCGTTGGATTTCATTTAATAATGCATCCAATTTATACAGGCGTTGCGATTTTATTTTTTCAGGAATTTGATTGGGCATTAATGCTGCCGCAGTATGTGGGCGCGGTGAATATTTGAATGAATATGAATTAATGTATCTGATGCGTTTTGCAATATCCATTGTTTGTTCAAAATCCGAATCGGTTTCATCCGGAAAACCGACAATAAAATCACTGGATATTTGAATATCTGGTCTGGCACGCTTTAATTTGTCAACTATATCTATATATAGATTCAAGGTATATGAACGGTTCATTCTTGTCAATACATTGGGCGAACCGCTTTGTATAGGCATATTCAAAAACGGTAATAGTTTAGGTTCTGTTCTGAACATATCTATTAAATCGTCGGTCATTTCTGTTGGGTAACTGGATGTAAAGCGAATACGTTTTATGGCATCCTGTGTCGCGGTGGCGCGAATTAAATCGGACAGACGATATATATGACCATCGGGGGACGTGTATTTATAACCGTTGACGTTTTGCCCCAGAAAACATATTTCAACTGCGCCAGTGTTGGCGGCATGTATAACGTCGCGCATAACGTCATCAAATGGACGGGATATTTCGCGGCCACGTGTGTATGGTACTATGCAATATGTACAACAATGGTTACAGCCCTCTTGGATTGGGATGTATGCCAGTGTGGGGGATGTGGTTATTTGCGGCATTTCGTCAAATTTTTCCAGTCCGCCCAAATCAATGTTTAATAAACGTGTATCTGGATTTTCCAGAATTTCAGGCAGTTTATGATAACTTTGTGGGCCCAAAACAAAATTTAAATCAGGTACGCGACGGAACGCGTCTGCGCCGGCCTCGCGGGCGACACATCCGACAATCCCCATCAGGGCGTCGGGCTTTTTTTCTGTGCGAATGCGACCCAATGCACTGAATACTTTGTCGGTCGCCTTGGCCCGTACGGCACAGGTGTTTAATATGATTATGTCAGCGTCAGGTATATTGTCGGTTTGTGTCATTCCGCGGGACTGTAACAGTGCGGCGATACGCTGGCCGTCGTATACGTTCATTTGGCAACCAAAAGTGTGTATATAAAACTGCTTCATTTGATTTTATTTGTTTTTTTGTTTGTTTTCACGTATGCGTTTTTCATATGTTTTTTGTACTTTTTGCACCTGTTGATATGCACGTGAATATCTGTTCATAGGGGTTGGGTCTGGAACTTCTGTGACGCCATATTTTACGCCTGTGATTTTATCATCTTCTATGATTGTGATTATTTTCATATTTGTCCCCTTGGGTTATGCCAATTTGTTACGTAATATTTCGTTTACAACGGATGGGTTGGCCTTGCCACCGGTTGCACGCATTACTGCGCCAACAAAGAATCCCAACAGTCCTGTTTTGCCGGATTTATATTGTTCAACCTGTGGTGCATTTTGTGCGATAATTTCATCAACAACTGATTCTATGGCGGTGGTATCCGTAATTTGTTGCATACCGAATTTTTCGGCAATTGCGCGCGGGGTGCCCGTTTCGCCATCCAGCATTTTGATAAATATTTCTTTGGCCTGTTTACCGTTGATTTCATTTGCAGCAATCATATCAACCAATTCGGCCAAATCAGACGGTGTGATAATCCGCGCTGTGCCGCATCCAGATGTATCCACAGCGTTTTTTACATCCCAATTTTCAGGGTGCGCAAACAGTTCAGATATCATCCAATTGGCAACTGATTTCGCGCGTTTGGGGTTGTTGCCAACCGCCGTATCAAACCATTTTGATATGTCTGTTGTTTCGGTCAGACGTGCCGCATCATATTCAGACAGCCCGAAATCATGCACATAGCGCGCACGTGTCGCCGCCGGCAATTCCGGCATAGTGGCACGTATACGTTCAATCATATCGTCGGAAATTTCCAATGGTAATAAATCTGGGTCTGGAAAATAGCGGTAATCCAATGCATCTTCTTTGCTGCGCATGACGGATGTTGTGCCGTCGGATTGGGAATAGCGCATTGTATCCTGTGATACTGTGCCACCGTTTTCGTATATTTCTATTTGACGGCGGGCTTCGTATTCAATTGCGGATTTTATAAATTTAAAAGATACCATATTTTTTGTTTCTGTGCGTGTGCGAAATTCTTTGCTGCCAACGGGGCGCACAGATACATTAACGTCCGCACGCATAGAGCCTTCTTCCATGTTGGCCTTGGACACGCCCAGTGCACGTGCAATTTCGCGAATTTCGCGCAGGTAACGTTCGGCCTCGTCAGGGGAAGATATGTATGAATTGTTTTCAGGATTTTTTGTATCCAAAAATGTTACTATTTCCAACAGGGCAACGCCTGTGCGGTTATAGTCTGCAAAAGACTTGGTTGGATGCACATCGTGTTTTAATTTTCCGGCATCCTGTTCCAAATGGGCACGTTCAATCAAAATCTTTTTCGGATTACCATCGTCGCCCATAATTTCCACCCAGCCACGGCCAACAACTGGTGGTTCTTCGGCCGGTTGGGAAATCTGATATCCTTGGGGCAGGTCAGGGTAAAAATACTGTTTACGGGCAAATTTACTGTGACGGGATATTTCCGCATTCAGCCCCAGTCCCATTTTAATTGCCTGTTCAACGCAATATTCGTTTAATACCGGCAACATCCCCGGCATGGCGACATCAACCATTGAAACCTGTGTATTTGGGGCAATGGTCGGATTATAGTCAGCAGACGCGCCACTGAACAGTTTGCTGTTGGACAGAACTTCTATGTGTGTTTCCAGTCCGATAACCAGTTCCCAATCTGTTGTTTTGCCCTTTATCGTAAACATTTTTATTTTTCCTTGCTTTTTGTCTTTTGATACTTTATTATTCGTTTCACGTTGGCTAGATAGCTCAGTTGGTAGAGCAAGGGACTGAAAATCCCTGTGTCAGTGGTTCGATTCCACTTCTAGCCACCATTTTTTATTTCCCCATTATTTTTGTTGGACGATTGTCAACGGCGGCGAATTGCTCTATGTGTCGCGCCAATTGCAATACGCGCATATCATCAAATCTGCGTCCGACAACCTGAATGCCCAATGGTAATCCGTTTGCGGCCAACCCCGCTGGGACACTGCATGCGGGAATGCCCGCCAGATTCATCGCAACAGTGAATAAATCCAATGCATAGTATTCCAATGGTGATAAATCTGAATCCAATGGCATTGCAGTGCCGGCACTGGATGGGCACAGTATTAAATCACACTGTTCAAATGCCGCGTTAAAACTGTCTGCAATCATACGGCGTACGCGGGCAGCCTGCATAAAGTATACTTCATACGATTCGCTGGACAGTACCGCCGTGCCAACAATCATACGGCGTTGAACTTCGGTTCCAAATCCTGCAGCACGTGTTTTCTTATACGTATCTATTAAATCAGTGCCTTTCACGCGCAGACCATAACGCATACCGTCATAACGTGCCAAGTTGGATGAAGCCTCGGCCGGTGCGATGATATAATATGCAGCCAATGCGTCCAAAATGTTTGGTATGGATACATCAATTATTTCTGCGCCAATTGATTTCAGGTCTGCGATACGTGCGTCAAACAGGCGTTTCATATCAGGTGATATTTCAACATTTGCAAATTCCTTGATTACGCCGACGCGTAATTTTTTACCGTCGCCCAAAATTGGGGACAGCGGTGTATGTGCATGAAATCCGGCATCTGCACTGGTTGAATCCTTGATATCATGGCCGGCCATTGCACTTAATAATAAGGCCGCGTCATCAACCGTTCTGGCAATTGGTCCGGGGGTATCCAGACTGGATGCAAATGCAACGCATCCCCAACGGCTGCACAGGCCATATGTTGGCTTCATACCAACCAATCCCGTAATTGCAGATGGAAAACGAATAGAACCACCCGTGTCTGTACCCGTGCCGCCCATGGCCAGACCAGATGCAACCGCACTGGTTGTGCCACCGGATGAACCGCCGGCTGTTAATTTGCGTTCCATTTGCCATGGGTTTATTGGGGCACCAAAGTAACTGGTTTTGCTGAAAGTACCCATTGCAAATTCGTCCAGATTTGCCTTGCCCAATAAAACTGTGCCGGCATCAATAAATTTTTGTGAAACAGTGGATTCATATTGTGGTACAAAATTTTCCAGCATATGTGATGCCGCTGTTGTACGGATGTTTCGCGTTGCAAATAAATCCTTCATCGCGATTGGAATACCGTCCAATGGCAGGGACGTGCCCGCGGCATACCGTGCGTCGGCCGCCGCCGCGTCTGATAATGCGCGTTCGGGGGTTATTGTGATATAGCAATTTAAATCCGCACCATATTTTTCAATACGTTCCAAATGGGCGCGTGTCAGTTCTGTTGCACTGATTTCGCGCGATTTTAATTTTTCCAATGCTGTGCTTATTGTAAAATCAATCATTGTGTACATCCAAAATTTTTTAATGTTTATTCGTCCATAACTTTTGGTACTGCGAAATAACCACGTGATACACCGGCGGTGTCGGGGTCATTGGCCAAAACCGCATCGCGTATATTTCCGTCGGTTACCACATCCGCACGGCGGGGTAATTTGTGTTCCGCAGGATTTAACATTGGGGTAACACCGGTGGTATCTATTTGTTGTAATTTATCCAACCAATCAATTACCGAATCAATATTCATTTGTTCCAGTTTTTCATCAGAAATATCAATTCGTATTAAGTCGGCAAATTTTTTTAATTGCTGCTTGCTAAATGCCATATCGTATCCTATTCTGTTTATATAAAAATTTAACAAGGGAAATTATACAATGATTTTGCCGAATTTCAACGATTTTCCGCGCGTTGGGCGTATAATTGGAATTGATTGGGGTGCGCGTCGCACGGGGGTGGCGGTATCAGACGCGTCGCGCGAATTTGTGTTCCCGCGTCCCGTAATTTTGGCACGTCGGGGTGGGGCGTCCATTGCACGACAAATTGCAGATGTGGCGATTGCTGAACAGGTGGTTGGAATTGTGTTTGGATTGCCGTGTCATTTGGATGGGTGTGAGTCTGAAACCGCGATGTCTGTCCGTGCGTGTGCCACGGAATTGTGCACATACACCGATTTACCGATTGCTTTTATTGACGAAACATTAACCAGTCATGCGGCCCAAGATGAAATGGGACGTGTACGTGTTTCTGATATAAAACGTGAATTAGATTCTGAATCTGCGCGTGTTATTTTGGAAAATGCAATTGCGGTAATTCGGCGATTGAAATAAATAAAAAAACGCAGAAACGGTGCATCCAGCACCGTTTTTTATATGCGTTTGATTGTTGGTTTATTCGTCACTTTTGTCTGGAATTTTTCCGTCCGCAGACAGCAGTACTGCAATCCAGCGTGTGGAATCAAATTGTGCGGTAATGATAAATATTGCAACCAATAATGGAACACTGAAGAACATTCCTGCAACACCCCAAATCATTCCCCAGAATACCAAGTTTATTAATATTGCCAATGTTGACAGGTTTAATGTTTTTCCTGTTAATTTTGGTTCCAATATGTTGCCAAATATAATTTGTAATGCGATTAATCCAGCCGCGGTTAATAAGGGTTGCTGTAATGATGGGGCGGTTACCAATGAATACAATATCGGCAGTGCGCATGCAATAATCGCGCCAATTGTCGGAATGTAACTGGTGATGAATACGATAAATGCCCAGATGCCAGCAAATTCCACGCCAATCATTTGCAGCCAGAAATATGACAATACGCCTGTAATGCCAGATAATAATGTTTTCATAAACAGGTATTTCTTCATATTGTCGTCAATGCTGTCCACGATATAGCGGGCTTTTTTATATTCTTTTTTATTTGGAATCAATGCTGAAAATTTTTTATTAAATGTACTTTGTTCAACAAACATAAATATCATATATATTAAAATCATACCAGTTGAAGTAACCAGTCCTGCCACTGATGCGCCGATTCCTGCCGCGATGTTTGCAATGTTTGGTATCATACTGGCATCAAAGTGCAGGCCAACGGATTGGGACAGATAATTTCCAAATTGCACAAATTTATGTTGTAATTCCGGCAGGGCAATCAACAATTCACGGAACATGGGTTGAATTTGTGTCGCAAAGAAATACATTAATCCGCACATTGCCAAAACCGCCAATATGTTTGATGTCCAATCAAATGTGCGGGCAACAATTGGACGCGTTGCGCGTGCATTATCGGAATTAAATGGAAACAGTTTTCGCACGTATGTCGCGGTGGCATTAATCAAATACCATAAAAACGTTGCAACCAACAGGGGAATTAAAATTGAACGTCCCAACCACAGAAATAAAATTAATGCAACGAATAAAATTATGCCGTTCATAAAAACCTCCTGTGCTTTGATTTAATGCATATACAGCGTTTTTTCTATATTGATGTTGGTGCAATATCACTGATGTTAACAGCGATATTTCCAATGTTGGCAATTGTGTTACTGTACCATATTGACAATGTGATAATAATGGCGATGTTTATCACAATTGCAAAGTATGCAAATATACCGTTTTTCTGTTGGTTGAATTTTGCGCGGCCCGCCATACGAAACCACAGTGCGGATATAATTGCCAATATTAAGGTTAAAGTTACTGATTTAAATCCATAAAAGAATCCTGAATATATTGTTATTATGCAAAACAGTAATGTGGTGTATGCAGGGCTGGAAACAATCCAGTTGGTAAATTTAGAATACCATTTTGTACGTATTACAACGGATGAATCTGATTTTTTATCATCTGCGATTAAGTATCCGCCCGTCCACAGCAAACCAAACCCAAATGGCATAGAGCATATTATTTTCCAAGGACTGATTCCCATTTCGCGACAACGTATATATTTTACGTATAAATTTGTTACAAACAGCCCGCACAGGTACATATAGAACAGGCCAGCCATTATGATAATTCCTGTGAACAGGGTGCTTTTTAATGTGCTGAAAATTATCAATTTGGTTGTTATTTCATTTTGGTATGTTGCGATAAAATATGCGGAAATAATGAATGCTGTTGCAGCAGTTATCATTTGAACATTATTTAACGCCACAAATCCGCGCTGGGTCATATTTTTATTTGGCAGTTTATATAACGTCAATATTGCTGCACAAATCATGGCAATTAATACGGCCAATGTCATCGGCAGGCCATAATTACTGTTAAATGTGGCCAAAATCACCGTGAACAGCATTGTCAGTATTAATGAAATTAATGCAAACTTTAATGGTTGCCACAACAGCCAGTTTAATATTGATTGTGATGTTTTACGTGCCATATTTTCCCCCTGTATGAAAATTTATAGTGTTTATTTTATCACAATTTTGCCATGTGACAAAGTTGTTATATCTGTTGGTTGTACCAGTTCAGTAAAATTTTTTTGATGACTGATGAATAAAAATGTTGTGTTGGGCATTTCATGTATGGTGTCAACAATTTGTTGTTGAACAGATGCATCCGCACCGGAATCTGGTTCATCCAGAATGGCCAGTTTTGGTTTGGTTAAAATCAAACGCAGTAACATTAAACGTTTGCGTTCACCACCAGAAAAGCCGACATTAATGCTGCGGTTCAGCCAATCTTTTGGAATGTCCAATTTTGTACGGGCGTTTTCCAAATTTTCCAGAAATTCGCCCATTGATAAATCGTGGCCTGTTTCAAATGATTTATGTGCAGCCATGGAATGTTTCAGAAAACTTAACACCGTTAATCCAGATATTTCAGGAACATTTTGTGCACCCAGAAATATTCCCAACAGTGCACGCGTTGTTGTGTTTTCGTTTGTAATATCGCGACCGTCAAATATGATTTTTCCGCAATCAATTGTGTATTCTGGATTGCCAGAAATTGTTTGTACCAATGTGGATTTGCCAGAACCATTATGGCCTGATAATAAATGGCGTGCATTTTGGTGAACGGTCATATTTATGTCTGTCAGTAATTGTTTGCCGTTCATTGATACTGATAAGTTTTGTATTTCCAACATTTTGTTTTCCATTATTTATCTGTTGACAATGCCATTTGAATAAGTTGTTTGGATTCAACCAAAAATTCCATTGGCAGGCGTGATATAATTGGCGCGGCTGCGGCCCCTATTATTAATGCGATGGCGGTGTCTTTGGCAATGCCGGCCTGCATTAAAAATTGCAATTGGTTGGCGTCAATTGCGCCGGTGGTGGCCTCGTGACTTTGCAGGTTATCGCCATTATTGTGTACGATTGTCGGCAGGGTGTTTGCAATTGCACGGTTGCCTATTATTTTTGTGTCGCATTTTGAAGCATTTTTGCAGTTATGACCAGAAAAACTGACCAGACTGCGAAATGTTTGGCGTGATGTATCCAGTGCAACGCCATATGATACGATGTTTGATATTGTGTTATCGCCAATGTGTATCATTTTTGTGCCGGTGTCGGCCTGTTGACCACCGCGGGTTATTGCCAATGAATAAAAGTCAGATGCCGCGCCGTTACCCACCAATATGGTTGATGGATATTTCCATGTCATTGATGAACCTATCTCTACCTGAGTCCAATCAAGGCGGGCGTTTTTATAACATTTTCCACGTTTTGTTACAAAATTTAGTATTCCACCACTGTATTCGCGCTGTTTATTATCAGAATAATCGCCAGCATACCAATTTTGTACAGTGGCGTATTTTACAGTTGCGTTGTCGTGTACAATAATTTCAACAACCCCACTGTGTAATTGGTGATTTGGGCGGCGGGGGGCACTGCATCCTTCCATATAACTTAATTCTGCGCCAGTGTCTGCAATAATTAATGTGCGTTCAAATTGGCCGATTTTGGCGGTTTCTATTCTGAAATAACTGGCCAAATCAATGGGGCATTTGGTGTTTGGCGGAACATAGACGAATGTGCCGTCTGAAAATGTTGCAGCGTTCAGGGCCGCATAGAAATTATCCGTGGCCGGTACAACCGTTCCCAAATATTTTTTTACTAAATCAGGGTATTTAACAACCGCATCAGAAAATGGCAGGAATATGATTCCGCGCTTGTTTAATTCATCTGTGTATGATGTGTGTACAGAACGGCTGTCAATAACGGTGTCGGTTGCCATTCCCAATAATGCGCGTTGTTCATTTTCTGGCAGACCCATTTTTTGATAGGTTTCCCGCAGGTCAGAATTATCAACAGGTTTTGATTCGTTGTAATAATTTAAATCATCATAATTTATGGGGGCATAATCTATTTCTGCCCAATGGGGTTCAGTCATTTTGCACCACGCATTAAATGCGTCAATACGCCATTGTAACAGCCAATCTGGTTCGTGTCGTTTGGCAGAAATATCCCTGATAAGATTTTCTGATAATTTAGGCATATAATATTATTTATTCGCTTGTTTGGGCGGCCAATTGTTTTGCCTGTGCAAAGAATGTTAATGATTGCCCCAGCAGACCGTCTGTAAATGTCGCAGCCAGTATGCCATCTGGGTCGGTCGTCGTCAAATGATTTAAAAATGCGTCTGCACGGTTCATATAGTTATCAATACTGCGGGCAACTTCGGCATCTAGTTTAATGCAGCGGCGTAATTTTTCTAATGCAAATGGATTTTTTGCATATTCGTCCATTATTCCGCCCAATGCGCGCCACAGGGGGTGTTCATTCGTATTTCGTGGCATAACATCAATTGCCGCCATAACAGGTATCAGGTTTTGTAATAAATCTTGGTATATCATTTCGGCGTTTTCAGCAACTGCGTTTGTGGCGGATTTATTTTTTAATGTTGATTGGATTTTTACAATCAGATTATATTGATGTGTCAATGTTTTCCCCAATTCACGTGTGCGTGAATTTGACAAATACATAAAATACAATATAACAAGTTGAACCAATAAAATAACCGCAATTCCGATAATTATAAAAGTGTTTTGCATATGTTGTTCCTGTCTGATTTTTTAATACTGTACTGTTTTGGATTTCAGTATAGCATTTTTTACCGATTCGTGCGATTTTATCTTTGAAAGCCGTAAAATTTTGTTGTGTTGGGTGGTGTTATTTGGCCTTGCACAGATTCGGTCAAGTTGATATAATAATATGTAATAAATATAATAACACATTCAGGAAAGGAAGTTTTTATGTTCCGTAAGTTTTTGATTGTTGCAATGTTTGCCACCGCGGCGGGGTATTGCTTTGCTGCTGAAAATCTGCCACAGGTTGTCACGTCAGAGGTGTATTATTCCACTGAACCGGTTGTCACCGAACAGCAAGAGATTGTTCAAACAGATGTATCCATGCAGGAACAAATCCCTGTTTGGCCGATTGCGGGGTCTGATGCGGATGTTCAGGTTGCATGTGATGATGGGGCGTGCACTGGGGATAAAAACAAAGACAATATTCGCATAGTGTCAAAAATAGGTGCGGATTTGGTTGTTGAAAATAATTTTAATTTGGGTGGTGCGTCTGATGGTGATTTTAATGGCTGGTCTGGTGGGGCAAATATGCTGCATGGAATGCAGGTGCCGGCCGGTTTTGATGACCCATGCAAAAGCGGGGCGGAAATGCCGTTGCTGACCCGCGAAATGCTAGAGGATGATGGTGGTTCTGTTTTGGCCGTGTCGCGCAGCAGTCGTCAGGATTGCAATGAATATCGTGATGGATATACCGCATTTATGGCAAAATTTGGTATGAGCGAGGAAGAAATCGCCGCCGCCAATGAAGAGGCTGCATCACTGGATGCTGAAATTGCAGTTGATGTATCCGCAGATGCCGAAGCACCAGTTACATTAACTGACCAAGTGCGTTCATGGGTTGTTGCCAATGGTCAGACTTTGCGTGAGGTATTACAGGATTGGTGCAATAAAGAGGGCTGGGATTTAGTATGGGCAACATCGCGCGAATATCCAATAGAGGCCAGTGCCGTATTCAAGGGACGCTTTGTTGATGTGGCATCTGCATTGGTGCGTAATTTTGCGCGCGCAACACCAATTCCATATGCCAAGTTTTATAAAGGAAACCGTGTGTTGGTAATTTCTACAACAGAAGAGTAAGTCACCATTCGGACCGAGGAGAGTATAAATATGACCAAACCGATAAAATTTTTATTTATGTGTGGTATTTTGGGGGCGATGGTTGCCGGATGTGCCACCAAGGAATCGGCCAAGGTTGCTGCATCTGTGGACCAAGATTTTATTAATGCGTATGATGCATTTGAAATGTCTAAAAATCCACCGGCCAAGGTTGCCAGTGGCGATACTGTCACTATGTCCGAAGGGGTGTGGTTGGGTGCTTCGTCCACGTTGTTGGAACATCGCAATAATTTGCCATCACAATATGAAACTGATACGGGTATTACTATTTTATTAAATGAACCTGTAACGCTGCAATCTTTGTCCAATAACATTACATCTATTACGGGAATACCGGTTAAAATTGATAATCAGGTTAATTCTGAAAAATTAAAAAAGACAATTAATATTGCATATACCGGCAGTTTGTCTGGGTTATTGTCCCAAATTGCAACGGATTTAGATTTGTTGTGGTATTATGATAAATCTGCGGTTGTGTTTTATGAAACAGAAACAAAGACATTCACTTTATATGCGTTGGGAACGGATGTTTCATATCAAACGGCCGTTGAAACAGATGATGGTAACACCGTGTCTTTGGAATCCACATTAAAAGAATGGGATGAAATTGAAAATGCGCTGGAAACAATTATTGGTGATGTGGATAATGCCAGTTTTACTGTTTCACGCAGTTTGGGTACAATAACTGTTACTGCGCCACCATCAGTATTGGCCCGTGTATCTGATTATATTGATAAACAAAATAAACGTCTGTCACAATTGGTAACCATTGATGTCAAGGTTTTACAGGTATCAATATCCAATGATTCTGCATTTGGGTTGAATTTGGCAGCGGCGATTAATTCGGCATCTGGATTGAATATTGTGGCCAATCCGAAAAATAATTTGGCCAGTACCGAGGCCAGTTCTATGAACATTGCGGTGTTGTCTAATGCCGTGTCGGCAATGACCGGTGCCACCCATCAAGAGGGCAGCAGCACCGTAGAGGGCGCATATACACAGGACCAGATTCAAAATGGTTCTTTGTCTGGGTTGGCCGGAACGGATGCCTTGATTCAGGCTTTGGCCAAGCAGGGCAAGGTATCGTTGGTTACAAACGTTGGTGTTACAACGCGTAATAACCGTGTCGCGCCAGTAAACAACACGCGTACAACCGGATATATTAAACGTTTTGAATCGCGTAACTTTACAACTGTTGAATCCAGCACGGTTGACCAAGATGATTTGGAAACAGGATTTTCAATGCAGTTGTTACCGAATGTATTGGAAAATGGTAAAATATTGTTGCTGTTCAGAATGACTGTGCGTGAATTACTGCGTATGTCCACACAGACAATTGGCGAGGTTACATTACAATTGCCAGAGGTTGAAGAACGCAGTTTCATGCAAGAGGTTATTATGGAATCTGGCCAAATGTTGGTGGTTTCCGGTTTTGAAAAACAGGAAAGCAACGATACACGTTATGGTTTGGGTGACCCTGACTTTATGGCGTTGTCTGGGTCGCGTGAAACATCGGCCACCCGTGATGTGTTGGTTGTTATTCTGACACCACAGGTTTTGGTCAGCCCAATGGATGCGGAACGCACAATTCAGCAGCATTGGGGCGCGCCATTGAATTAAAAAATCTGATTAATAATGGACACCATCGTTTGATGGTGTCTTTTTTACTTGTGTAAAAATTGCAAAATTTTTATAATACATTTGCGAGTCTGGTTGAAAAATATGCCGAATAAAAACGGACGTTTTTTTAACGACTTTTTTATGTCAAAAAACTAATATTTTTCCGTGTTTTTATGTTATGAAATATGCCGAAATAAAACGTCCGTTTGTTTTTTTGTTATTCAAACCAGTGGAAAGGGAAGTTCACAACAGGGTATGTGGCGTTTTGTTGTTTTGATTTTTGTATGCTGCGTATTTTGCGCCACTGGTGCGCGTGCTGATATTGCCAGTGCTGGTTATGTTAATGATATTGTCAGTGCGTTGGATGTGCAATCTGATTGGGCACAAACAGACAGCAATGCTCGCGATTTTATTCGTAATAAGCCGGAAATCCCATCGCCCGATGCGGTGGAATATATTGATAACAAGGTTTTGGAAATATCGGATTCTGTGACTGATAATCAATATCCGTCTGCGCGGGCTGTTAATAATGCGCTGTCAACCAAGGCCGATGTTAACGATGTTCGTTTTAATACCGTGCCAACCAGTCAACCCGTTGGAATGCCACCCGCAGGTCAGGTATTTATATGGTTTAATTAAATATGCCCGCGATATATATTGGTGATATTCAAATTCCTGTTCAAATGGCGCAAAATACAACGCCGTCACTGAAAGTTATGGATGCGTTCGGTGTGGTTTATTATGCTGATGCGATGTTGGGGGCGTGTCCCAATGCCGTAAAGGTTTCAGACGGCGCAGATGTATACAGCATTGGTGCAAAAACATTGGTGTATCAGGCGGATGCAATTAATTCCTGTGAAATGGTTAATTTGCCCGCGGGATGTTATTTCGCAGAAATTCGCGGTGGTCGTGGCGGGGACGGCGGGAATAATGCGGGCAGTGGTATGGATGCCATCGTTCAATCATACAGTTTTACAATTACGCAGCCCACGGATGTGTATGTTTTTCGTGGGGCGGACGGTAATGCCGGCGCGGTAAATATTGATGGCAACATTGCAACCGGTGGTGGGGGCGGGGCGTCTGGGATGCCCAGTATGTTGGTGGTTGGTGAAAATGTAATTATTTCAGATGGGGGCGCGGGTGGTCGCGGCGGTCTGGCATCTGATAACAGTGGCGCAACGTATGAATGTGGTTCTGGGGGTGGTGGAAATGGTGGCGAAAA
Organism: uncultured Alphaproteobacteria bacterium; assembly: GCA_944389465.1. GTDB lineage: Bacteria > Pseudomonadota > Alphaproteobacteria > Rs-D84 > Rs-D84 > Enterousia. The sequence continues at coordinate 95,863 of CALXML010000001.1, forward strand.
TGCAAATGGGTTAAATGCGGTTGCACACTATACATGGAATTATAATTTTTTAATGTGTGGTGCGGGTGGTGGTGGTGCACCAAATGGCGCATCTGGGGTCAGTGCTGATGCATTAAGCGGTGGTTATGGTGGTGATGCATCTGATGCGGGCAGTCCGGATTCTGGGGGCAGGGGCGGTGATGCGTGGCGTCTGGTTTCAACAACAACCGGCGGGGCGGGTGGCGCCAGTGTTTCAATGTCTTGCGCGGGACAAACCTTGACATCGTATGGTGGTGGGGGCGGTGGTGCGGTTCAGGCTAAATTTACGTTGCCGGTAAATATGGATGGTGGAAATGGCGGCAGTGGCACAACCGGCAACAGCGAAACCAGTTTCGTGCGGATTTTCAGATTCGGATAGTTACGATTTTTTGCCTTGCAGAATTTATAAAAAGTCCATATAATACTGGGCGTGCAGGGCAGAAAAACGTGCCTAATTAAAAGGGTGGATTTTTTTCAAAGCGTTTTTATGTCTTGAAATCCACGTTTTCTGCCACATTTGGCCCCCCCCATTTTTGCCGAAATAAACCGACCACTTTTTTTTCTCTTTTACAATTCTGACATTGTTTGTGTCGTCTGCATTTGCGGCCGGATATTCGTGCCCTGCATATAAAAAATATACATCTTGTAATGCCGGATATTATTTGAATGGAACAGGGGCGGGAAATTCTTGTTCGTCGTGTACGGGTGTGTCGTTTACCAATTATGGTACTGATACCACAACAGATTACAGTGGATGCACCGCCACATCACAAACGGTTAGTGGCAGTATCAGTGGTGGTGGTTCGTATACGCAATACCAAACGCGTACCGGTTCGCGTACAGGTACACGCAGTAAAAGCCAGACCTGTTATCGTACTGGTGGGGCGGGTGGAACCAGTGGTTCATCTGCTTGTACAGGTATGGGGAATTGCGGGGCGTGGTCATATGGCAGTTGGTCGTATGGGGCGTGCAATTACACTGCGTGGGCAAACAGTGGTGCGCGAAAAATAACCTGTCCGGCGGGAACCTATTGGAATGGTTCTGGGTGTGCGTCCTGTGGCACGGGGTATTATTGTGCGGGCTTTAACAGCGTTGACGAATCGTCATTATTAAATGGTTATGGGCGTAAATCTTGTACAAATGCGCCGGCAAACGCCAATTACACCGGCAGTGCAACAACAAATTCATGTGCGTGGTCATGCAAGGCGGGCTATTACGGTTCATCCGTCGCGGGCAGTACATCTTGTGCGGATTGCGGCAGTGGTAATTATTGTACTGGTGGAACACATCGTGCAACATGTGCGTCAACTGTACTGGCCAGTGCGCCAATCCCCACTAACATTATATCTGTGTCCAGTGGCAGTTGGTTGGATTTTAATCATGCAACCAGTACATCTGATTGTGTATGTGAATGGTATTTTAGTGATGATGTCAGAACGCAATATATGAATCAACGCTTATGCAGTGAAGGGCCGGGGGGAAATAATTATACGCATTATAATTGGTGCAGAACAGGATATTATGCAACTGAACCACTGAATTTTAACAATTGGTATAACAACTGTGCGGCGTGCACGAATGGACCGGCTAATTCCACGTACACCAGTTACAGCACCCCATCACAGATGTATGCAGTGGAAAGTAATTGCCCGTGGCAATGTAATGCCGGTTTTTACAAAAATGGTAACAGTTGTGTTGCGTGTCCAAGTGCATATCCGTATTCAGATGCGGGTGCAACATCGGTAACCCAGTGTTACAGTGGCACAAAAAAACGTGCATGGAACGGCAGTCAAATACCATGTGCAAAGCCATCGGGGTGTGCCACGGTGCAATGTAATGCATGTTCAAAATCAACGTGTGATTATGTTGCATATGCAAACAGTGCGGGCACTGGTGATGGCGAGGTTAAATCAGGCTGTACCACTAATAATGCGTCGTGTAATCAAACGGTTGCGTCGGTTACTGCGGCGTCCGGATATTATGTTAATGGCGTATCCTGTCCGGCGTGCAGTGGGGTGGGGGACGGTTCGTATACTTTGTCTGAAAATGGCAATACCGGTGGCAATGCCCAATGTTACAAGATTTGTTCGCGTGCATGTACGCAACAGGCGTGTCCTGCAAATGCCACGTGTACGCATGGCACAACCAGTACGTCGGGGGTTCAATATTATGGGGGCGCATGCAATGCGGCCGCGTCAACATGCACCATGTCTTTTGAATGTAATAATGGGTATAACTTAACGTCTGGCAATATTTGTGCCCAGTTATGCACCGCCGGTGCAACACATTTGAAAACGGGTACTGGGGTCAGTATACCATTATATTCCGCACCGCAATCGGTGCCCGCAATAAATGTCGGGTATAATGGCGATGTGTGTTATGGCACATTGGCAACCGGCGCGGCCAGTGGGGCATTTAATGTAAAGTACGGCGGTTCAACATATCACGCAGTTCAATAAATTAAAAAACTTGTTTTTATTATCGTCTTAAAATATACTGATTTATGAATCCAAAGGGATTTGGGTTCGGGACCTGAAAAATCCTGTATTTAGGCGATGCGGAAACGTATCGTAATCCGACTGAAAAAAACGTCGGCGCGTGTGTTGCGCCGTGTGTTTATATCACCCGATTTAAAAGGTCGGGGATTCGCGATTATACAACAGTGGGAAACCATAAAAGTCGCGGGGTCATTCCTAAATATGATTTTTCAATCCCCGACCGCCAATTCCGTGGCGGTTTTTGTTTAACAAAAGCAAAAGGGAATTGAAAATGAAAAATCGTGTGTTTATTTGGGGCGTGGCTTTTGCGTGCGCCTGTGTTGGCAATGTTGTTGGGCGAACATGCACCAGTTCTGTAAATATACAATGTCCGGTTACAGCGGGTGCAGCAAGTTGTTGCCGTATGTTGAATGAAACCTGTGCAGAGGCGGGCTGTGGCGGTACATCTGGTGGGGGGATGTGGAAGATTGCGACCCGTGTCCTGCGGCTGAATTGACATGGACGGTAAATCGCTTGTATGGCTTTCAGTACAGAATTTCTGGGTATATGCAGGATGCAATAACATGCCGTTGTACACCACAATATATCACGCAATGCATAGCAGGCCGATACGGATTAAGCGTGATAACCACGAACAATATACCAACGGCTGATGAGGTGGATTGTAAATTTTGTCCGTCTGCTGGTGGGCGGATAAATCCGGCAACATCTGTGGCGGGGAAAAATAATCTTATAACGTCTTGTTATATACCGGCCAATGCAACGGGCAGTGATGATACGGGCACGTTTACGGTCAGTAATGATTGTTATTATACAGAATAAAAAAATCGCCCAATTGGGCGGTTTTTTATTTCAGAATCCTGTGGCGAATAATTTACGCCATTTTTGCAACGCGTTTGGTCAGACGTGAAACCCGACGTGCGGCACGCTTTTTGGGCATAACCTTGCCCACGGATTTCATAATACGACTTTCTGCGTTACGAGCAGCGATTGTTGCCGCGGCCTTATCGCCAGATTCAACAGCAACCAATACCTTTTTCGTCGCTGTTTTAACAGCACTGCGACGTGAATTATTAACGGCGTTTTTCTTTGCCGTTACCAGAATTCTTTTTTTAGATGACTTGTGATTTGCCACTTTATTTTCCTTTTATTTAGTCACGTTTTCTGATATTTTATAGAAAACAAACATAAAATCAAGGAAAAATAAAATGATAACTGATGGTTTTTCTGTTATTGCCATTGTCGCAATAATTATTTCTTATCTGTTGGGTTCAATTCCAATGGGATTAATTTTAACAAAACTGATGGGCAAGGGTGACCTGCGTCAGGTGGGCAGTGGTAATATTGGCGCAACAAATGTTATGCGCGTCGGTGGTTTGCGTGCTGCCGCATTAACATGGGTTTTAGATATGGCCAAGGCAATCGCCGCTGTTTTAATTGGTATTGCCGTTGGCGGAACTGCGTTTGGTGCGTGGTGTGGATTTGCCGCAATTGTGGGGCATTGTTATCCAGTGTGGCTGCGTTTCCGCGGGGGCAAGGGGATTTCTTCGCTGTTTGGGGTGTTGTTATCTGTGTCACCGTTGGCGTTTATTACGTGCGGGGTTGAATGGTTAATTGTTGCGTTGACATCTGGGTATTCTTCGCTGGGGGCGGTGGTTGCGTTTTGCCTGATGCCGGTGTTGGGATTTGTTATTGATGTTCAGGTGGGGTGGCCATTTTTGGCAATTGCGTTATTATGTTTGTGGCGGCATCGTTCAAACATAGGACGGTTAATCCATGGCACTGAATCCAAGATAGAATGGAAGTGGAAAAAATAAAAATAAAACGTCGCTTTGTGCGACGTTTTATTGTGTCTGATGCGTATTTATTCTTTATTTTTTATGCTGTTTATGGTATAATGGTGGCAAATAAAACAGGGAAAGAGAGATGAAAAATTTTATTGCCATCGCGACAATTTGTTTGATTTCTGTGCCGGCATTGGCGTTAACGCCGGCCGGTCAATCCAGACGTTCCATGGCGTCACAAATGGTTATGGCCGCGCCACGGGCAACAAATCAAGATGTGGCAAATGCTGATGTGTCCGCTGATGAAGCGGCACGCGCAACCGCGTCAACAAATCAAATTACCGCCATGGCAAATGCAAATGGGGTTACAACTGCGGGGATGTCCAGTATTCGTGTGCCGGTGCCTGATAATTTTGGCGATAATAATTCCGGTGGTGATGATGGCGATGACAATGATGATGACGCCCAATGGGAAAAACAAAAGCAGGCCTGTTTAAGCAACAATATTGGTATGAGTAATACTTTTGTTTGGGCATCGCGTTACAGCAATACTAATAATTACGCCACAATGGTAGAGGATGTAAGCAACCCTGAAAACAATGTATGTTTCGTTTTAGTAGAGGTAAAGTCTGCGGATTCTAAAATCAATGTTTCTGATGTGCCGACAAAATATTTCCAAATGGGGCAAAATATTACCTGTGGCAGTTGGGCGGACGAAGAAACATTGCGTCAAAGAATTTTGGATGCCAAGAAAACTGGTCGTACATGGGCAACTGTGGGCGGCGCGGTTGGTGGGGCTGGTATTGGTGTTGGTTTAATGGAATTGTTTGGTAACCGTCTGATTGGTGGTGCGGTTATGGGACAAAAGCAATATGACACAGGCAGTGATGAACAAATACTGGCACAATTACGTGCGTTAAGAAATCAACATCCTGCTGAATTTGACGAATTTATTGACGCGTTAAAGATTGTGGAAAAAGAATGTGAAAATTGGACTGGGGATAATAAACCAGAAGAATGTGATGCATTTAATTATGAATATCTGAAAAATGCGGCTAATTAATTCTGTACAAATTTGGTCAATTTATATCCCACGATGAAATCGTGGGATTTTTTATAAAATAATGCTTTTAATATATGTGCTTATTTTCTTATAGTGAAATTATGAATGATAAAGATTTGTTTAATAAACTGTTGATACTGCGTACGCCAAAAATAGGGCCGGTAAAGTATAATGATTTAATACAAACCTTTGGTGGAATTGACGGGGCAATTGATGCGATGCGACCGGATGGGACTTTACGTGATTCGGTGCTGCGTGAAATGGAACGCGCCCAAAAATTAAATATACATTATATATCTGATGATATGGATGAATATCCGGTGATGTTGCGGAAAATAAAAAATCATCCGCCTGTTATATCTGTGCGGGGAAATGTGGACACGTTGCGACAACGCAGTGTTGGAATTGTTGGTACGCGTCATGCAACAGCAACAGGGCTGCGATTCGTTGCAGATATGGGGTGTGCCTTTGCTGCGCACGGGGTGGCGGTTGTTTCCGGTATGGCAATGGGGACAGATACGGCCGCGCATGTGGGTGCATTGCGTGCGGATGGTAATGCGCAAACAATTGCTGTTTTGGCCGGTGGTGTTGATAATGTATGGCCACTGGAAAACGAATCGTTGTATTGGGAAATTGTTGCGCGTGGTGCGGTTGTCAGTGAAATGCCGGTTGGCTTTTCGCCCAAGGCGCAAAATTTCGTGCAACGAAATCATTTAATTGCAGGTATCGCAGAACAATTAATTCTGGGCGAAGCAGATATGAAATCTGGCAGTATGACAACTGCGCGATTCGCAATAGGGGCGAATCGCCCATTATGGGCAATTCCGTCGCATCCCGCAGATTTACGGGCCGCCGGTCCAAATTCGTTAATAAAATCGGGCGCGGCAAAATTATGCAGTGGTGTTGCAGACTTTTTTACAGATGAAAAAAATTCATCTGATAATAAAAAAAATGAAAAAATTTCTGATTCGGAAAATCCTGTTTTGGATGCATTGGGAACAATTCCTGTGTCTGAATCTGTATTGTCAGAAATTGTCAAAAAAACAATTTCGGAAATAAAATCAATTCTGGTTGTTATGGAATTGCAGGGATTGGTGCGTAAAGTTGACGGTGGATATGTTCGTGTGTGAAAAAAATCTTGTCTATACATTGTATATACAAAGCGCGGAAAACTGGCAAAAAAACGAATCGTTGTCAAAAAATAAATGTTCAAAAATTGTTTAACAATTGGTTGCAAAACGGGATTAATCATTTAACTTAAGTGACGTATCCAAAAACGATTGAGAGTAAATCCCAATCAAAAAACAAAACGGTGGGTAACAACAGTTATTCATCACCACAAAGCGAGAGAGTTAAAAGTAGGGCAAATACATAAACACTAAATTTTTATGTCGCGAATTTAAATATATATCGCAGTAAAATTTAGCGTTTATGTGCAGGTGATTTTTATACTCTGACGCATATGGACACTCTTTTGAGAAGGGAAGGAAAGGAGAAAAAATATGATGCAGGCAGCGGCGAAAAAAGTAATGACAAACTTGGATGAAATCAAGGGGGCCATCGCCGCGAAAATGGATTCTGCTGCATTTACTTCTTGGATTGCGCCGTTACAGTTTGATGTTTGTGATGATGTATTGGTGTTGACTGCGCAAAATCAATTTTCTGCTGATATTATTGGTTCTGTACATAAAAATGTTTTAACATCCGTTGCCGCGCAATTTGGTTTGGCGGTAAAAATTGCAGTACGTGGCGCAAATGTTTCAGCCACGCAAATTGCAAATGATAATAACGTTCAATCCTTTGCACCGGCGGCGTCTGTTGCAACCACACACAATGCGTCCGCCACCGCGTTTGATACGTTCGTATGTTGTGATGAAAATGCGTTTGTGTTATCAGCATGTAAAAAATTAGCGGCGGGCACGGTATCTTTTTCCCCGCTGTTTATTTATGGGCCGGCCGGTTGCGGCAAATCATTATTGGCGGATTGCATTGAAAGTGCATCTGCGGGTCGCACAATTAAAATGTCTGGTGGGCAATTTGTTTCTGAATTTACACGCAGTTTGCACGACAGAACCGTTTTCGCATTCAAAGATTTTTGCCGTAATTGCGAAACTTTTATTCTGGATGATGTTCAGGCATTGGCCGGAAAACGTGCAACATGTGAAGAATTTGCCCAATTGGTTATGGATTTGCGCGCGGCGGGCAAAAACATTGTTTTGACTGCAAATGTCGCGCCCAGCAATTTGAATGGTTTTGACCGTCGTATTCAATCGTTGTTGGCGTCTGGTTTGGTTGCAGATGTTGCCGCGCCAAATCAAAATGTAAAACGCGTTATGTTGATGCGTGCGGGTGTGGCGGCGGATGTCGCAGATGCAATCGCGGCACGTATTGCGGGTGATGGGCATTTGGTCGGTGGCGTTGCAATGAAAATCAAAACATATGCTGAATTGATGGGAACAAATGTTACAATGGATGTTGCCCAGCATTTGTTGGCTGATACATTGCAGAAATCAAAAACACCAATTGCAATGGTAAAGGTAATGTGTGAAAAATTGGGCGTTTCATATGATGCAGTATGTGGCAAGGGGCGCAGCCGCGCGGTTGTGTTGGCACGTCAAATGATGATGGCAACGTTGAAAATCGCAACAAATATGTCACTGACGGAAATTGGTCGTGTATGTGGTGACCGTGACCATGCAACAGTTGTATATGCGATTTCACAAATTGAAAAATTAAAAACTTCTGATTTGGTTTTGGCCGCACAAATTAATCAATTGGTTGCCGAATGCAAATAATTAAATATCAATGCCGCAAATGCGGCACTTGTTTTTGTATTGGTAATTTCATTGTTGGAATTACGCAGAAAATATGATAAAATGTACACAATGAATGTAATGTGACAATGCCAAAATAACCCAACCTTTATTTTCGGCATGAATGGGGGGACATATGAAAAAAATATTATTATTCATAGTGGCGTTTTGCGGTGTTACAGTGTTATCGCATAATGCGGATGCAAAATGTACTTTGTTAAGTTGTGGTGATACAAGTTTTTTTGACCCTAATGGCTGGATTACCGCAGATGTTGGTCATAATCAGTGTTGGTTTTGCGGGCCTGGGCCAAATTCTTGCAGTGATGGCGACGTTGTCCCGTATCTTGATGGTGTTGGGGATGTAATTGGGTTGTCCCAATGTGCAACTGGTTTTACAAATAGATTTGAAAATTATGAGCCCGGATATTTTTGTAGTAATTCAGAATTGCAATCAGGCGGTGGCCTTAGTGGCATTAGTTTAGATAATGCAAAGAAAACATATCGTATTGATGGTGATGCGACTTCTTCGTTTAGTTTGGGTGATTTGGATGCCTTTATTGGTCGGGCATCTTGCATATATATAAAATGTAATGATGGTTATATGCCGAATGCTGATAAATCTGCTTGTATAAAGGATAATCGTGAATCGCGTTGTACATCAACTGGTGGAACGTGGAATGGCAGTGCATGTACTTGTGCCACATCAAAAAATCTTAAGTTGACATCTGATGGGGCGGCGTGTGAATGTGTAAGTTCTGATTATGAATTTGATTCCGCGACCAAGCAATGTAATAAAAAGAAATCTGTCATAGACGAAGAGAATCGTCGTCGCCAGCAAGAGGAACAAAACCGCCTGAATCAACAACGCAAGGCCGCGTGTGAACAATCTGGTGGCACGTGGGCAAACAATCAATGCTCTTGCGACGGGACCAAGAATTTACGTGTGGAAAACAATGTTTGCGTATGTTTAGACGATGAAAACTATGTACGCAATGGAGACAGATGTGATTTAACATCTGCGGCCGCATTGCAACAAAAATGCACATCACCGGACAGTCTGGCATCAGGTGCATATTGGGATGATGTTAATAAACAATGTCGCTGTACAAATCAACAATATACTTGGAACGGCAGTGTATGTGCAATGAACCCAGCAATACAAAAGTGTTTATTGATTACTGGGGCAAATTGGAATTATACAACTGGCCAGTGTTATTGTATGGAAGTTGGAAAAACATTTAATCCCGAGGGTACGGCCTGTGTGGATGCTACATCCGGTGGTTCAACAGTACCAAGCCCATCACCAGATGATGGCCAAGCCGCATCGCGGGCAAAGATAGAGCAAGCAGTTGCCAAGATGGAAGAAATAGCATCTGGCATGAAACTGACGGTGTGGCGTAATGACGAGGGCAAGTTTAACACATCGCGTCTGTTATCAGATTCTATTGCAGGTGTTGTATTGGGAACGGCAGGAGGATTAATAACCAGTAACGTAGTAAAAAAGAATAACATAGAAGACGGATTTGAAGATATACAATGCACCATAGGAGGCCAAGTAGTTGCCGGATGGGGTGATGAGTTCCGCGTCGGTATCCAATAAGAAAGTAAGATGGGGAAAACGTAAACACCGGACATAAAGTCCGGTGTTGGTTTTTTGTAATTGTAATACGCTTATTTTTGTTGTTCCTTGACAGCGCGTAAAATTCTGTCACGGATTAACATTTGACGTGTTAAATCCTTGCGCGAGGCATGATTTAAACGTGCAACAAAATCAACAACGTCGCTGCGGCACATAATTTCATTTGTTGGGAACAACATTGCAACGGGTTCAAATGTATCCTTGTCCAGATATTCAATGATTGTACTGGCCAATTTTTCGCCCATAATTGGTTTTAATGTATCAAATGCAGAAATCATATTTTGGGCTGCTGGGTTTGGAAATTGGTCACATTCCATCCAACCCGTGGTATTTTGAACGGGTTTGCCGTTCAGTGTTATCACAGGCAGTGGTGTGGAACGGCACATTTCAAAAGATTGCAGGTTGGCTATAATGCCGGATATTTTTACAACGTATGTGTTCTTTTTCTTTTTGGTTTTGTGTTCTGGTTGGGTGGCTGGGGCTGGTTGTTCAGCCGGTATCAATGCACCTTGGGTTTTTGACATAATTTATCCTTATTGTTTGTTTCGGTTAAAATATAATACAAAAAATTAAATTGTCAATATTATATTTGGTGGTTCGGTCCAGTATAAAATATTTATGTTGGGTTTACTATACGAATAAATCCTTTACAAATTGGGCGTGTTCAGTGATGAATTTAAAACGAAATTCAGGCTTTTTACCCATTAATTCGGAAACAATTGTGCGTGTTTTTTCGGTATCTTCGGCACCGTCATCTGTGCGTGGGGGCAAATCCACACGTATCAGTCGGCGCGTTTTGGGGGACATGGTGGTTTCCTTTAATTGATTAGGCATCATTTCACCCAGTCCCTTGAACCGTGATATTTCAACTTTTTTATTTTTGTATTTTGTGTTTTTTAATTGTTCCAATTGTTCATCAGTATCAACATAAACCGATTCGGTGCCACATGTTAATTTATACAGTGGTGGACAGGATAAATACAGGTGGCCGCCATAAATCAGTTGTGGCATAACCTGATAAAAAAACGCCATCAACAGGGATGCAATGTGACTGCCGTCAACGTCGGCATCGGTCATAACGATTATTTTTTCATAACGTAATTTATTTTCATCCCAATCGCGGGCGGTGCCGGCACCAATAATGTCAATTAATTCATTTAATTCCTTGTTCGCGCTGAATCGTTCGTCGGAATTAGATATAACATTTAATACCTTGCCACGCAGGGGCATAATAGCCTGAGTTGTGCGGTCGCGTGCCTGTTTGGCGGTGCCACCGGCGGATTCGCCCTCTACTATAAACAATTCTGTGCCGGCGATACCATGTTTGGAACAGTCCGCCAATTTTGCCGGCATACGAATGCGTTTGGTTGGGGTTTTGCGGGCAATTTCCTTGACCTGTTTGGTTTTTATGCGGGCGTTCGCCAAATTTACAACGAAATCCAAGACTGCATTTGCGGTCTTTGGGTCGGATGCCAAAAATATTTCCCATGGGTCACGCAATGCATTTTCTGTAAAGCGTGCAATTTCTGGGTTGGATAATTTTTCCTTGGTCTGGCCCAAGAATTGTGGTGTTTTATAAAATACTGATACGATTGCCGCAACAGAATCAAATACGTCATCGCTGATAATGGATGCGGCGGATTTATTATTTACCTTGTCCCCGTATGCCTTTAGGCCGCGGGTTATTGCGGATTTGAATCCTGTTTCGTGGGTGCCGCCATCAATTGTTGCGATTGTGTTACAATATGATGCAAAAAATCCATCGTCTGATGCCGCACCATTTTCATCTGTTAAAAATGTTAATGCCCATTCAACGCGACCGGAATCATCAGGAAAATCAACCGTGCCACTGAATATTTTGGGTAAAATGCGTGGTTTGTCGCGTGTTTTTTCATCCAGAAAATCGGCCACACCATTTGGATAGTAAAATTCAGTTTGTGCGGGGATGTTCATATCATCGGTTAATAATTCCGGATTGCAAATCCAATCAACACGCACCCCGCGTGACAAAAATGATTTGGCCCGCGCCATACGATAAATTTTTACAGGTTTAAACACGGCGTTTGCGCCAAAAATTTCATCGTCAATTGTAAATCTGATTTTTGTGCCGTGGTTTTTGGTTGGTGCACCACGGGTCATTTTACTGGTTGGTTTGCCACGTGAAAAAGTTTGGCACCATTCGTACCCGTCGCGTGAAATAGTCACAATCATTTCAGATGACAGGGCGTTTACAACTGAACTGCCCACACCATGCAGACCACCACTGGTTTTATACACATTGTTATTAAATTTTCCGCCCGAATGCAGGGTGGTTAAAATAACCTCTAGTGCGGATTTTCCGGGGAACTTGGGATGTTCGTCAACCGGAATACCACGACCATCGTCGGTTATTTCAATTGTTTTTGCGTCTATTAAATTAACTGTGATTTTTTTGGCAAAGCCGGCGACAGCCTCGTCAATAGAATTATCCATAATTTCAATAGGCAGGTGATGCCATGCCTTTTCATCTGTGCCACCAATGTACATACCGGGACGCAGGCGAACGGGTTCCAGACCCTCTAGTACCTGAATGTCAGACGCATCATAAGAATGTGTATTTTGTTCAACCATAGCACAATATTATTAGTACATTTTGGCCAGTCTTGCAAGTGAAACTATTTATTTTATATGTGTTTCAGGCGGTTTTGTCAGGATTTTATTTTTATAACCTTGATTTTTATATTATTATATCTATATATTTGTGGACATAAGAATTATGGAATAACGAAAATGAATAAAAATCCGTATGAAGTTTTGGGTGTTGCACGCGATGCGTCTGATGATGAAATTAAAAAGGCGTATCATAAACTGGTTATGAAATATCATCCTGACAGAAATGCTGGGGACAAGGCTGCAGAAGAAAAGTTCAAGGAAGTTAATAATGCGTTTGATATTTTAAAAGACCCGCAAAAACGCGCGGCGTATGACCGGTTTGGTGACGCGGCGTTTGCAGGTGGTAATGCGTCGGGTGCAAATCCTTTTGGGGCGGGCGGCAATCCATTTGGTAATGGTGCGTTTCACTTTAATATGGGTGGCGGCGCAGGTATGGAAGATATACTGCGCGAGGCCATGCGTGGATTCGGATTTGATATGGGTGGGGGTAACGCCCGTGGCAATGCGCAACGCCGTGGCCGCGATTTGTTGGACGAGGTTTCAATAGATTTACGTGATGCTTACTTTGGCACAACGCATACGGTAAAATTTACAACAAATGTTGAATGTGATAAATGCCATGGTTTCGGCACGGCTGATGGTAAAGAGGCCCCCGTATGCCCACGTTGTGGCGGGTCGGGATATGTGCGTTCCGCACGTGGATTTTTTGCAATGGAAACACCATGTCCAGACTGTAATGGATTGGGACATAAAATTGATAAAAAGTGCACCCAATGCGATGGTGCGGGGGTGTTACGCAAAACACGCACGTTGGATGTTAAAATTCCCGCCGGTATAGAAGATGGGGCGCGTCTGCGTTTGACTGGCCAAGGCGAGGCTGGTCAAAACGGTGCACCGGCGGGGGACTTTTATTTGGATGTACATATTCGTCCGGACAAAAGATTCGTTCGCAATGGTTCTGATTTAATAACGCGTGTTGATATACCATTTACAACGTTGGCGTTGGGCGGTGATATAGAGGTTGACACTATTGATGACAAAAAATTATCAGTCAAAGTGCCGGCCGGTACGCAAATTGGTGAAAAATTGCGGGTGCGTGGACATGGAATGCCATCTGGACGGCGCAGTGGCAGTTTTGGCGATTTGTACATTGAAATAAATATGCCTGTGCCAACAAAATTGACCGAAAAGCAAAAGAAAATTTTGTCTGAATTTGCAGAAACAAAAAGTGCCAAAAAGGGATGGTTTTAATAAAAAATAATTAATGTGAAAAACGCGCTGTGTGCATGATTTCCTGCATACAGCGCATTTTTGTTTAGTTGCTGTAATAGCAATTTGACGTATATGTATATGTGCCGGTTGAATCAGAACCAGTGGTGCCGGACCGAATATAGCATGACGTAATTGATGTCGCGCCTGATGCAGATGTGCCGCCATCGGGGCACAGTGTGCATGCGTTGCCATTTTTATAATATCCTGCATTACATGAAAATGAATTTGCATTATAGCATGTGCTGTTTGCAACGGGGCATTTCAGACAACTGCATTCTGATTCGCTGCCGAACGCTGTATTTCGGGTTTCGACACCCCGAATTGGGAACACCCCAATTCAATTAATTATTTAACCTAAATTTTTATGCTAAATCAAGATAATAAAAAATCCCGCGGTGGCGGGATTTTATTTTTTGTAACAGTTATTATTTCTTTATCTGTTTTAATTTTTGAACAAATGTAAACGTGTATTGGGTGGCTGACCACAATGATGCCAGTAATGCCAACCATGTGCCACAAATACCAATGTATGACAATATGTTCATTGTTTGCATAATTGGTTCGCTGATTGTTTCTGTGATTAATGTTGTTAATGCAAACAGCAACAGAAACGCAGTGATTGTAATCATTTGCAGGGTGGTTTTAATTTTGCCCATTGAAAAGCGTGCCTTTGGTACAGGCATTTCTATTTTTTGTGTGCCCAAAAATTCACGCAGGCCACTGATATACAATTCGCGGGCAATCATTAATATTACTGGTACAACAATAAACCATGTTGGCATCATGGCGGACAACATAATTAACGTATTCACAACCAATAATTTGTCACCAATATGGTCCATGACCCCGCCCAGTTTTGTGCAAACGTTATATTTGCGTGCCAAAAAACCGTCAAACCAATCGGACACCGCCGCCAAAACAAATAATATAAATGTTGTCCAATACAGGCCAAACATCATTGTTGGGATAATCGCAAATGCGGCCGCAATGCGAAAGGCTGATAAAAAGTTTACAAAGAATTTCATAATGGTTTCTCCTTTTAATTTTATATATCAATGGTTGTATTATATCACTTCTGTATGAAAATGGGCATATATTTTTTCAGCGGCTGATTTTCCCAGATTTGGAACGTGCATTAATGCGTCCAGACTGGCATCTGTTATTGCACGCACAGAACCAAAATGGTTCAGCAGGGCGCGTTTGCGTGTTGGGCCAATGCCATCAATTTCATCCAGCACAGATGATGTCATTTGTTTTGCACGTACCGTGCGGTGAAAGGTTATTACAAAACGGTGCGCTTCGTCACGTACGGCGCGCAGCAATAAAAATAATCTGGAATCTTTTGGTATGTCGCGGCAAACAGTGCCGTCCGGTAAAATAAAATGTTCGTCACCGTTGCGCACTGTGCCCTTGGTCACACCAAATACGGGAATGTTGGGGGCTGTTTTATGTGCAATGTTCCATTGTGCAGGTCCACCATCAACGATTATTAAATCCAATTTTGGACCACGTTGTGTGGCGCGTTCAACAAATTCATTCATCATTGCAATGTCATTGCCGGCGGCTGCGTTGTTACGTAATTTAAAGTGTCTGTATCCTGATTTTATAAAACCGTCATGGCCAAATGTTATCATTGCGCCAACGGGGCTTTTGCCAAACAGGTGTGAATTATCAAATACGCCAACGCATTCCAATTTTAATCCCAATAAATTTTCCAAATCTGTGACAGATGCGTTCCAATCAAAATTTGCGCTGTATGCACGATTCCGCCGTATACCGCGTGTTGATGTTTGCGTTAAAGCAGTAATTTTGTCGCGCACCGCGGCCGCAGATTCAAAATCCATTGCATCAGAATATTTTTTCATCTGTTTGGTTAAATCAGCGATTATCGGTTCACTGTCGCCGGTTAAAATTCTGCGCGCCAATGCAACATTTTCAGCGTAATCTGTTTGCGGCAATGTGCATGGTGCGCTGCAACGACCAATTTGATACAACAGGCAGGGGCGCGTTCTGTTGTGCATAAAAGTATCTGTACAGGTGCGTAATTTACAAACCTTTTGAATTGTTTTGATGGTTTCGTTTAATGCGGTAACTGATGGGTACGGGCCGTATACGTCACGACGTTGGGATATTTTGCCACGGAATTTTAACAGGCGTGGATATTCTGATTGGGTCAATGCAATCATTGGGTACATTTTCCCGTCAGTCAGCATTATGTTATATTTAGGCTTTAACGTTTTTATTAAATGTTGTTCCAGAATTAATGCGTCTGATTCAGTTGGTACAATTTCCCAATCAACGCGGGCAACCAATGTGCGCATAACCTGTTTGTGTGGTTCCAGTTTTGATATGTCCAAATATTGCTTTAGTCTGTTGGACAAATTTTTTGCTTTGCCAACGTATAACAGGTTGCCATCGGCGTCATACATTTTATAGACACCGGGGGCACTGGGACTGTTTTCAATCAAATCAGAAAATTGAATATTCATACCTTTTATGATAGAATATAAAAAAATAAATAGCAAATAGAGGTTATAAAATGAAATGTGAATCTGGACGTTCTATGGTTGAAATGATGGGTGTATTGGCAATTATGGGTGTGATTACAGTTGCCGCAATTGCCGCAATTTCCAGTGCAATGAATATGCAAAAACATAACGAAGTTAATGATGAAGTTTTGCAAATGGTGACACAAGTACGCCAGACATTTACTGAATACGATGATTATTCAAACATAAATAATGCAACAATATTTGGTGCAATTGGAATGTCTAATAAAAATCCGTATGGTGGAACATATGAAATATCTGTTAATCCATCAAATACGCGTCAGTTTATAATATCTATTACAGGATTATCAAAATCTGATTGTGAATATTTTATAACCAAGGGTTGGGATGGTTCTGTTGGGTATGAAATGTCGGGGCGTACGGAAAGTGGCGCAACGGGAAACTGTAATAATGCAAATGGCGAAAATGTCGTAAGTATTACTTATGGTGAATAAGCGGGTGGTGGCATAATGGCGGAAATGGTTGAAATTTCCAAAGTAGAAGATGGTACGCGATTATTGCGCTGGTTTTTGCGTAAATTTCCATCTATGCCACAACGTGAATTTTATAAACTGTGTCGGGGCGGGCAAATTCGTGTTAATTCATCGCGTGCACGTGGGCAAGAAATTCTGCGTGCGGGCGACGTTGTGCGTGTGCCGCCAACTTTGGCCAGTTATGCGACCAGCAATGTAAAAAAAACGGAAAGTGGTGAACATTTTTCTTTGGTTGATTTAGAATCTTTGCGCCAGTGTATAATTCATAATGATGCGGATATTGTTGTGTTTAACAAGCCTGCTGGTTTGGCTGTTCAGGGTGGGACAGGTATTCGCAAATCTATTGATAAAATGGCGGCGGCGTTATTTCCATATGATAAAATATCGCTGGTTCATCGTTTGGACAGGGAAACCAGTGGAATATTGGTTGTGGCAAAAAATCAGCATGCTGCACAAATATTGTCTGATGAATTTCAAAATAAAATTGCACACAAAGAATATTTGGCATTATTAAATGGTGATGTGCGTCCGCCACGTGGGGTAATTGATAATTATATGGTAAAGGGTCAGGTTTTTGACAGTGCCGCGCGTTTGAATGGTGGAACAGGGCAACGTCCACAACGTGCCATTACGGAATACGAGGTTTTATCAACCGCGGGCGGACATTTGTCATGGGTATTGTTTTCGCCAAAAACCGGTCGCACACATCAATTACGCGTGCACAGTGCGTTATGTTTAAATGCCCCGATTGTTGGCGATATGTTATACGGGGTGAATAAAAAACTGGACAGCACATTGCAATCAGTATTTGCAACAAATAACTTGTTTTTGTTGGCATATAAGTTAACATTTCGTCATCCAACAACTGGCAAAACGATTACTTTGCGGGCCACGATTCCTGAATTTATGCAGCCCGTAATAAAGTTTTTGGAATTTAAGTTGCCGTAAAATAGCAGACTGACAATGGTAAAAAAAAAGAAAAAGCAGAGCACTTTTTTAAAAATTATGCGCGTATTGGTCTTGTTTGTATTGGGGCTGGTGGTTGCTGTTGTGATTGCGTTGTCACAAATTAATTTGGAAACGCTGCGTGGTTCTGTGCTGTCCGTGTTACAGGATGCGACCGGTTTGCCGGTGGAAATTGATGGGACTGTGTCGTGGAAATTATCGTTGCGGCCACAAATTGAATTGAATCAGGTGCGTGTGCCAAATGCAGATTGGGCCAATCATGATGATGCATTCAGTGCTGAAAAAATAGACGTGACGCTGGATTTATTTTCTTTGTTTCAAGACAGGCCAACAATTCAAAGTATAAAAATTTATGATGCCAGTATTTGTATAGAACAAAATTCTGATGGCGAATTTTCAATCGCGCCGGTTATAAAATCAAAAGAAAAAAAGTCTGATAGCGTGCAAGCGGTCAGTTCCGGACCAACGGATTTCCCGTTTGTTGATATGGGACTGGGTGGATTGGAAATACAAAATTTATCAGTGGATTTTCTGGGGGCAATGTATTCTTTGTCTGGATTTCAAATCAGATATATGCCGCATGATGATACGCGTGAATACAGCGGGTGGATAAAAAATGGGAAAAATGTATTTCCTTTTATATTGGCTTTTTCAAAATATAATGCAGAACGCAAGGTTTATCCAATGCGGATTGCATTTGCAACAGGTGGGGATGCATTGATTGCCAATGTCGCATTAGAGGGCACAAGCAAGGCACCAATAGATTTTGTTATCAAGGGCGATATTCCGGACATTGCGGAATTGGGCAGGATTTTTAATTTGAATTTGGAACCAATGCCAACAATGAAAGTTAATATTTCTGGGGGGTATGATTGGCAAAAATTAACGCTGCGTAATTCGTCGCTGACCGTGCGGGGGAATACGTTGGCTTTTTCAGGGGTTATTGATTGGTCTGGGGATTTGCCACAAATAAATGCGACATTTGAATCCAGTTCTGTAAATTTATTAGAATTGTTTCCTGATTTGTATGATGGTGTTTGGATTCGGCCAAACAGGGAATTAAATGTTTTTCATGATATTCCATTATATGGAACAGAATTTCTAAAGTTTAATGCTGATTTGCATGTGATGCTGGATAACTTTATCGTTTATCGTGATTTTAATTTGCGTGATATGAATGTCACCATCAAATTAGTAAATGGCCGTGCAGATGTTGATGCAAAAACAGTTATTGCAGATGGTGATGTTCACGCAGTTGGCAATGTAAACATTGATTCTGATGGTCGTATGTATGCCCGTGTTGCAGGAATGGGACGTAATATGGTAATTGGTAATTTATTAAATCAATTACATATAAACGATTTTATTTCTGAATTGCCTGTTAATTTTGATATGTATATAGAGGCCACCGGCAGTAATTTATCTGAATGGATGCAGACAATCACAGGGCCAGTACAAATTTATTCTGCGGCATCTGGGTATGCGCATTCTGCGTTGGTGTCAAATATGTATGGAACAGATTTTCTGACGACATTGCGGCACAGTATTCAGGATTTATTCAGTTCTGAAAAAAAATACAATCAAATGAAAATATCGTGCTTGGCAATTAATGTCAAACTGCGCGAAGGATTAATTGAAACGCAAAATGGCGTTGCAATTGAAACAAATGCAATAAATGTTCGCTTGGCCGGCAGTTTGGATTTAGGACAGGAAACGATTCAGTTGTCTTTGACAACAGTGCCTGTGCGTGGGTTAAAATTATCGCTGACGGGAAATGTTGTTAATTCAATTGAAATTACCGGCAATTTGGCAGAACCAACAATTCAAATCAGTGGTGCGGCTGTTGCGGGCAAGGTTGCATCCGCAACCGGAATTGGTTTGTTGTTGGCACCGTTTACCGGTGGAATAGGACTGGTCGCGGGGGCGGGCGTTGGCCTGTTGGCGGGGGATTTGTTGGAAAATTGGTTGGCGGATGATAATCCGTGTGAAACAGCGATGAAACGCGGTGCGCCAAATCGCCGTGATGATGCGGAATGGATGAAAACGCCAGTGGCTGATTTGGTCAGCAATATGTTCAACAATAATTCTGTAAATTAATCTTTTAATTATTTCAAATGGGGGAAATCAGATATGTTCAGTTGGTTGGGTTTGGTGCAAATTTTAATAATAATTGTTATGTTGCTGGTATTTTACAAAAGTTTTATACAAAATACTGCATCTGAACGATTGGTGCGTGGTTTGTTGGGGTTGGCACTGTTGTGGGGATTAAGTTTTGTTTTGTCATGGGCCGGTTTGGATTTATTAGGGGCGTTTTTACATTGGACTGCGTTGTTTTTATCCATCAGTTTGGTAGTTGTCTTTCAGCCAGAATTACGTAAGTTTATGGCGTTGATGGGAAATATTGATGAATGGAAGCGCATTTTTAAAAATGGCACTGCAAAGTCACATGATACAAAATCTTTGGATGCAATTGTTTCATCGGTTGAATATATGTCTGCCAAACATACTGGGGCGTTAATAGTTTTTACCAGTACGTTGGACGAAAGTGCAATTGATAAAACAGGGGTGGTGGTGAATGCAGATATTTCCAGCGAATTATTATTAACCATATTTTTTAATAAAACGCCATTGCATGATGGTGCGGTTATTATTGAAAAAAATCGTATTGCATATGCGGGGGCAATATTGCCACTGTCAAAAAATAATCTGAATTGGAAATATGGCACGCGCCATCGTGCTGCGTTGGGAATGTCAGAAGTTTCCGGTGCAACTGTTTTGGTTGTATCAGAAGAAAGCGGGGATATTTCCATCGCTGAAAAAGGTAAATTTACAAAATTTGATGATATGAAAAAATTACGTGCCAAATTAGAAAAAGTTATGTTCAAGTAAAATAAACAAACAGTTGCCAACAGGCAACTGTTCGTTTGTGTACATAATTTTTATTTTGTCCATAATGATATGCTTTTGAATAACCCTTGCACCGAATCGGCATTTTTTGATAAAGTTATTTAGAAAGAGTGTAGGACGAAAATAGATTTAACAGGAGCACATTATGGAATTTTCAGTATTTCGTCAGGTTTTAATTCGTGCGCTGGGGCATATGCAATCAATTGTTGAAAAACGTGCAACTTTGCCGATATTGATGAATGTTAAGATAGAGGTTGCAGATGATTTGGTTTTGTCCGCAACGAATGTTGATTTGGAATTGGTTGAACATGTGGCGGCGGATATCACATTGGGTGGCCGTACAACTGTGCCGGTTCAAATGTTGTATGATATTGTTCGTAAATTGCCTGATGATGCGGAAATATCGTTCAAGCAGTCTGGGGACCAATTGGTTGTGTCCAGTGGGCGCGCAGTATTTCATTTGCCAACATTGCCGGCTGAAAACTTTCCGGCGATGGCGGGCAGTAATTTAACAACAAAATTCCAAATGACAACTGGTGATTTGGCGCATTTAATTAATCAAACTAAATTTGCCATTCCAACAGATGATGTGCGTTATCATTTGGGGGGAATTTATTTCCATATTTCTGATGATGCCAAAGAAAAAATGTTAACTGCGGTTGCCACCGATGCCCAGCGTATGGCATTGTGTGCAATGCCGGCCCCTGCGGGCAGCGGCGAAATGCCGGCTGTGATTTTGCCACGCCGCGTTATTGGCGAATTGTCCAAGTTATTAGAGGATGCAACCGTTGACGATGTAACCGTTGAATTATCTGATACCAAGGCACGCTTTACCGTTGGGCCTGCAACATTGACCAGCAAATTGGTTGATGCGCAGTATCCAAATTATCGCGTTGTTATTCCAAAGGGCAATGACAAGATTGCTGTTTTGGACAGAAAACAATTCTTGAATGCTGTTGATTTGGTATCTGTTGCCAGTGTTGATAAAACAAAATCAGTACAATTGACATTTTCAATGAATAAGTTGGTTGTTAACGCGTCCAGTCCGGATGCCGGAACCGCAACCCAAGAATTGGATATTGAATACAATGGCGACAGTTCGTTTACAGTTGTGTTTAATGTAAAATTCCTGATGGATGTTGCAGGACAGGTAGAGGGCGAAAAATTCCAAATGGAAATGCAGGACCCATTGTCCCCAACCATTATTAAATCAACTGATAAAAATACAGATGCATTGTTCGTATTAATGCCAATGCGTATGTAAAATATCATTGTATGTTACAATTAGAATAACTAAAAATGCCCCGTGTGGGGCATTTTTATTCTGTATAATAACAGTTTGACGTTATTGAATATGAACCGGTCGTGTCAGAATACGAACCAGTTGGTATATAACATTCGGTTATTTTGGATGCACCACGTGGGGTTGTGCCGGGGGTATATGTATGCGGCCCCTTGTTATAATCCGGACACCATGTCAGACCGCGTTCTGTACTGCCCGCTGTAAACGTTCCGCCGGCGCAATAATAACCACTGCGGCATTGTGCGCATTCATTATTGTTGGTTATATAATATCCCGCATTGCACATTATGCTGCTGGGAACACAGGTATTAAGTTGTGTTTTATAAAATCCATTTTTACAATAAAAAGTATCGTTATAATATATATCGCATTCGGCATTTGCCGGACATGGTGTGCATTGTCCCGTTGATGTTGTATTGGTTGGTATGCCATATGTTCCAGTGTTGCAAACTAAACCGGCTGTTCTGTTACATTGGCACCAATTACCAGCTTGGGTTACATAAAGCATATTATAACCGGTACATACCGAAGTTGTTGGGTTACACTTTATTTCTAGTTGTTGAAATGATTCTTCTTTGCCACTGCAAGTTTCGTATAATTCGTCTGTACAAAGTTGCAACGCCCCAAAAGCCGATATTTCTGAAAAAACAAACACACATAATGCCGTGCCAATTAATCGTATATTCATTGTATTTCCCTTTTTGTTGTCTAAAACAAATGACCGATTTTTTTCGGCAAAATTGGGAATCAGAAAAATGCAAAAATCTGGGATTTTTATTAAAATAAAAACACCGATGTTAATCGGTGGTTTGTTTTCGGCATACTTTCATACGTAATTATTATATATTGT
Organism: uncultured Alphaproteobacteria bacterium; assembly: GCA_944389465.1. Taxonomy (GTDB): domain Bacteria; phylum Pseudomonadota; class Alphaproteobacteria; order Rs-D84; family Rs-D84; genus Enterousia. Next base: position 118,671 of record CALXML010000001.1, read on the forward strand.
TTTAATTATACGGGGCAAGTGGAAAAATTCTGTGTTTTCTGATTTAAATTTGATTTTTCATTTTTTTATGCTAATATTGCGCCGCAAAATAAAGGATATACGATAATGACAGCATTGGAAGAAATTGCCCCCGGCAAAGAACCACCAAAAAAAATGAACGCGATTATAGAGGTTCCTGAAAACGGGCATGTAAAATATGAAATAAGTAAAGAAACAGGCCTGTTGCGCGTGGACAGAATTTTACATACACCAATGGCTTATCCGGCAAACTATGGATATTTCCCGGGGACATTGGGTGACGATGGCGACCCATTGGATTGTGTTGTTGTTTGTAATGCGCCACTGCGCCCCGGTGTTTTAATAGAGGTTCGCCCAATTGGCGCATTATTGATGGAGGACCAAGCCGGTGGTGACGAAAAAATTATTTGCGTACCACGTGACAATATTGACCCTTTTTATACTAAAACAGAATATATTGAACAATTGCCAGCAATTTTGCGTTCAAAGATTGAATACTTTTTCCAGCATTACAAGGATTTACAACCAAATTCTTGGTCGCGTGTTACGGGGTGGGCCGACCGTGCAACTGCTGATAAATTGATTTTGGACAGTATTGACAGATATTGGGCGCACAAGCGTGCAGCACAATAAATGCTTGCTTTGACCGGCGCGAAATTTATAATAAGAACAGAAAAAACCAAGGGGTATTATTATGGCATCATATATTGCAAATGATATGCGTGTGGGATGGGTTATTTCCTATAACGGCAAACGTTATTCTGTTATGTCTATTACCAAGGTTAAACCGGGCAAGGGCGGTGCATTTGTTCAGGCGGACCTGCGCGATATTGATTCAGGAAACAAGGATAACAATCGTTGGCGTGCCGAAGATAAAGTTGAAAAATTAATGGTGGAAGATATTGAATGCCAATATCTGTATTCTGATGGTACGGACGCATACTTTATGAATTTGACCAGTTATGAACAGTTCACTGTATCTGTTGAATCATTGGGTGAACAAATGAAATTTTTAGCACCTGAAATGTTGGTCAAGGTTAATTTTGTAGAGGGCCAGCCCGTATCCGTTTCACTGCCCAAAACAGTTGTTGCAACCGTTGAAGAAACAGAACCCGCATTAAAGGGCCAAACTGTTTCCAGCAGCGGTGGCAAACCTGCAATTTTGGACAATGGTGTACGTGTTCAAGTTCCGCTGTTCATTGAACAGGGTGAAAAAATCGTGGTAAATACTGAAACCTTGGAATACGTTGAACGCGCAAAATAAATTATAATGGCACATCTGCAAAGATTGGCGGGTGTTCATGTAGCGTTTGTACACTTCACACCCGCCAATTTTTGCATCTATACCATTCTAATTTATTTTATTAATGCTATGTTTTAGCAACTTATGTAACGCTTGTACACTACGCAAATTTTTTGCCGTCATCTATATTATTCTAATTCATTTTACATAACTGTGCGTATCTGTACCATTCTAATTTATTTTATAAAAGGTACATTTATAAATAATGGCGATTGCTCATGTAACGCTTGTACACTACGCAATCGCCATTGTTTACATCTATATCATTCTAATTTATTTTTGTCGGCGGAATTTTTCGCAGATTTTTTCTCCCGTCATTTTGGCGGGCGTTTTTTAATCTTGCATAGTATTTGTGTGTGCGGTAACATACTTTTGCCGGCGGGTGTTCCGCGGGCGGGGTGTGGAAACCCTTCTTTTGCGTCGCATTTTGGCGATGATAAGTTAATCCCTGATTTTTGGTCAGGGGGGTCGTGAATATATTGAATAAGCGACACAATTCAAAAGATTGTTTCCAACCTCCTGACCACCAAAATTTTGGTGGTTTTTGTTTAACAAAAACAAAACAGGGGTTTGAAAATGAAAAAAATATTTGTGCCGGCGTTATTGCTGGGGGTGATTGTGCCCAATGCGGTGTATGGTGCTGTAAAACCACCAGTTTCAGGTGAAGAAAATGCCTATGTTGGCAAAGAGATGGGGTGGGCCACGTGTCAGTTATGTATGGATAGTGCACTGTCGTTGCGCGATTGGATATTATCCATGGGCTTTGCGGACGAGTCGTGTTTAGGATTGTCATCTAACCCAGATTACATAGCATACAAAGGCACATTGAGTGAACATGTTACTTATGATGCACAACAATTAGGAATGCCACAAGCAGGCGAGATTGTGAACAGTTATATGGATTCCGTGGCTGCAGAGGTGTGTAATGGCGTTCCGCCGGCAGGTTCGTGTATGTATTACGGTATGTGTATGTGCGCGGCGAATTATTATCCATATGCTGGTGATGATTGGTACGGTGCGTTAGAGTGTGTGGCGTGTCCCAGTGGCGGAAAATCCAATGAAAATTCACAGTTTGGTATTACAGATTGCTATATTCCGGCCGGAACAACGGGTTCTGATGAAACAGGAAAATTTACGTATTCGTCGGACTGTTATTATACAACGAATTAAGCAAAATCCCCCAGTCGGGGGATTTTATATTTTATTATCTGAACCCATGATGTTTTTTATTTCATCAACGCAATTATCATAGATATTTTTACGGCCCAATCCCAGATAGTCGCGTGGGTTAAAGTTTTCTGGTTTTGTTGCCAATGTTTCACGAACGCCCGCGGTGAATGCCAGTCTGGAATCACTGTCCACGTTTATTTTGCAGATATTTTTTTGTGTTGCGCGGCGCAGTTGTTCGGGTGCAATTCCGCGTGCGTTTGTCATTTTGCCACCGTATTCGTTTATTGTTTGGACAAAGTGTTGCGGAATACTGGACGCGCCATGCAAAACCAGCGGAAAATCCGGCAATTGTTTTGCGATTGCGTCCAGAATATCAAAGCGCAATTCTTCGTCGTCTGATTTACGTTTGTATGCGCCATGACTGGTGCCGATTGCAATGGCCAATGAATCAATGCCGGTTGCATTTACAAAATTTACAACATCGTCGGGGTTGGTGTAACTGGATGTGGTGCTGTGTGTGGTTTCGTCCTCTATACCGGCCAAGATGCCCAATTCAGCCTCTGTGGAAACATCGTATTTGTGTGCGTATTCTGCAACGGTGCGGGCCAAATTTACATTTGCATCAAATGGTAATTTAGAACCGTCAATCATTACGGATGAAAAACCAATTTCAATTGCGTGCACGCATGCCTCAAAGGATGAACCGTGGTCCAGATGCAGCGTTACGGCATCGCGGTCGTGCAGATTTAATCCCCAAATCATTCCGCGCAGTAAATCATCACCCATATATTTAAGGGCTGATTCCGATACTGCTAAAATGACGGGACTGTGCGTGTCGCGGGCGGCGGCGATAATTGCAGACAGTGTTTCCATATTATAAAAATTAAATGCTGGCACGGCATAATGGCGTGCAATTGCGTCCGCAAATATTTTTTTTGTGTTTACCAAACCGAAATCTTTGTAATCCATATTATGTGTCCTTTTATTTTTTTTATCACGTCAATTATATCACAATAGGGTGGGGTGTGTCTGATAAATTTATAGGAATATTTGTTGTATGCAATATGCTTGACAATACATGTATTTTGTCATATATTTATAAAAGAACAAATAACCGATACAGAATGTATCAGGCGGTATAATAAAATGATTTTGAATAAAAATCTTTGTTATATTGATTTTGGGGATATTCCCGATTGGCCACCATGTGACGGATGTCACGTGGGGGGGATAATGGGGAATGAATTTTCACCAGAATCAAATGCCGCAGATGATGATTTTGTGTCATATAAGGGATAAAAGTCCGGAAATTTTTCCGGACTTTTTGTGTTTTATTGGTGAAGAAACGAATAAACACATAACGCCAAACCAAAGGGGGCAAAAAATGCGCTTTAAAAAAATAGTGCCATATAAAATAAAAAGAATCCTGCCGATGTTGGGCATTGCCGGTGCATCGTTATTTATGGGCGGGTGCGAGAAAGATGAACCGTTGCGTGATGTGGAACTGCATTTTAATTGCGATAATTTGTCCGCCATAACAAGTGAAGACCATGGGGATTATTCTGTCAGTGAATTGGCAAAGGCGTATGCAAATGAACCAACCGTTGGTACAATATATATAGTGCCAGATGGTGATTGGGGAACGTATGAATCCAGTAATATAAATGATTTGCGTAAATTGTCATTAGAGCCCTTGTTTGACTATTCGCCAAAATTTAGGGGCAAAGGCGATTTTAATTTTTCCCCCGGTGCGGCATCCAAAGTGCCCCAAGACAGTTTATGGTTTGTCAGCAAGGGATTTACAATTAATAAATATCGCCCAGCAAATGACTATCAGCGTTAATACCAATAAAATCCTATAAACCCAAGGAGTCCAAAATGAAATTCGCAAAAACAATACCATACAAGATAAAAAGAATCCTGCCGATGTTGGGCATTGCCGGTGCATCATTGTTTATGGGTGGGTGCGAGAAAGATGAACCCATTACCCCGACCCGAGATGTGGAATTAATGTTTGTAAAAGAGGATTTTAATATATTTGAATCTGGGGTGATAAGGGACTTGGCCGAACAACCGGATATACGAACTGTTTATTTGGTCCCTGATGGCTCTTGGGTTGCATATGGACATCTTAACATTTATGATTTAGTTAATGATTATCTGCGTCCAGCAATAAATATATCCCCCAAAGTTCGTGGCAAGGGTGATTTTAATTTTTGGCCGGGTGCAGCATCATTGGTGCCCCAAGACAGTTTATGGATAACCCAACAGGGGTGGACAATAAATTCACATTTACAAAATCAACGTTAAAAAATCCGGCAATGCCGGATTTTTTTATGCTGAAAATAAACCTTGGTTTGGATTTGTTGTTTTTATTAATTGACAGTTTGGCGGGAAACGTGCAAAAATTTAATAATAAATATGCCGAATCTAACCCAACATTTATATACGGCGGGGATGAAAATGAGAAAGATTTTTCTGTTAATACCGTTATTATTCATATGTACAATTACAACGCATTCATATGCTATTGACCCGACATTATGTAATAGTTATACCACTAAAGAAGAATGTCCTGCAGGTTGTTTTTACAAAGATGGCAGATGCACTGCATGTGATGTTGGTACATATAGTGACCAAAGCGGGCAAACAGGGTGTAAAAAATGTTATCATCCAACCAAGGGCATTTGGGATTGGGCGGACGAATCTGTTGGTCATGAATCAAACGAGTGTCCATGGATTGCAACATGCGCATATAACGAATACTGGGATATATCTGGAATTATTGACGGCAGTAATTTTGGTTGTACACAATGTGGCACCAATTATAATTCCAAACTGACAGAAAGTAGTACGTATGAAATATCTGGTCAGGGTATAGTGGCTGTTGATGGATTGAAATATTTGCAAGATGCGGTTTGTGATGGAAAAGTGTATAAACTGACATTGGTAAAAAATTTAACTAATTTTTTAGAAAAGGATAAATATGCATATGTAAAATATAATGAGGGTTTTTCTGACAGTGAAAATGGTGATTTTCTGTTTGATGGTACTGCACCAAACGTTACGCCGACGTTTAAGTGGTGGCAGAAATTTGAAGGATATTTTACTGAAAAGTCTGGTGGTTCTATACGATTTAATTCAGATGGTGGAACGGCGCGGACGCAAACCACACCGACAACATTTACGGGTGATACGACTTTGTACGGTCATTGGGATGAAACGCCTGTGGAATATAAAGTTGAATATTATACTGATTCCAGTATGACAACCAAGTTTAGTACAACACAAACCTGTGAAATGGGAATGGAATGTCCTGTCAAAACAGATAAACCGTCGCAATCTGGAAAATTATTTGACCATTGGGTTTGCGGGGCCGGATGCAGCGGTACTGTTACAGATAATATTCCAGAACCCACAGAAAGTTATTATGACACTGGCCAGCCAATAAAATTATATGCCGCATATGCCGATTGTCCAGACGGATATTATTGTTCTGGGGGAAAGCAAAATCCGTGTCCGGCCGGTACAACCAGTGCCGGTGGCGCGTCATCAGACAAGGATTGTTATATGGTAACAGGAACGAATGGTACGAAATTTTGCGACACCAGTAATGGCAATGAAAAAAGATGCTTTTATTTGCCGTTGGCTACTACATCGGGTGGAAATATAACTTTTAATCCACAATAAAAATATCCCGCCGTGTGCGGGATTTTTGTTGGCAAATAAAAATAATTTTTTGTAACAAAAACTTGACAACTGTGAGTTTTGTGCAACAATTAAAGTACGAATCGGGGAGCAGGTCAGGGAACAACAGAGTTAAAGTTAAGGATACGAGATATGAAAAAAGTTCTGGTTTCTGTAATCGCACTGACATCTTTGGCCGGATGTGGCGCATATTATGATTATTACAAGGGCAATGTAAGATATACCCAAGATGGTCAAGACTGCATTTATTACGCCGGTGAACATGGTCGCAATTATTCACACTATGTGGGCGGTTTGGATACAGGCAAAAAGATTGTTTATCGCAATACCCGTTGCGAAGATTTGTATGCGATTGATAACTTTGGCCAAGAACCACGTCATGACCGTCAGATAATTGTTCCTGCTGCACAGGTTATGCCATGTGATACATGTGGCGCACAGGTGGAAAAAGTTTCCTGTAATTCTTGTGCCAAGGCACAGCCAGTTCTGAAACGCAGATATATTATCGTTCCTGCTATGTAATCTGAAATTGATGCATAGAAAAAATTCAACGGTGCAAAATTTGCACCGTTGTTTTTTGTTTTGTGTTTATGTTGCTTGAATGCCGGTATTTTTTATGATAAAATTATATAAAAAGAAAAGGGGATTTATATGAAAAAACTGTTAAAGAAATTCGGTTTTGCTGGGGTTGCTGTACTGGCTGGGGCGACGGCGGCGATGGCTGCTGCTGCACCTGCGGCTGGGGGACTGAATGCGAATGGTATTTGTGGCATAATTGGTCAAATGTATGATGTGTTTAAAATTTTGCGTACGTTGGCGTTTGTTGGTGCTGCATTTATTATTGCCGGTTGGGCGTGGGGTTATATTTCCAGCGGCAAGGGCGTTGATATGGAAGATTTGCGCAAAAAAGGCACTGGTATGTTGGTCGGGTTTGTGCTGTTGTTCGGTATCGGCGTTGTGTTACAGGTGTTCTTGTTCACAAACAATGGATTGTCGTTGATTGGGTGTCCGGAACTGATTACACATTGGTAATAAAAAAAACGGCCGTTTGGCCGTTTTTATTTTTTATTTGTTTATTATCGCAATGTTTGGAATGCGTATTGCTTTACAAACTGTTGTTGTAATTTTTTAAATTCACTGGCTATCTGTGCAATTGGGCGGCGCGATATGTCGTGTTCGGGCGCGATGCCTGTTTGCTGAATCATTCTGATGCGGGCGTTGACCAATTCTGCATATAATATATCTGTAAAGCGTGCAAATTTTATTTTGGAATTTTCATCCAATTGTTTGATTGCCCTGTACATTGCGTTTTTGCGGTATGTTAATGAACGTGCGCCCATATGGTCGTATATTTTACCAGATATGTCGTAATTTTCTTTGATTGAATTTATGTCTGATGAATAAAAGAATGCGCGATGTAACAAGTTATTAAATTGACGCATATCGGCATGGTTTCTGTTGGCAATGCCGTTTACTATTTTATTGGCGCGTGCCAATTCGTTGCGCTGGTAAATTCTGGAATATTTATATGCGGTGGTATACAAATCGGTAAATGATGCGTGGGGAATTAAAAAGTACAATTGGGCAAATAATGTTGCGGGCCATGGACTGATAATTTTCCAACAGGCATAACGACTTAATTTTGCATCAGGGCCATTCTTTTTGGCGATTGTGCCCGATGGATTTTTAATTGCATAGTTGTTTGTAATTTGTATACAGTGGCTGTCACAAAATTGGGCGAAACTGATTTGTTCGGATTGTGGTGTTTTTTTATTGTTGGTCAGTTTTTTAAATTCTGGGAAAGAAATATTTTCTTGGACAGTGGCATAAATGCTTTGGTGGTTGCCGACATATGCGCCATTAAATATATTGTACAAATCAGAAAATAACCAATATTCAGAATTGTTTATATTTTGTGTGTCGCCAAATAATGGCAGAAATGCATTTTCGCCCACGCTGTGTGTGGATTGTTTTAATTTGTTGAACATAAGTTCATGGAAATTTGATGCCATTGCTTTATACCAATGTTTGCGGTTGTGGTTGTGGGGTGGTTTGGGCGTCGGCACTGACCAATGAATACAGTACAGACGATATTAATAATTGATATGGCACATGCTGTTGTTCGGCCAGTTTTTTTATACTTTCCAATATTTGGTGTGGAATACGCATATTTATTACACTGTCAGATTTATTGAATGCACGATATGCGGCATATTCTTTCAGCAGTGCTTCTATGTTCATAATGAATAATTGTTGCATTACGTTTGGCATACACAATCTCCTATACTGGCGACAATACTGCCGTACTTACAAGTGACTATATCATCGTATTGACAATTGTCAATACATTTGTAAATGCGGTAATCAATACGGTTGTAATTACCGATGTAATGGCGGCTGTGATGACGATTGTGTTGGTTGGTTTTTTGTGGGTGGGGATGTGTTTGATTGCGGAATTGTTGGGGGTTAAATATTGGATTGCATATATGGGGGTGGTGATGTATTCGTGTATTTAGTGGGAATTTTTGGTGTGGATTCTTGCTTTTTTATTATTAAACATATAAAATATTTTTTGTTATATATTGATTATATTTGGAAAGGATTTTTTATTATGTTTAAAAAGATTTTATCTGTGCTGGTTATGTGCGCGGCCGTTATTGTGCCGGCGCGCGCCGAATTAAAGGTTGATATTATTGCGGGGGCCACCGAGCCAATTTCAATTGCTGTGCAGAAACTGGAAACGGTGGGAAACGTGTCGGCAACAGATGCGCAAATGATACGTGATGTTGTGGATGCTGATTTAAAATCTACGGGATTGTTTCGCATAGTTTCACGTGATGCGTTGCCTGAATTTGTTGAAATGGGTAAAATGCCTGATTTTAAGTTATGGTCCGCGGTCAAGGCACAGGTTTTGGTTCAGGCAAAATTATCTGCTGAATCGGGTGGGCGATACAATTTGGAATTTTATGTTTGGGATGTAAATGGGCGTGAACAGATAGAGGCACAAAGTCTGGTTTCGTCCAAAAAATCTGTGCGGCGATTGGCGCATATTATGGCTGATGCGATTTATGAACGTTTGACGGGCGAAGTGGGATATTTTGATACCCAAATTGTGTTTATCGCGGAAACTGGACCTGTGAAAGAACGGGTAAAGCGTATGGCCATTATGGACCAAGATGGGTATGGCCTGCGTTATTTGTCAGACGAGGATACTTTTGTTATGTCACCACATTTTTCGCCAAATATGCAGACTATTGTGTTTCTGTCGTTCCGTGATGATGACCCGATGGTTTGGACGCTGGATTTGGAAACAGGGGAACAGCGACGCTTGGGTCAGTTTGGTGGAATGAATTTTGCACCGCGTTTTTCACCTGATGGGACAAAGATTGCTTTGTCATTGGTAAAAAATGGTATTACGCACATATATGAATATGATATTGCAACAAAAAAACTGCGTCAGTTAACGTTTGGTTATTCGCTGAATACCAGTCCGTCTTATTCACCGGATGGCAAAAAGATGGCTTTTAATTCTGACCGCAGTGGTAACCAGCAAATATATATTCTGGATTTAGAATCAGGCGAAGTTGAACGTATAACATATGGGGCAGGGCGGTATGCAACACCGGCATGGTCGCCGGATGGGCAATTTATCGCGTTTACAAAAATGGCTGATGATACGTTCTATATCGGGATTATGGACCCGCGGGGACGGAATGAAAAAATTCTGGCTGGTGGTTGGTATATGGAGGCCCCATCATGGGCCCCCGGTTCGCGCCGTGTTGTGTATTACGAAACTGAAAAATCGCTGGATGGTATGGAACGGATGAGTCATATTCGCAGTGTTGATATAACAGGGCAAAATGTTTATGACATTGAATTACCTGATGGCGTGTATGGGGTTGAACCAACATGGTCGCCAAAATTGCCATAAGATTTTTGTTTGGTTTATTCGGTGTTTGTTTTGCATGGGGCGGGGCATTTGCCACGCCCGCAATTGTTGATTATGTAATAGATGGCGATACGTTTGGGGCGCGGGTATTGTTGCCCGATGATATACAGGTTAATGTTCGCGTGCGTATTGCAAATATTGATACGCCGGAATTACATGGACAATGTGATGCTGAAATTAAAATGGCTAATCGCGCACGGGACAGGTTGGTTGAACTGATTCCTGTTGGGGTGATGGTGGATTTGCGTGATATAACAGATGATAAATATCTGGGGCGGATTGATGCGCTGGTTACATTGCCGGATGGACGTGATGTGTCGCAAATTTTGTTAAATGAAAAATTGAGCCGGCCATATGATGGCGGCCGGCGTGGTTCGTGGTGTGAATAATTATTCTGAATAATAGCAGTTATTCGTATATGTGCATGTACCGGATGTGTCAGAACAACTGCTGCCACTGGGCAGATAGCATGATGTTATGCTGGTGCTGCCGGTGGGGGATGTGCCGCCCCCCGGACATTCTGTGCATTGACCTGCAAGAAAGGATGTTGGGGTGCCATAATATCCGGCCGCGCATTTATATGAATATCTGCGTGAACAGGTACATGTGATTGTGCCGGTCATACCAGTTGGACAATTTGATAGTATGGATGCGGTCCCTGTGGTTATAACACCATTTCTGGTGGTGGTGGTATTTTTGCAGTTACGGCAAGAGTCGCCCTCGCACGATGAATCAACTGTCCAGTTTGCACCGACAGGCATTTGTGGACACATATAGCATATAATATCCGCATTTGCCGTTGGAATAAATATTGTCAGAAAACCACCGATTTTTTTCGGCAAAAAAGGGGAGTAAAAAAATGCAAAAATCTGGGATTTTTTCAAAATTAAAAACACCGATTATAATCGGTGGTTTATTTTCGGCATTTATTTATAATATATGTTACATAAAAAGGCGCGTAACGTCAAACAAAATATCCCGCAAATGCGGGATGTTTTGTTTATGCACTGTGGCGGTTTATGGCGTCACCAATTTCTTCCAGTGATGCATTGCACGGCAACATTGGTTCAAACCATAAATTTGCAGTACCGCTGTGCATTTTTCCATGCTTTGGCCAAAATTTACCCGTATCAGTACCAACCGGTAAAATTGGTAATTTTAATTCGTGGGCCAAAAACAGCAATCCGCGCTTTAACTTTACTGGATGGTTTGGTTTTGTGCGTGTGCCTTCTGGGAATATAATCAGGTTTTGCCCATTCATAATTTTTTTTGCAACTGCGTGGGTTAACTTTTTCATATTTGTTGCCCCACGTGCGCGATTTACAGGCTGCAGGCCCATACGCCAAAATGCCCAACCGTAAACAGGAATCCACAGTAATTCACGCTTAATAATAAAAAAGAAATTTGGTATGTGAACGGTTAATATGGCAACCTCTAGGATAGACATATGTTTGGCCGCAATAATGGATTTGCCGTCAAAGCGTATATTTTCATTGCGTGCGACTGGGACACCGTTTTCTTCCATTGGGGGATAGTGTATTTCGTATTTTATGCCTGCAATCCAATGGGCCAATCCCAATACACCCATGGCGCATACGCGAATTAAAAATCGTATCAGTTTTTTTGATATTAAACCGATAACCAATATTGGTGCCCATAAAACAAAGTATGTGTACAGTGCAATTTTAAAAGTAATGGTTCGTAACATATCTGCTTTCCCTTTTTTATGTTTAACCTTCTTTTACCCCAAATAATGTGGCGATGTATTTTATATATTCTATGGCCCATCTTTCAAGTCTTTTTGTAACGGGCATATCAGACAGCGGTACAGGGCAGGCGACTATTTCTGAATATGGTAATTCATGTTCTATCAGGTATTTGGCGCGATTCATATGGTCTTCGGTTGTGATGATTACAATTCTGTCCAGACCCGTTCTTTCTGCGATTTCCTTTATCGCCAATGCGTTTTGGTATGTTGATTTTGATTCTGATTCAATTGTAACGCGGCGTGCCATATCGTATGAACCAGTTGCGCCCGCACCGATAATATACAAATCTGTGTTTGGATGTTTTTTTAATTGGCGCATTGCAAACGGAATACGGCGCATATCGCCAGTTAATACAAATATAGTATCGTCCGGCAAAATAGTTGCACATCTGCGCGGCGCCATTGATTTAAATATCATTCCACCAATGACAAACAATGTTATAACCAATAAAGATGGGGTCAATAACTTCATTAACTGTTTTTTAAAATACTGATTGTTGTGCGACGTGTAATCCAAATTGCAAAGATTATTATTGCAATTGGCAATAATAACAGTGCAATCCAACCCCATCCAGAAATTCCCAACATTGCCATTAATCCAACGCGCGCACTGTGTGCCGCCCCCAGTATTAACAACAGTACCGGTGCGGCAACAATAAATCCTGCACCGCCAGCCATAATGCAAATTTTACCAATTATTATTTGCATTTGATGTGCGACATATGTGTCTGTTGCACCAATTTGATTTAATATTTCCAGTTCACGCCGGTGTAATAATGCAGTGTTTCGGGCAATGTATGAAATACACAGGCCGATTGCACCCAACGTTAACAACAGCACAAAAGACGATATTAAGATCATTTTCCAACCGGCGGATGTTGAACTTTTTAATGCCTGTGCATGTGTTAAAAATCGTGCATTGTCACCAATTTGTTGTTTTACAGATTCTAAATCATCAGATGTATTAAACTGTAATTCATACATTGTTGGTAAATAATTTTCCAATGCAGTCCCACCGCCAGACATCCATGGTCGCAACAAATCGTGCATTTGTTCCGTTGTGATTTCGGTTATGGATTCTATTTTTTCAGTGTTGCTGTCCAGTATTTTTTTGACGGCATCTGCGTTTTTATTATCCATTACCTGTACAGTGGCGGTTAAATCCCATTGGGCATTCCAACGAATAACCCCCGTGCCGATTGCCAAAACAATACCAAATGCCAAAACCGCCAAGAAAGTTAACAGCGACATAATGCCCGTCATAAATATTGACTGGTCACGAACCAATGAAAATACAATCGGTTTTTTAATCATTTATACATTTCCAATATCATCAAATTGTTTTGACAGTTCAGAAAAATAGTTTTGTGGTTTTGGACCCTTCCATACCTTTTTAACGGTATCGGTGGTGGTGGGTTTATTAGTATTTGTTCCAATGAAATTTACACGATGGTTTTCAACACGAATAACTGGGAATTTATAAGTTTCCATTAATTTGGTACTGTGCGTGGCCAAAATAATTGTTGTTCCAAAAGTTTTATTCATTTGAACAAATAATTCCATTAAACGCGATGCGTTTTCGTCGTCCAAATTACCGGTGGGTTCGTCGGCCAGTAAAATTGCAGGTTGGATAATAATGGCACGCGCAACAGATACGCGCTGTTGTTGGCCACCTGATAAAGTTTTAGGATTGGCATCCGCATATTTGGCCAAACCAACCCATTCCAAAACCTTGATAACCAGTTTTTTTATTTTTGATTCAGGCAGTCCGCGCACACGCAGTGGTAATGCAACATTATCAAATACCGACATATGTGATAACAGTGAATATTCCTGAAATACAATTGCCATTTTATGACGCAGGCGTGCGATTTCATCGCGTGTCATATCGTTTGTTACGCGGCCAAATAATTTTATTTGTCCGCGACATGGCTTGTGCAACTGATATATTAATCGCAACAGTGTTGTTTTGCCCGCGCCCGATGCACCAGACAGGAAATAAAACGCGCCGGCACTGATGTTAAAAGATACGTCGGATAAAACCTCGCGCGCATTATCATCATATCGTGCGCCAACATTTGCAAAAGATATAGATGTGTTATCTTCCATAGTGAAAATAATATTAAAAAAACATTATATGGTCAAGTGTACATAAAAATAAAAATGCGCCGTTGGCGCATTTTTTTATTCGGCTTCAACAGTTTTGGTTGTTGAATTACGGTTCAGGGCCCAAACCTCTTCACCGGTGCCGGCGTATTGTGGGCGTTCCTTGCCATACGAAATGGTTTTAACCCGTTCCGGTTCAATTCCATCAGCAATCAAGACGTGTGCCGCGTTACTCGCACGCAATGCGCCCAATGCCAAATTGTATTCTGTTGAACCGCGTTCGTCACAATGTCCCTCTAGTACGACGTTAACGTTTGGATTCTTTTTCATATATAAAGATTGTTGTTCCAAACTTTCGCGTGATTCATCTGATATTTCAGCAGAATCAAATGCAAAAAATACCTTGTCATCATTTATATCGCTGGGCACGCCACTGCAGGCGGCTAATGCAAGAATGGCAAAGCCTGAAAGAATTTTTTTCATATCATTTCCCCATTTTCCTTACATATTAAAACGTAGCAAATTTTATAAAAAGTTGTCAATATATGATTTTCTACTTTTTTTGAATTGGGTGTTTGTGATATAATAAACGCGATATAAAAAGGAAGGAAAATATGAAAAGATTAGTTTCTTTGGCTGTTTTGCTGGGGTTGGCGATGCCGGCCGTGGCTGCACCCAGTTATTTAACCCGTGACAATAATGGTGGGTATGTTGTCACATATGATTATACGGACAAGGCAAAGACCGGTTGGTATGTTGGTGCGCGTGCTGAATTGGGATTCTGGAACTGGGAAAACAAATACAGTGCAGATGATGATTTAACCGGTTTGGACAATAATTACAACAGTGATAAGTATTCTTTTGAACCTGTCTTTGGTGGCAGCATATTTGGTGGTACACGTTTTGCTTATTTCTGGCGTGCAGAGCTGGAGGCTGGATATCTGGGCTATTTCAAGGATAAAGATGCCGCCGCAGAATTTACCATGCAAATTCCGTATGTAATGTTGAATGGATATTACGATTTTACAAATGGTTTATATTTGGGTGCGGGTGTTGGTGTCGCGATGCCAATAACAACCATTGATATGATTTGGGCGGATGGCAGTGACCGCACAGAATACGGCGTTGCGCCAATGGCTGGTGTAATGTTGGGGTATTCATATGAACTGGATGATAATCTGGTTTTGGATTTGCGCTATCGCTTGGCAGGGATGACCGGTGTTGACCAAAAAATAGATATGTTTGACACTGATGGGGCACCACACTGGTTCCAAAATGATATAGATTTTATACTGGATAATTCTGTATCAATTGGTATCAGATATGAATTTTAACATAAAATGCTATTGACCCGATTCGCATAAATATGATATTATTGTTTAGGTAGAGAGAATTGATGAAAAAAGAACTGAAAATTTCAAGGTTGGCAATAATTTGCGTCTTGTGTACGGCGGTGTCTGGTGCGTATGGTGCATCGTCGGTTCGGTCGTTGGGTGGCAGTGGCACATATTCCAGTGCGTCTGATGCGGCGGCTGCGAACAGTGGTTCTGCCGGTTCAACTGCTGCTGTTCGTGGCGGGTCTGTGCGTGTAACGCCGTCGTCTGGTGTTTCTGGGACCGGTACAACAATAAATGCCGGAACAACAACCAGTGGCCGTGTTGCGACAACGCCGCGTTTATCAATTGGTCATTATTTGGGTGGTGGTACGTCTGTCAGTGGTGGCAGTTCGTTGCGTCCGCAAACACCGTCAACCGGTGGTGGCAGTATGAATCCGGGGGAATCCGGTGGTGCCAGTGGCTGGCAGGATGCTGTTGACGAATTGTGGGATGAAATTGATGGGTTGTATGCGGCCGATACTGATATCAGTGACCAATTACAAAACAAGCAAGATGTGCTGACTGCGTCTGATGGTTTGATAACCATTGAAAATGGTGAAATTTTCATTGAAACAGATAATTTGGCTGGCGCAATAGAAGATAAACTGGGGACATCACGCCAAATTGAATTGGGTGTTGATGGCGGTTATGTTGTGTGGCGTTATGCCGGTGATGCAGATTGGCAGAATTTGGTCGCACTGGATGATTTACGTGGTCCACAGGGCGAGGCCGGCGAATCCGTCACAGTAGAAGATGTTATCAATGGCATAGAAGATGACCTGCAGGCGGCGGTTAATACCGCGGTATCTGCGGCGGTTGCGGCCGAAATTGAAAAGGCTGATTTGGTAACAAATACGGAGTTAGAAAAGTTTGCGACGGATGTAGTGGAACGTGGCTTACAGGCCAAGGCAAACGCCGCCGATGTTTACACCAAGGCCGAGGTTTATAATAAAACCGAGGTTGACAGCAAGGTTGCAGACATTGTTGCCGGCGATATGGACGAGGCATTGGCAAACAAAGCAGACAAGACGTATGTTGATACTGAATTATCAAAGAAAGCGGATAAAACAGAATTAGCAAATTATGCAACAACCGCCAGTGTGTCTGCATTGGGAACAGAAATTGATGATGTAGCCCAAGCGGCCGGTGGCGCGGCGGCAACTGCAACCGCGGCGGCATCTGATGCGGCGCGGGCGTTAAGTGGTCTGGATGCCAAGGAAAATGTTTCTAATAAACAGCAAACTGTAACAAACAGTGCGACGGATTATCCGTCCGGTGCGGCGGTAACCGCGGCGTTGGCGGACAAGGCCGATAAAACGGAATTGGCGGGTTATGCCACGACTGATGATTTAGATGCCAAGGCTGACAAGGCAACAACATTGGCCGGATATGGTATTACCGATGCATATACCACAACACAGATTGATGAAAAGTTAGAAGCCGTAACCGTTGGTGGTATGGAGGGTATGGAACAAGTTCTGGCCGGCAAGCAAGATGTTGCCAATATGGCGCAAACTGTTACCGATGATGACACAAAATATCCATCTTCTGCGGCGGTATATGGTGAATTGGAAACCAAGGCCAATGCATCTGATTTAAAAACCACAAATGAAACGGTAAATCAGATTGAACAAAACGTTACAAATGTAACGGAAACTGTTAATGAATTGGATGAAACAATTAATAATGCCGAAACAGGTTTGGTTAAACAGGTTAATGAAATAAACCAAAATGTTACCAATGTGACGCAAAGTGTTACAAATATCACAGAACAGGTAACTGAAATTACAAATCCTGAAACCGGTTTGAAATCACAAATAGACGCGGTGGCCACAACGGCTGAATCTGCTGCACAGACGGCGCAAACCGCACAACAGACGGCGCAAACCGCACAACAAACGGCGGAACAGGCCCAACAAACAGCCACCGGCGCACAAAGCGCGGTGGAAGCATTGGGGGCAACTGTTGGTAATGCAGAATCTGGTCTGGTCAAGGATGTTGCCGATGCAGCGGCCGCGGCCAATGATGCCAAGACAACCGCCGGTGCAGCACAGGAAACTGCAAATACCGCACAGGAAACAGCCAATGCAGCAAAAAGTGCGGCTGATGCGGCAACTGCGGGATTGGCAAATAAACAGGATAAATTGGAATACACACCTGAAAATCAGGCATTGAAAACACAGGATATTGAAACCAATGCGGGTTCAACAACAATGTATCCATCGGCCAAGGCTGTTGTGGATTATGTTGCGAATGCTGTGGCCGAGGGCGTGGACATTAACACCGATAAAATCCAAAACGGTGCGGTTACCATGGAAAAATTGGGTGAAGATGTCAAGGCGGAATTAGATGCCAAGGCCGATGCAGATTCATTGGGTAAGTTGGCGCAAAGGGACGAAATTACGAATGCCGAGGTTGCGGCCAATGCCGCGATTGAAAAGTCTAAATTGGCGTCTGATGTTCAGGCGGCATTGGACAAGGCTGAAAAAGCGGTCAGCACTGATGGTGCGGCTGGGAATAGTGTGCTGGGTACTGATGGTGACGGAAATCCAGTATGGTACGAAATAGCAATGTAGGGGGAATTTAAATGAAAAAATCAAATATTGCATTTTCTGGATTTATGGCGGCGATTTTAATTAGTGCCGGCGCGGCAAATGCTGCAACAACCCAGATTGCCAGCAAAACATATGTGGATAACAAGGAAACATCAATCCTGCAAACGGTTGGTGACACATATGAAACCAAGGCGAATGTCCAAATAATTCAACAAAATGTGAACAAATTGGGCGATACTATTAATAATGAAGAATCCGGTCTGAAGGCACAAATAGAAGACGCGGCCGCCGCGGCGCAAACCGCACAACAGACGGCGGAATCGGCCCAGCAAACGGCCACCGGTGCACAAAGTGCGGCCACGGCATTGGGGGTAACTGTTGGTAACGCTGAATCTGGATTGGTCAAGGATGTTAATGATTTGGAGGCAACAGTTGGTGGGTTGCAAACAACGGTCAGTGGTTTGGATAAAGAACTGGATTCCAAATTAGACAGCGCAACCGCCGCAACAACATATGAAAAAGTGTCTAATAAATCACAGGATTTGGCAACCGATGCGGGCAGTACAGATAAATATCCATCGGCCAAGGCAGTTGTGGACTGGGTCAGCAATACTGTGACCGAGGGCATAGAAATTAATACTGATAAAATCCAAAATGGCGCAATCACGACTGAAAAAATTGGGGATGATGCGGTAACGGCGGATAAAATTGCACCTGATGCGGTTGGAAATGAACAAATTGCTGATGGCGCGGTATCATCTGATAAATTGGATGAAACGTTGGCCGGACAAATTGCCGATATTTCTGGCAAGCAGGACATTGCAATGGGTGTCGGTCACGAAAATCATATCGTGACAACTGATGCGTCCGGTAATATTACATCCGCCGCGACAATCGGCCAGGACAAGGTTACTGGATTGACCGATGCCTTGGCGGGCAAGGCCGATGCATCCGCGTTGGAAGAAATTGAACAAAATGTGGAACAGGTTCAAAATCAATATACAACAATTAATGAAACAGTAACGAAATTGGGCGATACAATTACCAACGAAGAAAGTGGTTTAAGCACCCAGATTACAAATATTACACAACAAATTGGTAATGCAGAATCCGGTTTGGTCAAGGATGTCGCCGACGCGGCGGCCGCGGCTGAAACTGCGCAACAAACGGCCACCGGCGCACAAAATGCGGTTGATGCATTGGAAACGGTTGTTGATGGCAAGGCAAACGCATCCACAACACTGGCGGGATATGGCATAACCGATGCGTATACCAAGACCGAAACAGATGGTCTGTTGGATGCCAAGGCCGATGAAAGTGCTTTGGCTGGGTATGCAACAACGGGTGCGTTGACGTCTGGATTGGCAGGCAAAGAAGATACATCTAATAAGACCAAAATAATCAATGATGGCAATAAATCGTCTGAAACACTGTTCCCGACAATTGGCGCAATCACCACGTGGACAGATCAACAGATTCAACAGTTATCGACCGAGGGTATTCCTGTTAATCCAGATAACATTGGTTCAAATGCAATTACAACCGATAAAATTGCCAATGGTGCTGTTACAACAGAAAAATTGGCGGACGATTCCGTGACAGAAGACAAGCTGAGCAATGATGTTGTTGCATCTATTGATGCAAAGTTACCGGCGCCGGATGCGGATTGTGTTGCGGATTCAAATCTGTGCGTATTGACAGTAACGCCCAGTGGTGATTTGGCGTGGGTTGCGGTAACACAGCCGGCAGAATAAAAAACGGATTTTGAAACTGAAAATAAAACAAACTAAAAGAAAGGAAAGGAAAATGAAAAAATTAACAGCAGGTATATTTGCAACATTGTTGGCAGTTGTATCCACAGGTGCCGCAAATGCAGAAATCGCATCCAAGGGATACGTTGACCAACAGGTTGACACTGTGGAGGCAACAGTCGCGAACAAGGCTGATTCCGCAACTGTTACTGCGTTGGACACGCGTGTTGAAACGGCCGAGGGCGAAATTGACGCGTTACAAACAACAACTGGTCAACATACAACCCAGATTGGCACAATTAATACAACATTGGCGGGTAAAGTTGATGATGCAGATATCGCAGATATGCAGGTAAAAGCAAATTTAACAACATCCACAGGATGGAATACAGATAAAACATCTGAAACCAAATATCCATCCAATGCCGCGGTTGATGCAGCAATTACCGCCGCAACAACAGGTATTGCCACTGATACAGAAGTTTCTGCATTAGGGAAACGTGTTGAAACATTGGAAACAGCGTCCGCAACACACGCAACAAAAACTGAATTAACAGACGGGTTGGCAGCCAAGGCAAATACCGCTGATTTGGGTGATTTGGCAACATTGGATGCCGTTGGCAGTGCACAAATTACAGATGGCGCTGTTGCGACCGCTGATATTGCAGATAAAGCAGTAACCGAAGCAAAATTGTCTGATACAGTTAATGCATCTTTGGACAAGGCTGATACCGCATTACAACAGACTGATTTGGCAGCATATCAAACCAAGGAAGCGGCCGATGAGGCATATGCTGTAAAATCAACTGAACAAACCGCAAGTACAGCCAGCACAAATGCACAAACAGCATTAACAAACATTGGTACTTTGACAAATTTAACAACAACTGCCAAGGCTAATACCGTTGTGGCAATCAATGAAGTAGCCAGTGAAGCAGCCGCCGCCGCCAGTGCCGCATCCACAGCAGATGGCAAGGCCGTTGCAGCACAGAGTGCAGCAGAAGCCGCACAGGCGGATGTTGATGCGTTGGAAACAACTGTTTCAGGACAGGGCACACGTTTGACAACGGCCGAGGGTGAAATTGATTCCATCCAGTCAGAAATGGAAAATATGGCAACATCTGAAACTGTTTCTGGTTTGCAATCAACAGTAACAAATCTGCAAAGCACAAAGCAGGATAAAACAGATAATACATTGACCACAACCAGCAAGACTGTTGTCGGTGCTATTAATGAAGTAAAGACACAGGCCGACAAGGGCGTTTCTGATGCGGCAACTGCAAAATCAGCAGCAGACGCAGCCCAAGATGCCGCCGATGCAGCGCAGAAAACTGCCAATGCAGCAATTCCAGCACCAACAGATGCTTGTGCGGATTCCACAAACAAGTGCGTGTTGGTATCGTCCGGTGCGGGTAACTATTCTTGGGAAGTTATTGCCCGTGGCGATGCCGAATAATAACGGCGTAACAATATGTGTGCGGTGTTAAATGTGCACCGCACATATAAAAACAGGTAAATGCGGAACAAAGTGATACTGAAAAATAATATTTGTAGGTAGATAACAGCAATGATGAAGTCAAAAGGTCTTTTCGCAGTTTCATTTATGGCCATAATGGCGGTCAGCGTGGCGAATGCAGAAATTGCATCGCAGGGATACGTTGACGAGCAGGTCGCAACCAAGCAGGATGCGGGTGATTACGCAACCAATACTGCATTGGGGACGGTACGCACAACTGCAACAAATGCAGCCAGTGCCGCAGCAACCGCGCAATCTGCTGCTGATGCCGCAAAAAAGGCCGCTGATGCCGCACAGGATACAGCGGATGATGCCGCCGCCGCCGCGGCCACGGCACAATCAACCGCCGCAGGCAAATTGTCCAGCATTTCTGGGTCAACCGGTGGCACGGGGAATGTGGTGACCAGTGTTTCGGCATCGGGTTCAACTGTTTCCGCGACCAAGGGTATAACTGCAGAAGAAACCAAAAATAAAGTTACATCTGTTCGTGCCGCAGCCAGTGCAACTGATACGGCATATCCATCTGAAAAGGCGGTGGCCACCGCTTTGGCGGCCAAGGCCAATACGTCTGCACTGTCCGGATATGCAACAACAACTGCATTGGGTGCAGTAGAGGACAAGGCCGAAGCCGCGCAATCTGCGGCCAGTGCGGCCCAGACGGCTGCCGATGATGCCGCTGATGCCGCCAGTGCAGCGCAAAGCACCGCCAATGCCAAGGTGTCAACCGCCCAAGGAACTGGGGCGGCAAACAAGGCCGTGATTACAAATGCGTCTGGGAATATTACAACTGGTACGATTGCAACGGGAATGATTACGGATGGCGCGGTGACAACAGCCAAGATAGGTACAGGTGCGGTTGGAAATGGTAATTTGGCTAATAATGCCGTGACCAGTGCAAAAATAGCAGATGGCACAATTGTAAATGCTGATATTTCCGATGATGCCGCCATAGATGCCGCCAAAATTGATGGGTTGGCGACGGTTGCGACATCGGGTTCTTATAATGATTTGGCGAACAAGCCGACAATTCCGACGGTAAATAATGCAACGTTGACCATTCAGAAAAATGGCGCAACCGTTGACACGTTTACTGCCAATGCGTCTGCAAATAAAACGATTAATATTACTGTGCCGACAACAACCAGCCAGTTGACCAATAACAGTGGGTTTATTACATCGGCTGATTTGCCGGATGAATATGTGCTGACGGCCGCGACGGCGTCTGCATTGGGTGGTGTGAAATCCGGTGGTGATATTACTGTTGGTACGGATGGTGTGGTAACGGTTAACAGCGCAACCAAGGCTGACAGTGCGACAACGGCAACAACAGCGACAAACGCAACCAATGCAACGAATGCCACAAATGCAGACCATGCCGATACAGCGGACAGTGCAACCACTGCGGCATCCGCGACCAAGGCAACACAGGATGCGTCCGGCAATGTGATTACAACCACATATGCGACCAAGGCACAAATAACCGCTTTGAACAGCGCTTCTACGGGAACGGGTGCGGTTGTGACGGCCGTGTCGCAAACAGGTGGTAAAGTATCTGTAACCAAGGGAAATGTTCAGATTCCTGTTGGTGGTGAAAATGCAACGTCGTATGCGACAATTTGGATAGAATAAAAAATCCCCGCCATCCGGCGGGATTTTTTATTAGAGAACAGAGAGCAGAGTAGAGAACAGAGTATAAATGTTGTCCGCGTCTGAATAGACGCGGTGTTTTTTATTTACTGGATTGCTTCGCTGTGCTCGCAATGACAAGAGGAGGGGATAATTATTTACTTAAACCAGAACATATCTTGTTCGGACAAATCAAGCCAATTTGGATTTATTGATTCTATTAGTTTGATTTTTTGTGTGCGTGAACCAGATTTTAATTTCTTTTCACGCTCCAAGGCGTCATTTACGTATTTGAAATTTTCGTAATATGCTAACTTGTTGCAATTATACTTTGCGGTAAATGAATTTTTATATGTTTTGTTTTTGTGTTCGTATACACGGCGACGTATATCGTTCGTAACACCTGTATATAATGTGCCGTTTTTACGGTTGAACATTATATAGACGTAAAATTCATAATTTTTCATATTGAAATTATACATTATAAATGTGATAAAAGTGAATGTTTTTGTCATCGCAATTTACTGGATTGCTTCGCTGCGCTCGCAATGACAAGAGGGGGGGCTGTATACTGGTGTCATCGCGAGGGAGTGCAACGACCGTGGCGATCCATGGACAATATGTCGCGCATATGCGCGGGTATTATTTACTGGATTGCTTCGCTGCGCTCGCAATGACAAGAGGGGGCCTATTTTAACCTTGATTTATTATCAATGGTAATTTAGAATTTTTATGTGGTTTGGCGGTGCCGAACTACATAGAACATCAGTGTTAGTAGACGGGTTTAGTCACCTGAATATAACGCAATAACTAACCTTTGTGTTCCCGACATACTAGTTGTCGGGAAGTCGTTCGCTATACAACAGCCCATTGGGTAAAGGCGACGGATTCATCGTTATATTTGAATGACTAACTTCCCGACACCTGAACACTGGTCAGGTGTTTTTTTTATCAAGGGATTAGTAATGTCACGATTTTTGTTTGTGGGAATGGTCTGTGTCGCTGTGTCGTGTGGGGCGGTGTCCGATGCGCGCGCTGGGGATGTTATTGCCAAAATGGGGGATTTTATTTCTTTTAAAATTTTGCCTGTGTATTCTTTTGGGGCAACTGTATATAATTCTGATTGGAACAAGTGGTATGATTATGATTGGAATGGATTAAAACAATTAATAGTAGTTAATTTGATAAAATCAACGGTTGTTGACGGCATAAAGGAAAATGTTTTTGAAATGCGTCCCAATGGCAGTGGGGGCGACAGTTTCCCGTCCGGTCATACTGCGAATGCGTTTGCACAGGCGGCCTTTATTCATCGGCGTTATGGTATAAAGCAGGCGATTGTGCCGTATGTGTTGGCAACCTTTGTTGGGTTTTCGCGGGTAGAGGCGCGTATGCATTATACACACGATGTGTTGGCGGGGGCCGCAATTGGTTTTTTATCTGCGTGGATTTTTGCTGATGAAAAAAAGCAAGTTGTTGTCAGCGCAGATACAGACAGTGTGGGGTTACGGTTTAATTTCGTTTTTTAATATCGCATTAAAACAGCGATATTAATCCGATGCCAAAAAATGCCGCAATAATTGCGCCAATGGTCAATGGCCAGAAATATTTTTTCACGATTGCGTTGGCGCGTTCTTGGAAAAAATACAGCAATGTTGCAATTATTGCAAAGCGGCCCGTGCGGAATATTGCAGAAACTGCGACAAATATCCACAGTGGATAACCAATAAAGCCCAACCAGATTGCCAACAGTTTATATGGTATTGGGGTGACCGCGGTCAATACTATGATTAATATTCCATATTTGGAAAACATTGGCTTAATTGCCGTTTCAATTAATTCCGGATTTGTAAATGTATTTATTATCCATTGTCCCAACGAATCCCACAGCCATGCACCAATCATATATGCCAAGATGCCACCAACAATAGAACCCAATGAGGCCGCAATTGTAATTGGCAGGGCGCGTTTTTTGTTGGCTATGATTGGGGGGGTCATAAATACTTCGGGTGGGATAAACAAAAATATCGATTCGCAGACTGTTAATATAAATACTATCCAAGAATAAGCACGACTTTCAGATTTGCTTAAAATATATTCTGCGAATTTCATATGTTTTCCCCGTGTTAGACAAAAAATTTACTTGATTGTAATTTATTATTTTATAATTTACAATCAATATGTAAATGGATGAATAAAAATGAAACGACAAAATAATAATTCTAATCGGGGTGCGCGTGTCGCCAGTAAAGTGCAAACACTGGTGGCTGAAATTTTGCGTGATATTTATTCTGATGATAAATTGATTGCGGGGGTGTCACTGGTTGGGGCGGTCGCGCATGGTGGATTACAATTTGTACGTTTGTTTTATTATTCGCATAACCCTGATATTAATGCGGTGCAAAACAAGTTGGATAAAATAACGCGCACGGTGCGATATGAATTGGCCGCGCGTATGAATCAAAAGTATGTGCCTGAAATCAGATTTGAATATGATGACACGTTGGAACGTGCCCAGCGTATAGATGCTTTGTTGGATAATTTGGGGGAATAATATGGCGACTGGGTTGGAACGGGTTTTTAATGTAACGCCAGATTTGGTCAAGGATTGTTATTATATTGTTAATCAAACCAGACCCAGTGAAGCAATTGCATTATACAATACTTTGCGTGAAGATGTGGAAAATCGTGGGCATACGTTGTTTTTGTTTAATGGTGCGGCTTTCCCGTTGGGATTTATCAAAGGACAGGTTTTGCGTACACCTGATTTCAAGGTTCTGGGTGGTGTTAATATTCAATCCAAAATAGATTATTTGTTTGTGGATAAAAAGTATCAGCATGCAGGAATTGGGACTTTGTTGTTGCGTGCGTATGAATCCTGTTGTCGTGAACAGAATGTTGAACAGATTATTTTATACAGTGCGCCGACTGTTCAAGCGACTGGATTTTATACTAAAAATGGGTATGTTCGCGTGACTGATAATTTTTTGATGGCTAAAAATTTAGGCGCGATTTCCCGTTAATTTTTCATATAAAAAACAGATTGCAAGTTTTATTATACTGGTGTATCATTGCCGCATAGTTTACGGCAGCATCAGGATTTTTTATGAAGCAACAGAATATCAGAAATTTCGCAATAGTCGCACATATTGACCACGGAAAATCAACACTGTCAGACAGGCTGATTGAATATACCGGTGGTTTGCAGTCGCGTGAAATGAAGGCGCAGGTTCTGGATTCTATGGATATTGAACGTGAACGTGGAATCACGATTAAGGCGCAAACTGTGCGTCTGAATTATACCGCAAAAGATGGCCAAACATATCAATTGAATTTAATGGATACGCCGGGGCACGTGGATTTTTCATATGAGGTATCCCGTTCGTTGGCTGCGTGCGAGGGGGCGTTAATTCTGGTTGATGCAACACAGGGGGTTCAGGCACAGACGTTGGCCAATGCTTATTTGGCGTTGGATAATGATTTGGAAATGTTGCCGGTGTTAAATAAAATTGATTTGCCGTCCAGTGATGTTGCCGGTACGCGTGAACAGATTGCTGATGTTATCGGATTGGATGCATCTGATGCGTTGTGTGTTTCTGGAAAAACAGGGGATGGTGTTCCCGAATTATTGGAAGAAATTGTTCGTCGTTTGCCCGCACCACGTGGGGATGAAAATGCACCTGCGCGTGCGTTGTTGGTGGATTCTTGGTACGATTCGTATTTGGGTGTTGTGGTTTTGGTTCGGGTGGTTGATGGGCAATTGGCGCGCGGACAAAAAATTCGCTTTATGGCAACGGGTGCAGAATATGTGATTGAAAAAATTGGTTACTTTACACCCAAAATGGTTGATGTGGACAGATTAGAAACCGGCGAAATTGGGTTCATTATTACAGGAATGAAAACAATTCATGATTGCAAGGTTGGCGATACAATCACAGATGCCAGAACGGGAACAGGGTGTGTGGCATTGGCTGGTTTTAAACCATCTGTGCCGGTGGTGTTTGCGTCCTTTTTCCCAGTAGAGGCCGATGATTATCCGGCACTGCGTGAAGGTGCAGAAAAATTGGCATTGAATGATGCATCGTTTGTATTTACGGTGGAAAAATCTTCTGCGCTGGGGTTTGGGTTACGGTGTGGATTTTTGGGTTTGCTGCATATGGAAATTATCAGCGAACGGCTGCGTCGTGAATTTAACCTGAATTTGATAAATACTGTCCCCAGTGTGTTATACAAGGTATATTTGCGCGATGGTTCGGTTATTGATTTGGAAAATCCGGCTGATATGCCGGACCCAACACGTATTGCATCCATAGAAGAACCGTGGGTGCGTGCAACCATTATGATGCCTGATAAATATATGGGCGGAATTATGTCGTTGTGTTCTGAACGGCGTGGGGTACAGGAAAATATTTCTTATGTTGGTAATCGTGCGGTGTTGGTGTATCAATTGCCGTTGGCGGAAATAGTTTTTGATTTTTATGACCGTGTTAAATCTTTGTCGTCTGGATATGCGTCGTTTGACTATGTGGTGCAGGGATATCGGCCGTCCGATTTGGTCAAAGTATCAATACTGGTTAATGATGAAAATGTAGAACCGCTGTCTTTTATGTGTCATCGCAGTTTTGCTGAAAAACGCGGGCGTCAGATTGTTGAACGATTAAAAGACTTAATCCCGCGCCATCAATTTAAAATTCCGTTGCAGGCGGCAATTGGTGGAAAAATTATCGCGCGTGAAACAATCGCTGCATATCGCAAGGATGTAACAGCCAAGTGTTATGGTGGGGATATTACGCGTAAACGTAAATTATTAGAGAAGCAGAAAGAGGGAAAAAAGCGTATGCGGACATTTGGTAATGTGGAAATACCACAGTCTGCGTTTATTAATGCATTAAAAGTTGGTGATTAAAACAAAGGAATAAATTATGTCAATGTGGACATATGTAACAAAAGTACCAAATAAAACTATTTTTGCTGATATTGCAGAATATAAACGGTTGTGTGAACGGGTTGCAAATGCGCGTCGTATATATAATATCAGTCGCGCACGTTTGACGGTGGATAATGCAAAGGGTTGTATTTATATACGTTTGTATGATGTGCCTGATTTTGGGCGGGATAATGATTCTGGTGTTTTTGTGTGTCAGGAATTTTGCGAACATTTTACTTATACTGATTCATGCAATAAATCACAGTGCAAATATTATCAAAATAATGTTGCGTATTTTAATGCGAAGTATGATTTATATTTGCTGCAACAGCAACGCAAGGATTTCTGGACACAAAAGTTTGCAAACTGCAGATAACGAAAGGGTTATTTATGTTTATAGATGTTGTTCATTATATATTTAAAACGCCACTGAATAGTATTGTTTCTGATATTCGTGGATATTATAAAATTAGTCGTGATTTGCGCGAAACGCAAAAGAATAAATGTATGCTGGAAAAGCAACTGGTCAGAAGATTGGGGTATGCAAATGACGATATGGCGCGGACATATGTTGGGTGTCAGGTCAGTTATGTAAAAACTGTGCCAGATGCCAGAACTGGTTATAATATGCCTGTGTTTGCACATCATTGCTGTCCGAACTTTGATTTTCTGCGGCCATGCAGCAAGTGTGATTGTGTGCGTAATGTGAATAATAATGCTTACTTCGCGGCGCGTGATAATTTGGCGAAATTAAGTTTGGAAAAAAGAACGTTTTGGGCGGAAAAAATGATACTGACCAGATAACAATAATTTAATAAACCAAGGGGGACGACCATGGCGCATCAGTTCTTTTTTAATCCCTTTATATTGGATAATTTACCTGCGCCGGCATCGGGATTTGATGTTGTTCAGGATATATCTGAACCGCGTCTGCGGATGTATGTTACCAGTCGCGGCGTTAAAACTTTCTTTGTACGCAAGCGTATTCATGGTCGGGATAAGCGCATTATCATTGGAAATTATCCTGATGTTGATATAGAACAGGCCCGCAGTGCTGTGCCGGATGTGTTGGCCACTGCGATGGAAAAAAAGCATATTCACAGAAAAAAAATTACGTTAAAAAAATTTTTGGATATTTATTTAGAAAAAAAAGTCCATCGTAACAGTTATTCTTGCTATAAATTGGAACGCGCAATCCAGCGGCATTTGGCAACGTTGTTGGATAAAAATATTTCAGATATTAATGCCGATGATGTCGCCGGTGTTATTGCAAATATTTCTGGGCGGGCAATTGCTGCGCGTATGCAGGAATTTTTACAAAGTGTGTTTAAATACGCGGTTGATACGGGGTATTTAAAGGACAGTCCAATTGCGAATTTGCCAAAAATTAAACAAAATCGTCGGGTGCGGCCATTGAATAAATCGGGCCTGCACAGATTGGTAAATGCCATAGAACAAGAAGAAGATGCAAATATGCGGGCTGCTTTTTTAATGTTGATTTATGGTTTCGCACCCAAGGGTCGCATATTTTCAATGCAGTGGGCTGATTTGGATTTTAATCATTATACATGGTGTGATAAACCGCTGTCGGATATGGCGGTTGTATTATTACAAGATTTGCCACAGGATGGTCGGTGGGTATTTGCAGGGCGTGGGCGCGGACATTTAACAGACCCGCGTGTTGCATGGCGGCGTGTTGCACAGCGTGCTGGGATTCCTGATTTAACAATGGATGATGTAAATAAATATTTAATGCGGCAATTGGTTTGGGCGTCTGACAAGGAAGATTTTCGTGCCAATATGAATGCGTTATTAACAGAAGTTATGGCATAAACATAAATTTTGCCACTTGTCAAGATTTTGTTATTGTTTGTTATAATTCCTTGACACTGGGGTCATAAAATGATAGTTTTAATTGTGATGACGCCCGAATGTGGGCCAGAAATTTAACTTAAACAAAGGAAAAAAAATGACTACTTTTGAAAAAGTAAAAAAAATCGTATCCGAAAAATTGGGCGTACCAGAAGCCAAAGTTGAAGAAACTTCTTCTTTTGTAAATGATTTGGGTGCTGATTCTTTGGACGTTGTAGAATTTGTTATGGCTGTTGAACAGGAATTTGGTATTGAAATTCCAGATGACCAAGCTGCAAAACTGACAACAGTCGGCGAAGCTGTTAAATACATTGATGAACATGCAAAATAATCTGGGGTAATATGCCAGATTAGTTTATCTGTATCCGTCACGATATTTGTTTATCGTTGACGGATTTTTTTCTGTACGTATGCCCCGAAACAGTTTATTATATGGGTGTGTTTATATAAAACTTATAAAGGATAATAAGTATGAAAAGAGTTGTTATTACCGGTATGGGTATCGTTTCCCCAGTTGGTACAGGTATTGAATATGCATGGAAAAACATTGTAAATGGTGTTTCTGGCGTGCGTAAAATTGATACATTTGATGCGTCTGATTTAACATCGCAAATTGCGGGTCTGCCGGTTATTGGAACAGAGGCCGGACAATATAACCCTGATGCGGTTGTTGATGTACGCGAACAACGTAAAATGGACAAGTCCATTGTATATGGCGTTGTTGCCGCGGAC
The DNA here is from genome assembly GCA_944389465.1 of uncultured Alphaproteobacteria bacterium. Classification (GTDB taxonomy): domain Bacteria; phylum Pseudomonadota; class Alphaproteobacteria; order Rs-D84; family Rs-D84; genus Enterousia. The sequence continues at coordinate 149,045 of CALXML010000001.1, forward strand.
GAAGCCATTCGTGATGCAGGTTTAATTGAATGTGATGGCGATAAAAATCGTATGGGTGTTTCCATTGGTGCTGGCATCGGTGGATTAAACACAATTTATGATAACTGTGTGGAATTGTATGCAAATGGTCCACGTCATATCAGTCCTTTCTTTATCCCAAAGGTTATTATTAATATGATTGCAGGACATGTTTCAATTAAATATGGTTTAAAGGGGCCCAATTTATCCGTTGTGACCGCGTGTGCATCGGCCGCGCATTCAATTGGCGAAGCCGTTCGTTTAATTCAGCATGGTGATGCTGATGTTATGGTTGCTGGCGGGGCCGAGGGCGCAGTTGGTAAAATCGGTGTTGCAGGGTTCTGTGCAATGAAGGCGTTATCCACACGTAATGATGAACCACAAAAGGCATCCCGTCCATGGGACAAGGACCGTGATGGTTTTATCATGGCCGAAGGTTCGGGTATTTTGGTGCTGGAAGAATATGAACATGCTGTTCGTCGTGGTGCAAAAATTTATGCCGAAGTTGCGGGTTATGGTTTATCTGGTGATGCATATCATATCACAGCCCCAGCCCCCAATGGCGAGGGTGGTATGCGCGCAATGCAGGCTGCGTTAAAAGATGCGGGTATGCAACCGGCAGATGTTGATTATATTAATGCACATGGTACATCAACTGGATTGGGCGATGTTGGTGAATTGACTGCTGTGAAAACATTGTTTGCAGGTACAAATGTGTGTATGTCGTCAACTAAATCTATGACAGGGCACTTGTTGGGTGCCGCTGGCGCAGTAGAGGCGATATTCAGCGTTTTGGCGATTCGTGATGGAATTGTTCCGCCAACAATTAATTTGGAAAATCCAATAGAAGAGGTTGGTGATTTTAATCTGGTTCCGAACAAGGCGCAAAAGAAAGATGTCAAAGTTGCATTAAGTAATTCATTCGGATTTGGTGGTACAAATGCAACGTTGATAATTAAACGTTTTGAAAAATAAAAAATCCCGCATATGCGGGATTTTTTATTGCATATTTAATTAGAATAATGGCAATCAGCGGTAAATATGTATGTTCCGATGACCCCGTCGGCTTTTGGCATTATGCCTGTTGTATAACCGACGGCCCCCCGACAACGCGGGGATATGACACATATGTAAAACACATACTGTGCCCAGAAAACTGCGCGATAAATCGCACAGATATACTATGGGATTTCTTAAGTCCCTGAACCCACATCTGTTGTGAATCCAAATGTGATTATATTGTATCGGAATAATAAAAACAATAATTAAAAACTGTGATTGCGTGACATAAAAAACAGCGGGATAATTCCCGCTGTTTTTTATTTTTCTTCATCTTTGCCCAGACCAATTACATTTTTTACGGGTTCAATAATTGTGTCTTTGGCACTGTCCAGTGTTCTTATTAATGCACGACGAATTTTACCAGAAATTGTCATTGGTAAACTGTCCACAAATTCAATTACACGTGGATATTTATATGATGCGGTGCGACTGCGCACGTGGTCCTGTAATTGACGAACCAAAACATCAGTGCCCTGAAAGTATTTATTCAGAACAATTGTTGCCTTGACCGCCATACCACGTGATGGGTCAGGAATACCGGTGACGGCAACTTCACGTACGGCAGGGTGTTCCAACAGAACACTTTCAACCTCAAACGGGCTGACGCGGTAACCTGATGTTTTAATTAAATCGTCGTTACGACCAACAAACCAATAATATCCATCATTATCACGGTATGCCACATCACCAGTATGATAGTATCCGTCACGGAAAACCTTGGCCGTCAGTTTTTCATTTTTATGATATCCTTGGAACAAACCAACCGGACGACCATTTTTTAATGATACACAGATTTCGCCAACTGTGCCGTTTGGAACAGGGCGACCACCTTCGTCCAGTAATTGAACATCCCAACCGGCGGCCGGCATACCCATACTGCCGGGTTTTGGTTCAATCCACTGGTTTGTGAACATCATAACACAGGTTTCTGTTTGACCAAAACCCTCGTGTAATTTTATGCCGGTGGCCCGCTGAAAGCGTTCATATACTTCTGGGTTTAATGCTTCGCCGGCAACGTCAGCCTTGGTCAAAGCGGACAAGTCATATTTACTGAAATCGGCATGAATTAACATTTTGTACACTGTTGGTGGTGCACAGAATGATGTTATGTGATTTTCTGCCATTGCCGACAACAGGTCGTGTGCCGTTGCAATGCCTGAAAAGTCAAACACAAATACTGTTGCGCCGGCCAACCACTGACCGTACATTTTTCCCCATGAACATTTTGCCCAACCTGATTCAGATAATGTAAAGTGAATATCCCCATCATGCAGGCGTTGCCAGAATATCGCAGTGTTTATATGTCCCAATGGGTATGCAAAATTATGGGCAACCATTTTTGGCATATCTGTTGTGCCACTGGTGAAATAAATTACCATTGTGTCTGTGTTTTCATTTGGCACGCGTTCCAGTGTGTCCGGCATTGTGTCAATTGATTCGGCAACCGTGTCATTTGATATTAATTGAACATTTCTGTCACCAATTGCCGTTTTGATTTCATTCAAAATGTGACCATCATCAAATGCTATTATTGCCTTGGATTCAGCCTGTTCAATACGGTATTCAATATCTTCGGCCTTTAATTGATTGGTTGATGGAATTGGAATCACACCAATTTTATGCATGGCCAACATCAAAATCCAATATTCCCAACGGCGACGCATAAACAGCAATACCGTGTCGCCATATGTTAAACCGCGTGATGTTAAAAAATTGGCAACTGCGTTTGACATACGTGACAGGTCACGAAATGTAAATTTGCGCTTTTCCCCCGAATCGTTTTCCCATAACAATGCAACGTTATCGGGCGTTTCTTTTGCCAATACATCAATAACGTCATATGAAAAATTAAAATGTTCCGGAACAGTTGGCGCGCCGTTTTCAACATAATCATTATAATTATCAAATTTATCTTTCTTTAAGAATTTAAGTCCAAACATTTTTTACTATTCCTTTTATTCCTGTTGGATACCCAGTAAAGTATTGCAAAAAAATTCCTGTAGTAAAAGAAAAATAACAAATAAAATAAGTTGATTTTTTGACGTTATAGTTGCATAATCGCGGTACTTGTTTGTTACGGAGTGTAGCTCAGTCTGGTAGAGCGCTACGTTCGGGACGTAGAGGTCGCTGGTTCGAACCCAGTCACTCCGACCATAATCCGCCACCGTGGGTGGTGTTTTTTTTGTGTGTTTTGGAAATCTTCGTGATTGCAAGTTGGTTTTTTATTTGTATAATTATCTGGTCATGAGAAAGAAAAACATTATTCCCAATAACAAGTATGTAAATATTATATGTATTGCAATAATTGTTTTGATTATTGCGCTGGTTTATATTTTTGGAATACGGTCTGTGGTGCGGCGTGATGCTGTGTTTAATGTTACGCGCGGTACAAATGTTTCTGATATAGCGGCACAATTACAGGCACGCGATTTAATCGATTCGCAATTTTTATTTAAATTGGCTGTGCGTGGTAATGGCGGCGCGGTGCAATCGGGACAATATGATATCCCGCGTGGAACCAGTGTTTGGCGTATTGCTGATATGTTTGCACATGGTGATGTGGCGGCAACAACCGTTGTTGTACCCGAGGGTTTAACCGTAAAACAAATCAAAGAATTATTAATGGCGGATAATTCGCTGACCGGTGGTGTTGAATGCGGGGCAGGGACTGATTTGCCGGTGTGCCATTTACATGATGGTGATTTGTTTCCGGATACTTATCGTGTGGCGCGTGGAACATCGCGGTTGGCCTTGCTGGATTTAATGCGCAAAAAAATGGTTGAATTGGAAAATAATTGGGACAGGGCGGGACGTATTGCGCCAAAGCCACTGAAAACATGGGATGATGTCGTGACATTGGCGTCCATTGTTCAGAAAGAAACGTCCAAAACATCGGAAATGCCAATCGTGGCCAGTGTGTATTTAAATCGTATGCGTGATGGAATGCGGCTGCAGGCTGACCCGACGGTTGTGTATGCACTGACAAATGGGTTGGGTGATATGCGTGGCAGACCCCTGTTGCGTGAACATTTAAAAATAGACAGTCCATATAACACATATAAAAATTATGGTTTGCCGCCTGCGCCAATTGCAAATGTTGGGTTGGACGCAATTCATGCGGTGTTGCAGCCGGCCGATACGAATTATCTGTATTTTGTTGCCGATGGACGGGGTGGACATCGGTTCGCGCATACTTATGCGGAACATATGAAAAATCATGCTGACTGGCGCGTGATAAAAAAAGTTCAAAATGAAAAATAAAAAAGCGTCATTTGTTAAAAAAGTTAATGATTTAGAAAATTAATTAAATATTTGTGCTGATAAATAAAACGCCCAGAAAACTGGGCGTTTTAATAATTGTTTTGCGAAAAAAATCCGATTCGCACGTCGCATAATATATCATATTTTTGGGTAAAATGCAAAAATCTTTTACCTTGCCAGATGGGCGAATCGCGCGGTAAAATATTCCTAGCTAGGTAGATAAAATCTAGTTTTCTAACTAAACCATAAGGATATAGTATGAAAAAATTAGTTTTAACATCATTATTGGCAGTTTTCGCGGCAACGGGCGCAAACGCAGCGATTAACGATAATCCGCTGTATCGTCCGGAACAGGGCCGCTTTTACAGTGTGACGGCGTTGGAATCTTCGTCACGGTCAACCAATACATATACTTTGGGTGAAGCATTTGGTTATGGTATTACAGACAGATTGGCAGTTGGTTTGGAAACAACCGCATCAACAGCGAATTGGTTTGACCAAAATTCTTGGGATACATTTGGTGTTGGTTTGAATTACCGCGTATTTGACGGCGCAAATTGGAAGGCTGATGTATTTGGCTCATATGGGTTCAGCGGTGTTTGGCCATATGGCAAAACATTCCTTGGCGAAGAAAATACATTGTATGCATGGACGGTTGGCGCCAGTGTTGGTTATGAAACAGCAGAATGGACAGTTGCGGGGCACATCGCATATGATTATTTAAATTCAGAATCATTCAACTGGGGTGATGATGGTGTTCATTCTTTGCGCGTAGGTGCCGATGCATTATTTGCAATGAATATGCAATGGTCATTGGTATTGGGTGCTGAATACCAGATTGATGATATGGCCGATATGTGGGACGGTGACAACCGTGGTACATGGTTGGGTAAATTGGGTGTAAACTATAACATTGATGACGCCAAATATATTGGTGCGTATGTTGGTAAAGAAATGAGCCATACACCTAATGCTGGTGAATGGGAAATTGAAGACGGCTTTGCATATGGTGTAAAGTTTGGTATTGAATTTTAATACCCAACAGAATGAACAAAAACGGGGCGTTTGCCCCGTTTTTATTAGATAACAGATGAGGATGCGCACAGGGTACGCAGTACCCGAGCGACACATTATAATACGATGATAAAGAATGGATTGCTGCGCTGTGCTCGCAATGACAGGTTAGGTTACGAGTAACCAGTAACTTTTTATACTAATAAAATAATTGTCATTTTGGTGGGGTGGGGTGTATGGCGGATTTTTGCCTTTTTCCAGCGGTTTTTTTGGCGAAATAACCCAGATTTTCCTTGACAATATGTGGGTTCGTGGTTATAGTATGTTCGCTTTCCGTGTAAACAAGGAAAGAAAAAAACACAGAATTCTGCATATTCTGACAGATTTATAATCGCGGCCACGCCGTTGAAATAATTCTGAAGAGATGTTTTATGCAGATAAAAAAGAGTACAAAAAACAAAGAGATTTTGAATGCCAACAGTAAATCAACTGATTCGGAAGCCCCGCAAAAAGGTTGTTGTTAAATCAACAGCACCCGATATGATGGAGGCCCCACAAAAACGTGGTGTTTGCACACGTGTGTACACAACCACGCCTAAAAAACCTAATTCTGCCCAGCGTAAGGTGGCCCGTGTTAAATTGGCCAATGGTCGTGAAGTTACGGCATATATCCCCGGCGAAGGGCATAATCTGCAGGAACACAGTGTTGTTATGATTCGTGGTGGTCGTGTAAAGGACTTGCCCGGTGTTAAATATCATATTATTCGCGGTGTTTTGGATACCAAGGGTGTAGAAAGCAGAAAGCAGGGCCGTTCCCTGTATGGTGCAAAGATTGCAAAATAATAACTGTACACGCGGCGTGGCCGTGTGAGTAATTTGGGCGTGCCCAGATGAAGAAATAAAAGGAAAATAAAATGTCAAGACGTAAAAGTGCAACTAAACGTGAAATTTTACCAGATTCAAAATACAATAATCTGGTTGTTGCAAAATGTATTAATGTTGTTATGTGGGATGGCAAAAAAGAAGTTGCCGAAAACATCGTTTATGGTGCATTAGATAAACTGAAAAGTGTTGCAAAAGACGGTGATGAATTGGCTGCATTTTTAGAAGCAGTTGATGCATTAAAACCATCAGTTGAGGTTAAAGGTCGTCGTGTTGGCGGTGCAACATATCAGGTTCCGGTTGATGTCAGACCGGCGCGTCAGCAGACATTGGCATTGCGTTGGTTGGTAATGTTTGCACGTAAACGTGGCGAACGTTCCATGCAGGACAGATTGTTTGGTGAACTGCGCGATGCGTTGAATGGTCAGGGCGGTGCATTTAAAAAGAAAATTGACACCCATAAAATGGCCGAAGCAAACAAAGCCTTTGCGCATTTCCGTTGGTAATAATTACGGTTTAACATCAGGCGAATATAAACAAATATTAAAAATAAGGGAAAGAATAATATGTCAGTCGGAAAAACAGCACCTTTGGATATGTACCGTAATATCGGTATTATGGCGCACATTGACGCCGGTAAGACCACTACATCGGAACGTATTCTTTTCTATACTGGTAAAACATATAAAATTGGCGAAGTTCATGATGGCGGTGCCACTATGGACTGGATGGAACAGGAACAGGAACGCGGTATTACAATTACGTCCGCTGCAACAACATGCTTTTGGCGCGACCATCGTATCAATTTGATTGATACACCGGGGCACGTGGACTTTACCATGGAAGTGGAACGTTCATTGCGTGTTTTGGACGGTGCGGTTGCGGTGTTTGAATCTGTGTCTGGGGTTCAGCCACAGACTGAAACTGTATGGCGTCAGGCTGACCGTTACAATGTGCCACGTATTTGTTTCGTAAACAAAATGGACCGTATTGGTGGTAACTTTTTCCGCTGTGTTGATATGATTCGTGAACGTTTGGGTGCGAATCCGTTGGTTGTTAATTTCCCAATCGGTGCAGAATCTGATTTCCGTGGCGTGGTTGACGTTGTTGAAATGCGCGGTATTGTCTGGGAAGATGATTTGGGCAAAGAACCACACATTATTGATATTCCAGATGAATTAAAGGAAAAAGCAGAAGAACTGCATAACAAGTTAATAGAAGAAGTTGTAACACTGGATGATGAAATTATGGAAGCCTATATGGAAGGCACAAAACCAGATGTTGCAACAATTAAAAAATTAATCCGCAAGGGCACAATTGCACAAAACTTTAATCCTGTTTTGTGTGGTACTGCGTTTAAAAACAAGGGTGTTCAGCCATTGTTGGATGCAATTGTTGATTATTTGCCAAGTCCGTTGGATATTCCTGCGATTAAGGGTACTGCAATGGATAAAAAGACGGTTATTGAACGTCATGCTGACCCAAAAGAACCGTTCAGTGCGTTGGCGTTCAAGGTTGCAAATGACCCATTCGTTGGAAACCTGATGTTTATACGTATTTATTCTGGTAAATTGACATCTGGGTCATACATTTACAATTCTAACCGTGATAAACGCGAACGTGTTGGTCGTATGTTGTTAATGCATTCCAATCAACGTGAAGAAATCAAAGAAGCGTCTGCGGGTGACATTATCACATTGGTGGGTATGAAAGAAACCATTACTGGTGATACATTGTGTGATGAAGCCAATCCAATTATTTTGGAAAACATTCACGTCCCAGACCCAGTTATGAGTATTGCCGTTGAACCAAAAACCAAGGCTGATATTGAAAAAATGTCTTTGGGTTTGCAGGCATTGGCAAAAGAAGACCCATCATTCCATGTTTCTGTGGATGAAGAATCAGGTCAGACTATTTTGGCCGGTGTTGGTGAATTGCACTTGGAAATTTTGGTTGACCGTTTGTCACGTGAATTTAAAGTAGACGTTAACGTTGGTGAACCACGTATCGCATACCGCGAAGCATTTGGCAAACCTGTAACCGAAGAATATACACATAAAAAACAATCCGGTGGTTCTGGTCAATATGCACAGGTGAAAATTGAATTTGAACCTTTGGAACCGGGTTCCGGATATGAATTTGAAAACAAGATTGTTGGTGGTGCTATTCCAAAAGAATACATCCCCGGCGTTGAAAAGGGTTTAAAGATAGCCCAACAAACAGGTGTTTTGATTGGCTATCCCACAGTAGATTTCAAGGCAACATTAGTTGATGGTAAATATCACGAAGTTGACTCTAATGTATTATGCTTTGAAATAGCGGCGCGTGCATGTTTCCGTGAGGCAATGAAAAAGGCTGCGCCAAAATTGTTGGAACCGATTATGAAACTTTCGGTTAATACACCAGAAGAATATGTCGGTGACATCATTGGGGACCTGAACAGTCGTCGTGGACAAATCAATGGTATTGAAACACAATTCGGTAACCAGTTGATTTCAGCCTTTGTACCATTGGCTAACTTGTTCGGATATGTCAAGACATTGCGTTCTTTGTCACAGGGGCGTGCAAATCCATATATGGAATTGTCCCACTATGCCGAAGTGCCGAAAAATGTCGCAGACGAGGTTATAAAGAAACTGACAAAATAAAAATAAAAAAAGATTGTGATTTTTGATTTCTGGTTTATGATTTAATGTAATGAATCGGAAATCAGATTTCAGAAATCAAATTTAACAAAGCCCTAAGGAGAAAAAACTATGGCAAAAGAAAAATATGTAAGAACCAAGCCACACGTCAATATTGGTACAATTGGTCACGTTGACCATGGAAAAACAACATTGACTGCTGCTATTGTTCACTACTATGGTGTTGGTGCTGACCAGTCAAAGGGTGTTGACCAAATTGATAATGCACCAGAAGAACGCGCACGTGGTATTACAATTAATACTGCACACGTTGAATATGAAACAGAACATCGTCATTATGCACACGTTGACTGCCCGGGGCACGCGGACTATGTTAAAAACATGATTACCGGTGCTGCACAGATGGACGGTGCTATCTTGGTTGTTGCTGCAACTGATGGTCCAATGCCACAGACACGTGAACACATCTTGTTGGCACGTCAGGTTGGTATTCCAAAAATCGTTGTTTATTTGAACAAGTGCGATTTGGCAAACGACCCTGAATTGTTGGAATTGGTTGAAATGGAAATTCGCGAATTGTTGTCTGCAAATGACTTTGATGGTGAAAATGTTCCAATCATTCGTGGTTCTGCTGTTTCCGCATTGGAAGGCAAAAACGACGGTTTGGGCAAGGAATCAATTGATGCGTTGTTAAAGGCCTGTGATGAATATATCCCATTGCCAGAACGTCCAGTTGATAAACCATTCTTGATGCCAATTGAAGACGTATTTTCTATTACAGGTCGTGGTACAGTGGTTACAGGCCGTATAGAAGCAGGTACAGTCAAAGTTGGTGACGAATGCGAAATCGTTGGTTTGCGTCCAACACAGAAAACAACAGTTACCGGTGTTGAAATGTTCCGCAAATTGCTGGACCAAGGTGAAGCCGGTGATAACGTAGGTTTGCTGTTGCGTGGTACAAAGAAAGAAGATGTAGAACGTGGTCAGATTATCTGCAAACCGGGTTCTATTACACCACACACAGACTTTGAAGCTGAAGTTTATATCTTGACCAAAGAAGAAGGTGGCCGTCATACTGCGTTCTTTAGCAACTATCGTCCACAGTTCTACTTCAGCACAACAGACGTAACAGGTACAATTACATTACCAGCAGACAAAGAAATGGTTCTGCCGGGGGACAACGTTCGTATCACAGTGCAATTGATTGCACCTATTGCTATGGACGAAGGTCGTCGCTTTGCTATCCGTGAAGGCGGACGCACAGTTGGCGCAGGCGTTGTATCTAAAATCATTAAATAACAGGTAAATATCGCGGGTCGGTGTAACTGGATAAAAAAATGCCAGTGATTACCGGCCCGGAATAACGATAAGGAAAACAAGCAAATGGTACCAACATCTAAAATTCGTATCAAATTGACAGCGTTTGACCACAGGGTCTTGATGGAATCTGTGGATGAAATTGTCAAAACTGCAAAGCGCACTGGCGCAGATGTAGTAGGACCGGTTCGCTTGCCGACATTGATTAAAAAATTTACTGTTAACCGTTCGCCACACGTTGATAAAAAATCACGCGAACAGTTTGAAATTCGTAATCACAAGGCGGTCGTTGATATCGTAAATCCAACACCGCAAACAGTAGATGCTTTGATGAAGTTGGATTTGGCGTCAGGTGTTGATGTAAAGATTAAGTTGTAATAAATGTTTGTGTTGGACGGGCGTAATAATGGTGTGTACAACCGACCAACCTACTAACAAATAAAAGGCAAAAGAAAATGAAACGTAGCGGTTTAATAACAACAAAAATTGGTATGACACGTTTATATGATGACGGTGGCGTGGCACATCCTGTAACAGTTTTATCCGTCGGTGATTGCACTGTTATCGGCAATCGTACAGTGGAAAAAAATGGTTATGTCGCAAACATACTGGGTATGCGCGAGGCAAAGGCAAAACATGTTGCAAAACCACAGGCTGTGGCTGCAGAAAAGGCCGGTGTAAAACCATATCGCAAAGTTGTTGAATTTCGTGTATCTGATGATTGCATTATCCCAGCAGGTACACAATTGATGGCGTCTCATTTTATTGCCGGTCAATTCGTTGATGTTCAGGCAACCAGCAAAGGTAAGGGATTCCAAGGTGCGATGAAACGTCATAACTTTGGCGGTAAGGAAGCATCACACGGTGTTTTAAAAGCGCATCGTTCAATCGGTGGTACAGGTATGCGTGAATGGCCGGGACGTGTTCTGAAGGGCAAAAAGATGGCTGGTCAGATGGGTAATGAAACCGTTACTGTTCAGAACTTGAAAGTATTCGGTGTTGATGACGCAGAAAATCTGATATTCGTTGAAGGCGCAGTTCCGGGTGCAAATGGTACTTTTGTTTTGGTTGCAGATGCAGTCAAAAAGGAACAGAAAGATTTGCCAGTTCCAACAAAAATGAAAATTGTGGAATCTGGGGAACAAACAGCAGCAGAAACCGAAACAGAACCTGTTGCGGAATAATTTAAAAACAGGCAACAGATTAGAGTAAGGTGGAAAAAATGCAAGTAGACATTATAAATTTTGATGGCAAAGCGGTCGGCAAAGTTGATTTGGCAGACCAAATTTTCGGGTTGGAACCACGCGCAGATATTCTGCATCGTGTTGTTACATGGCAACGTGCAAAATCCCGCGCAGGTACGCATGCAGTAAAATCTGTTTCTGATGTTGCAGGCAGCGGCAAAAAAGCGTTTAAACAGAAAAAAACTGGTAATGCACGTCAGGGTGAAAGATACAATGTTCATATGCGTGGCGGTGGTGTTGTTCATGGCCCGGTCGTTCGTGACCATGCAATTGATTTGCCAAAGAAAATCCGCAGTTTGGGATTGAAAATGGCATTGTCATCCAAGGCCAAAGACGGCAACTTAATCATTATTGATTCTGAAAAATTATCAGCGGTAAAAACATCTGCATTGGCGAAACAGTTGAAAAAGTTGAATTTAAATTCAGCACTGTTTGTTGGTGCCACAGAATTGGATGCAAATTTCAAAAAATCTGCAGCAAATATTCCAAATATTGATGCATTACCAACAATTGGGTTGAATGTATTGGATGTTTTGAACCATGATAAATTGGTTTTGACAGCAGATGCAGTCAAGGCTGTGGAAGCACGCTTGGCATAAATGTCAGTGACGCAAGACGAAAAGGTATAACAAATGGCAGAAAAGAAAGTTACATCAGAGAAAAAAATCGTGCGCAGCGCCGGTATTTATGATATACTGCGTCGCCCGATAATCTCGGAAAAGGCAGCAAAGTTGTCTGAAAGCAATGGTGTCGCATTTGAAGTTGCCCCAGACGCAACAAAAGAAGATGTTGCACGTGCAATTCAGGCGATATACAATGTAAAGCCGACCAAGGTCAACATTGTTGTTGTCAAAGGTAAAGTAAAGTCCTTTCGTGGACGTGGCGTGGGTACACAACGCAGTGTTAAAAAGGCATATGTATCCCTGCCGGCTGATGCGAAATTGGATTTGTCAGCAAACGTATAATTAAACTAACGCGCGCCAGCAGAGAACCCATGTCAAAATGGATGTTAGTGTTGGCGCAGAAACAAAGGTAAGAAAAAATGGCATTAAAGCATTATAAGCCAACTACACCGGGGAACCGTGGTTTGACACAGGTTGATCGCAGTGAACTGCATCGCGGTGCACCTGAAAAGGCATTGACAGTTGGTTTAAAGTCCAAAGGTGGACGTAATAATTTTGGTCATGTAACCGTTATGCATCAGGGTGGTGGCCACAAACGTAAATATCGTTTGATTGATTTTGCACGCAAGAAAAAGGGTGTTCCTGCAACTGTTGTTCGTTTGGAATATGACCCAAATCGTACGGCTTTTATTGCGTTGATTGAATATACAGATGGTGCGCGTTCCTATATTTTGGCACCACGTGATTTAAAGGCGGGCGATGTTGTTATTTCCGGTGAACGCGAAGATATTAAACCGGGTAATGCAATGCCATTGAAAAATATGCCAATCGGTACAATTGTGCATAATGTTGAATTGAAACCGGGGGCTGGCGGCCAATTGGCACGCAGTGCAGGTTGCTATGCACAATTAATGGGTAAAGACGGTGTTTATGCCCAGATTAAAATGAACAGTGGCGAGTTGCGCAAGGTTCATTCCGATTGTATGGCGACAGTTGGCAGTGTTTCTAATCCTGACCAACGTAATGTAAACTTGGGTAAAGCGGGCCGCGCACGCTGGTTGGGTATTCGTCCATCAGTTCGTGGTATGGCACAGAACCCAGTTGACCACCCGATGGGTGGTGGTAATGGTCATTCCAAGGGCCACGAACCAGTATCACGTACAGGTATTCCAGCCAAGGGATATCGTACCCGTAGCAATAAACGTACTGCAAAGATGATTATTCGCAGCAGACATTTGGCAAAGAAAAAATAATTAAGTAAAAAACGGAGTAAATGATGTCTCGTTCTGTATGGAAAGGTCCTTATGTTCATCCGTCCGTGTTAAAGAAAGTCGCGGCGGCAAATGAAAAAAATGACCACAAGCCAATTAAGACTTGGTCACGTGGCAGCACAATTGTGCCACCAATGGTTGGTTTGACTTTTGAAGTTCACAATGGTAACAAATTCATCCCTGTCTCAATCGTAGAAGATATGATTGGGCACAAATTGGGCGAATTTGCACCAACGCGTACTTTCAAGGGGCATGCGGCAAATAAAAAAGCAGCCGCCGCCAAAAAATAATAATTTATGGTGACCATATAAATAAATAGGGTAACAGTTATGACAACAACAAGATATGGAATTAAAGAAAATCAAGTTCGTGCGTTCAATAAAATGATTCGCATCAGCCACCAGAAATTGAATCTGGTTTGCGATTTGGTGCGGGGAATGCCGGTTGAACGTGCAATAGATGTCTTGAAATTTTCTAAAAAGCGTGTTGCAGGTGAAGTATTAAAGACTTTGTTGTCCGCCATTGCAAATGCAGAACATAACAAAAATCTGCCAGTGGACAGTTTGTACATCAAAGAAATTTGGTGTGGCAAAGCGTTGACAATGAAGCGCATATTTCCGGGACCACGTGGCAGTGCACGTCCGATTTTGAAACCATTTTCTAATTTGACAATTGTTTTGGAATCTGGGGTTGCACCAACAAAGAAAACAGCCAAGGCAAAGGCAGAAAAAAAAGCAAAATAATAAATCTGGCAAGTGGTATGGATTAGTTTCCTGAATAAAGATGTTTGCCGCATCTTCAAGAACACTTGCCATAAAACAGTAAGGAAAAATAAAAATGGGACAGAAAGTATCGCCAATATCTTTGCGTGAATTTATTAACAAAGTAACTGATTCACGTTGGATTGCAGGTAAAAAAGAATATGCGGCTTTATTAGCAGAAGATATTAAAATCCGCAACTTTATTGAAAAGAAATTGAAAAAAGCGGGTTTGGCCAAGGTTGTTATTGAACGCTTTGCCAAAAAAGTTGTGGTTACAATACACACATCTCGTCCGGGGATGATTATTGGTAAAAATGGTGCTGATATAGAAGCATTGCGCAACGATATTAAAAAACTGGTTAAAAATGACCAAGTCGTTGTGAATATTTATGAAGTTCGTCGTCCGGATTTGAATGCACAATTGGTTGCGCAAAATATTGCGCAGCAAATAGAAGGTCGTGTTTCCTTCAAACGCGCAATGAAAAAAGCGGTTCAAAACGCTGTAAAGGCGGGGGCACAGGGTATCAAAGTTATGTGTTCTGGTCGTCTGAATGGTGCGGAAATTGCCCGCAGCGAACAAATTCGCGAAGGTCGCATTCCATTGCATACATTGCGTGCTGATATTGACTATGCGTCAATTCAGGCAAAAACAACATATGGCGTTATTGGTGTAAAAGTTTGGATTTACACAGGTGACGTTGTAAACAAGGAAAAGTTGGCTTCTGAAATGGCACGCCCAACAGAATATGCCGGCAGCAGCGAAAAAAAGAGCAAGTAATTTTTGACGGTATCCTATATGGTGCCGAACAATCAGAAATGAAACACAGAAATTAAAAGGTTGTTATTATGTTAATGCCAAATAAAACTAAATTTCGCAAACAGCACAAGGGACGTATCCATGGTGTTGCCAAGGGTGGCAGCGAATTGGCATTTGGTTCCTTTGGCTTAAAGGCGATGACGCCGGAACGTGTTACCGCGCGTCAAATAGAGGCGGCGCGTCGCGCAATTACCCGTCATATGCGCCGTATGGGTAAATTGTGGATTCGTGTTTTCCCAGATGTTCCTGTTACTAAAAAACCAGCGGAAGTCCGTATGGGTAAAGGTAAGGGTGCTGTTGAATACTGGATTTGCCGTGTTAAACCGGGGCGCATCTTGTTTGAACTGGATGGTGTAAAACCAGAAGTTGCATATGAAGCATTTGCTTTGGCTGCAGCAAAATTGCCAGTAAAAACAAAGGTTGTAGAACGTAAAGTCAACTAATGATAAATACTGTAGGCAACGCAAAAGGTTAAAAAAATGGCAGAAAAGAAAGTTGAAAAAGAATCTTTGACAGCAGAAGCACTGCAAAGCAAACTGGAAAATCTGAAACAAGAACAGATGAACCAACGCTTTCAGCATGCTGCGGGCCAAATGACGAAAACACACGTTATTCGTCAAACCCGTCGTGAAATTGCACGCGTAAAAACACAAATAAACGCTGCAAAAAAATAAAATTGCCGATTTTTGTTGAGATTTCTAAATTTTTAGTTATCATATTCCGAAGTCGGGTAAAAAAGGTGGTTGATTTATACGCAAAAATTTATGTATAAGTCACAGTTAGAAGTATAAGGACAAAAGTTATGCCAAGACGTATACTGCAAGGAACAGTTAAAAGTACAGCAAATGACAAAACAGTCGTCGTAGAAGTTGAACGTCGTTTCCGTCATCCGTTGTATGGCAAGTTCGTAAAGCAGAATAAAAAGTACAAGGCGCACGATGAAAACAATGAATACAAGGTTGGTGACATCGTCGCAATTGAAGAGCATCGTCCAATTTCCAAGACTAAATCTTGGGTGGTCAAGGGACGCGTTGGTGTTTCCAAAGACGAAACAGTGGATGTTGCTGAATAATTAATCACAACAGGTTCTTTGAGGCGTGATACGCAGTCGGAACCTATAACAAAGCGGTGGGGGATTGCCCCGCCTGCAGGAAAAAGGTGAAGTGTTATGATACAAAATGAAACAGTTATGACAGTTGCCGATAATTCTGGTGCACGCAAGGCTATGTGCATCAAGGTTTTGGGCGGGTCACATCGTCGTTATGCAACAGTTGGTGATAAAATCGTTGTTGCCATCAAAGAAGCCATTCCACGTGGCAAAGTTCAAAAGGGTACTGTACAGCGTGCAATAATCGTTCGTACAAAGTTTCCTGTGAAACGTCCGGATGGTTCAATCATTCGTTTTGATGACAATGCTGTTGTTTTAATTAACAAAAATAATTTTGAACCAATTGGTACACGTATTTTTGGGCCGATTGCGCGTGAAGTACGCCGCAAATATGACGTTCAGAAAATTGTATCTTTGGCACCCGAAGTTATATAATACCGGTGTAATTGCAATAGACAAAGGGTTATAAAATGAAAATCAAGAAAGGCGATGAAGTCGTAGTTATTTCGGGAAAGTACAAGGGCGTCAAAGGCAAAGTGCTGGAAGCGCGCCCATCTGAATCCCGTGTTGTCGTAGAAGGTGTTAACCGCCATAAATGGCATGTTAAACCAACACAAGAACAAGCCGGACACATTGTTGACCGCGAAGCACCAATACATGTTTCTAATGTTGCTTTGGTTGACCCAAAAACTAAAAAAGCAACACGCGTGGGATACAAGGTAGAAGGTGACAAGAAAGTTCGCATTGCAAAAAAGTCTGGTGCGGAATTATAATAACTGGTTCCCGCTGTTACGGGAATAAAACGTTAAGGAATTTAAAATGCAAAGCAGATTGCGTGAAATTTATGAAAAGCAGATTGTTCCTGAATTAGTAAAAGAATTTGGGTACAAAAATGCATTGGAAGTACCAAAACTGACCAAAATTGTTTTGAATATGGGTGTGGGCGAGGCCGTTTCTGATAAAAAGAAACTGGATTCCGCAGTGGCTGATTTAACGGCGATTGCTGCACAAAAGTCTGTTATTACCCGTGCAAAAAAATCTATTGCAACATATCGTTTGCGCGAAGGTCAGCCCATTGGTTGCAAGGTTACATTACGTGGCAAAAGAATGTATGATTTCTTGGATAAATTAATTACTGTTGCGTTGCCACGTGTAAAGGATTTCCGTGGTTTATCAAAATCTAAATTTGATGGTCGTGGAAATTATGCTTTTGGTATCAAAGAACATTTGATATTCCCTGAAATTTCCGTTGATAAAATTGATGCGATTCGTGGAATGGATATCGTTATCGCAACAACGGCTAAAACAGATGATGAAGCGCGCGCACTGCTGACTAAAATCGGTTTGCCGCTGGTCTTGAAATAATAAAAGGTAATAAAGATGGCAAAGTTAGCGTTAATTAATAAACAAAAAAAACGTGAAAAATTAGTCGCGCAATACGCAAAAAAGCGTGAAGCAATCAAGGCAAAAATGTCTGTGAATGCAACACCTGATGAACGTATGGATGCGATGAAAAAATTGGCAAAATTGCCACGTAATGCGAATCCAACACGTTTGCACAATCGTTGTTCTGTGACGGGACGTGCACGTGGTTATTCCCGTTTGTTCGGTTTGTGCCGTCAACAGGTTCGCACCATGGCGTCCGAAGGTAAATTGCCCGGTGTACGCAAGTCCAGTTGGTAATTTTGTAAATTAATAAAACGCCAGTTGTGGACAATGCAACTGGGTTCGGCGGGGTAACCCAAAGAGTAACAAGGAGTAAAATAGATGTCATTATCACACCCAATCGGAGACATGCTGACCCGTATTCGTAATGGTCAGAATGCCGGTAAAGAATTTGTAACTGTCCCAAACAGCAAATTGCGTGCAGCAGTTTTGTCTGTATTAAAGGACGAAGGTTTTATTACTGATTTCCGCAAAGAACAAATTGACGAACATCGTGCTAATTTGGTTATTGAATTAAAATATGTCGGCGGAAACGGTGCAATTCAGGATATTACAGTCGTTTCAAAACCGGGGCGTCGTGTTTATGCCGGCAGTGCAAAAATGCCACGCGTTTTGAACGGTTTGGGTATTGCAATTGTTTCTACGCCAAACGGTGTTATGACTGACCACAAGGCGCGCCTGATGAATGTCGGTGGTGAAGTGTTGTGCAAGGTTATTTAATATATAGTGAGGTTAAATTATGTCTCGTGCAGGAAAACATCCAGTTGAACTGAAAGAAGGCGTATCAGCAGTAATTGCAGGCGACGTCTTGACTATCAAGGGCCCAAAGGGTGAAATTAAATTGCCTTTGGATACTAAACACGCAGGTTTGGTAGATGTAACCATAGATGATAAACAAGTTGTTGTTACACCAAAAGATGCAGAAGATAAAACGTCCCGTGCAATGTGGGGCACAATGGCGCGTAATGTTCGTGCCGCAATAGATGGCGTTACAACAGGCTTTAGCAAAGCAATGTATATGAAGGGTGTTGGTTACAAAGCATCTGTCAGTGGTAACAAATTGGTTTTGGTGGCGGGTTATTCACATGATGTTATTATGGAAATCCCAGCCGGTCTGACCGTACAGATGGGTGAAACACCAACAGAATTTATTATCAATGGTATTGATAAATGTTTGGTTGGTCAATTTGCAGACAAAATTCACAAGGTTCGCAAGGCTGACCCATACAAGGGCAAAGGTATCTTCTATAAGGGCGAAAGAATCCGTCGCAAAGAAGGTAAAAAGAAATAATAGATTAGGGTAATTCCCGCTGTTACGGGAATTGGAAACAAAGGAAACAAAATGTTAAAACATTTGTCTACAGAAGAAAGACGTACGTTGGCTAATCGCAGTGCGTTGAAAAGAAAAAATCCGGGTAAAATTCGTTTGTCGGTTTTCCGCTCGGGTCGTCATATTGAAATTCAGGCTATTGATGATGTAAAGGGACATACTGTTTGTGCTGCTTCATCAAAAGAAAAAGATTTCAAAGGTAAGGGCTGGAATGTTGCCGGCGCAGAACTGGTTGGCAAGGCATTCGCAGAACGTGCAGTTAAGGCTGGTATTGCCGATAACTGCTACTTTGATCGTGGTGGATATCGTTATCATGGCAGAATCAAGGCCTTGTGCGAAGCAATCCGTGCAGGCGGGGTTAGAATTTAATCGGTAATATAACGGAGATTATAATGGCACGTTTTGATGATAAAAAATTACAAACGGATAATTTGGTAGACAAATTAGTTTCTATCAACCGTGTTTCAAAAACGGTAAAAGGTGGTCGTAATATGTCTTTCTCGGCACTGGTTGTTGTCGGGGACAAGGCCGGTCGTGTTGGTTTTGGCAAGGGCAAGGCACTGGAAGTTCAGGCCGCTGTTCAAAAAGCAACCAAGGCCGCCAAGGCAAAAATGATACGCGTTCCGTTAAAAGAAGGTCGTACTTTGCACCATGACATTGCTGCAAAATATGGCGCAAGTAAATTGGTTGTTCGCAGTGCTGTCCCCGGTACTGGTATTATTGCGGGTGGTGCATTGCGTGCAGTGTTTGAATGCTTGGGCGTTCAGGACGTTGTTGTAAAATCACAGGGTTCTAATAATCCAAACAATATGATACGTGCTGCGTTCTTGGCGTTTGCAAAAATGAACTCTCCAAAGACTGTTGCTGCACGCCGTGGCAAGACTGTTGCTGAAATTATTGCCGGTCGTGACGGTAAAAAGTTGGAAAATAACGAAGCGGCAGAAGCAAAATAATTGCCGACTGTCAGTAAAAACGGAGACTTAAATTATGGCAAAAATAGTTGTAAAGCAAGTTAAAAGCATTATTGGCCGTCCAACTGCACAACGCAAGGTTGTTGCGGCTTTGGGATTGGGACGTATCGGAAAATCCAAGGAATTAGAAGATACACCAGCAGTCCGTGGTATGGTGGCCAAGGTTTCACATTTGGTTGAAATCGTTGAAAAATAAATTTAATTAAACCGAGTACGCCAATGGCGTGCGATACAGAATCTGGGTTCAGATTCACAGGACAAAAGGAAAAATAAAATGAAATTAAACGCTTTGATGGATAATTTGGGCGCACGCAGCAGTGCAAAACGTGTTGGCCGTGGTATCGGTTCTGGGATGGGTAAAACATCTGGCCGCGGTAACAAAGGTCAAAAGGCACGCAGTGGTTCACGCAAGCAAGCCACTTTCCAAGGTGGTCAGATGCCTATTTTGCGTCGTTTCCCAAAATTCGGTTTCAACAACCCGTTCGCAAAAGAATATGTTACTGTTAATTTGGGTGATATTGAAAAATTCATTGCGTCCGGTAAAATTGATGCGAAATCACCAATTACAATGGAATCTTTGCTGCAGGCGAAAATTATCAACCGCACAAAAGATGGCTTGAAAATTTTGGCCAAGGGTGAAATAAAATCATCTGTTAATATTATTGCTGATAAATGGTCCAAGGCGGCCGAAGAGGCAATCGTAAAAGCGGGTGGTTCAATTAAAAATAAATAACGTTGTGTTTGCATTCGGGAAACCTAATGCAAATACTGATTAATAAAGTTTGTTCGCATGAAATTTTTGAGAGAATTTTTTGGAAGTATGTCCGATTTGCAAAAGCGCATATTGTTTACAATTGGTGCGCTGATTGTATATCGTATCGGGTCTTTTATTCCATTGCCGGGGGTAAATGCGTCCGCTGTGTTGCATTTGTTCACAGGCGAGGGCAGCGGTATGATGGGAATGTTTGATATGTTCGCTGGTGGTTCGTTGTCGCGTATGTCTGTGCTGGCATTGAATATTTTCCCGTATATATCTGCATCCATCGTTTTACAGTTGTTAACCGCAACCAGCAAATCACTGAACGAATTGCGCAAAGAGGGTGAATCAGGCCGTATCAAGATTAACCAATATACACGTTACTTGGCGGTATTTTTAGCCTTGGTTCAGGGATGGGCCGTTGTGCGTGGATTGGAATCTATGGCACCGGCAAATGGTGTTTCTGCGGTTGTAAATCCGGGGTTTGCGTTTGAACTGTCCGCCATTATCGCGTTGGTTGGTGGTACTGTATTCGTTATGTGGTTGGCGGAACAAATCACAGCGCGTGGTATTGGACAGGGCGCATCATTGTTAATCTTTGCTGGTATTATCGCCGAAGTACCGGGGGGAATTGCACAATTATTCTCGTTGGGGTCGGTTGGGCAAATTTCACCAGCAATGATTGCGTTGGTGGTTGCATTTGTCGTGGGCATTATCGCTTTAATCGCTTTCTTTGAACAGGCCCAGCGTCGTATTCAAATTTTATATCCGCGTCAGGTTATGGCGAACGGGGTTATGAATACAAATGCGTCTTATTTGCCGATTAAGGTTAATATGTCCGGTGTTATGGGGCCTGTGTTCGCGGCCAGTATTATGATGCTGCCGGCGTTTGTACAGCGTTTCGTACAAAGTGAAAATCCAATTGTTCAATCTGTTATGGGATTCTTTACTTATGGAACGTGGTCATATATCATCACATATACTATTTTAATCGCTTTCTTTGCATATTTTCAGACGGCTGTTATTTTCAATTCAGAAGAAACATCTAATAATCTGAAAAATGCGGGCGGTTATATTCCGGGGGTACGTCCGGGGGAACAGACTATGCACTATTTGGATTCTGTTGTATCACGTACAACGGCGATTGGTGTTTTGTATCTGATTGTTGTGTGCGTTGTACCAATTATCCTGAATGCACATGCGGGTATGCCATTGGCAATTGGTGGAACCAGTGTGTTAATCGTGGCCGGTGTGGTTTTGGATACTATGAATCAGGTTCAATCATACTTGGTCGCAAAACAGTACAAAAGTGTTATTAAAAAAGCACAGAAAAAGGGACGTTTCCGTTAAACAGGTTTTGCGGAATCGTAATAAAAATTTGACTTTTGCAGCATTTTGTATAAAATTATGCGGCAAAATAAAATACGTTTCGTCGGTCACACTGATTGGTGCGAAGCGTTTGAATCCGGTGTAAATATGCACCACAGTTAAATAAAAAGGAAAATGAAAAATGGCACGTATAGCAGGTGTTAACATTCCGACAGAAAAGCGCATTGAAATTGCGTTGCAATACATTCATGGTATTGGGCCGGCAAAATCTGCCCAGATTTGCAAGGCTTTGAAACTGAAAGATGGTTTGCGCGCAAAGGACTTGACTGACGAGGATGTTGTTAAAATTTCTAACTACATTGAACAAAACTTTAAGGTAGAAGGTGACGTTCGTCGCGAAGTTGCAATGAACATTAAACGTTTGCAAGATTTGAAAACTTACCGCGGTATTCGTCATCGTAATCGTTTGCCGGTTCGTGGCCAGCGTACACAAACTAATGCCCGTACACGCAAGGGCAAGCGCGTCGTGGTTGCTGGGTCCGCAGTCAAGGGTAAATAATATTAAACAGGTAGAGATTAACACGATAGTTAATTGAAGACATCTAAATCAAAGGTAAAAAATAATGGCAGTATCAAAAGCTAAAAAGAAAGTCGTAAAGAAAGTATCACATGGCATTGCGCACGTGGTCGCGACTAATAACAATACACGTATTACAATCACCGACCAATCGGGGGCCGTATTAACATGGGCAACCGCCGGTGCAAATAATTTCAAGGGTGCAAAAAAATCTACCCCATATGCCGCAACAGTTGTTGCCGATGCAGTTGGCAAAAAAGTTGCTGAAATGGGTATGAAGACAGTTGATGTTTTAATGCGTGGTATTGGTCAGGGTCGTGAATCTGCTGTCCGCGGTTTGGCGAATGCAGGCTTGATTGTTCAGTCCATTACCGACACGACTCGTATCCCACATAATGGGTGTCGTCCAAAGAAAGTACGTCGCGTCTAAAATTAAATATAATGGCGCATATATACGCAAACGGGATTGCTCATGTACGTTTTTGTACATTACGCAATCCCGTTTTCATATCTCTGTGCCATTCTATTTAATTTTCAAATTTGTATCCGATACAATCAAAACTAAAAACGCCCGTCGGGGCGTTTTTTTGTTGTGTGTTTTTTTATCGTGCGCATGTGCCACAATGTGGATTTGGGGCATCAACATAGCGGCGGGTTGTATATTCGCCTGCTGGTTTATATGTGACAACAGGTTGATATACTTGGTAATGGTCAATAACTTCGCTGTATGTTTTTACGCGGACCGGTTGCAATTTTTTTTGCATACTTTTTGCACAGCCACATGGGCGGGCAACATCCAATGATGATGCAACACGGCATGGGGTCGGCTTTGCCACGCGAACGCGGGCAGGGACCGCATAAGAATTGTCAACGTATGTTACCGTATCAATTGTTATTGTTTCGTATGTGTTGAATGTTTCTGTTTCAACATAACCGTCCGCAGATGCGTTTGCACAGACACATACCGCACCGGCAAAAATTCCAAATAAAACAGATTTTTTCATTGTGTATCCTTTATTCTGGTTGATTGAATATTAGTACAATATTTTTGTATTGTCAACTTTTTTGACGATATAAAATTTGTTGCAATAATTGTGTATAAATAATCAAGAAATGTTTGACTTTTGCGGATTTGTGTTATAAAATTTGCCGGCGTGTTGGGTAATTTTGTATTATTCAATGCGTATGCTATTGGCGAAAATGATAAACTAAGCCTATGGAGGAATTTTATGATTGAAAAAAACTGGGTTACTTTGATTAAGCCCAAAAAATTAAATATCAAGGTTGATGAACATAATCCAAATCAGGCAACATTAGTTGCAGAACCGCTGGAAAAGGGTTTCGGTTTGACATTGGGTACGGCATTGCGTCGTGTTCTGTTGTCTTCGTTACAGGGATGTGCACCAATTTATATCAAAATTGATGGCGTGCAACACGAATTTTCCAGTATTTCCGGTGTGCGCGAGGATGTAACCGATATCATCCTGAACCTGAAGGGTGTTTATTTCAAGGCTTTGACCGAGGGGCAGCACAAGGCCACATTAAAGGTCAAAGGGCCGGCCGTCGTTACCGCTGGTATGATTGAAACCACCGGCGGGGTAGAGGTTATGAACAAAGATGCTGAAATTTGCACTTTGGATAATGGCGCAAATTTGGATATGGAAATCACTTTGTCCACAGGACGTGGTTATGTTCCGGCATCTGCACATGCAGACGGTTTGCCATTGGGCGTAATTCCAGTTGATTCAATCTTTTCACCAATTTTGAATGTCGCAACAGAAGTTTCTGAAACCCGTGTTGGTCAAAGTACTGATTACGACAAATTGGAAATGACGGTCAAGACAAATGGTTCTGTTTCACCCGAAGATGCAATTGCTTTGGCGGCACGTATTTTGACGGACCAGTTGGTTGTGTTTATTAACTTTGAAGACCCAGCACAAATCAACGCACCGGCCGAAGAAGAAAAGGCCAAGGATGCATTACCATTTGACCCAAAATTGTTAAAGCATGTTGATGAATTGGAATTGTCAGTTCGTGCAAATAATTGCCTGAAAAATGACAAGATTAACTGGTTGGGCGAATTGGTTCAAAAGACCGAGGCTGATATGTTGAAAACACCAAACTTTGGCCGCAAGTCTTTGAATGAAATCAAAGTTCAACTGGAAGCGATGGGGTTAAGTTTGGGTATGGAAGTACCGGGGTGGCCACCAGAAAATATTGCAGAGTTGGCCAAAAAGTACGAAGACCCATACAAATAAATTAAATTCTGCGGGCGTCTGCCGCCGTTCACAGATTCCTCGTGTATGTCCAATACACGTCGGAACTGCGAACGACTGCATTCACCCTGCATAATTTAATTTCTTGCATAATAGTGTGCAAAAAACAGGATGTCACAGATGGTATCAAAACAACAAAAGAAAGATTCTTATAAACAGGCCAGAAAGCGTGTGCCCTTTTTACAGGGTAACAGCGTTTTTGCCCAAATGTTAAGAATTGTGTTTTTTGGTACGTCCAAGACAAAGTAAACAAAAATTCCACGTTACTGAAAGAGATTTTAGGGCGTGGCGTCTCTAACCAATCCCCGATAATTTCGGGGCGGAAACATAAAGGAGTAATCAATGAGACATATGAGAGCAGGTCGCACATTTAACCGCGACACTAATGCACGCAAGGCCTTGTTCATTGGTCTGGCGAAAAATTTAATTGAAAAAGAACAAATTAAAACCACCCTGCCAAAGGCCAAGGATTTACGCGGTGTTGTTGAAAAATTGATTACCCGCGCCAAGGTTGACACTGTTGCAAATCGTCGTTTGGTTGCCAGTGAATTGGGCAATGGCTCGGACGCAACTGTTAAAAAGTTGTTCACGGTTTTGGGGCCACGTTATGCAAAACGTCCCGGCGGTTATACCCGTGTGTTAAAGGCTGGTTTCCGTTATGGCGACGCTGCGCCAATGGCAATCATTGAATTGGTTGACCGTGATGTTAATGCGAAAAAGGTTGTAAAACCGGCCACAGCGGCAGATGAAAAAGCAACAGAACCTGTTGCAGACAAGGCCGAAAAAGCAGAAAAAACGACCAAGAAAACAGCGGCCAAGGCTGATAAAGAAACAGCCGCAGAAAAAAAGCCAGCGGCAAAACGTCGCAGTGCGAAATAAAAAACGGGGCATTGCCCCGTTTTTGTTAGAGAACAGGGGACAGAGAACAGATAACAGGGTACGGATGTTGTCCGCGCGAATGCGCGGATTTTTTATGGATTGCCACGCCACTGCCGTGGCTCGCAATGACAAAGATTTCATTATGCTGAATAGTTATTCAATACTTGTCATTGCGAGTGAAACGAAGCAATCCAGTTAATATAAACTTATTTGCGCCAGCAAATGCATTTTTCTGGTTTACCACGCCATCTGCGATGGTTCGCAATGACCAAGAGATTGGGTTTTCCCAGTAACGAGTACCATTATCCCTTGCATTAACGGAACTTACGCGGTAATATAATTTTGTCGGTGGGTGTTCCGCCGATGGGGTGTAAGAACCCAATGAAGGCGTCGGAACAATTCGTGGCGCAGTTGCGCTGTTTTTTGTGGCGACGAAAAATAACTCCTGATGCGGTCAGGAGGGTCGTGATATATCAAAATAAGCGACACAATTCCTTCAATTGTTCTTAACCTCCTGACCACCAAAAATTTTGGTGGTTTTTTCATACAGAAAAAAACAGGAGTTAGAAAATGAAAAAACATTTATTAATTGCTGGCCTGATGTGCGTGGCCATAATCCCACCGGCGGCGGCCGTTACAAAATGCGTGGCGTTGAATCCAAATAATACGACTTGCACATACAATCAAAACTTTAATACCCTTGATTGGTCGGCAAATTGTACAGCCAATGGCAAAAATGTAAAAATCACAGGGGTTGCCGGATGTTCATCACAATATGGTGGCACAACGGGTGAAGCATCAGCAACCATATCAACCAGCAGTAACGTTAATGACAATAAATACTGTTGGTGTAAAATGACCAGTCCCGCGGTATCGCAATGGGTGTATTTCTATTTTTATATGGGGCCCAGTGCCACCAGTTGCGCAGAACGTTGTGCGACGGATTGTTCAAATGCTCTAAATGGTAATGTATATTTTATGAACGCTATGTTCAATAACCTATCTGACTAAATGGGAGGATGAAATGAAACGAATAATTGTTGTAATTATGGTGATTGCACCGATTGGCGCAATTGCAGCCACGCCGTCCACATCGTGCCCGTCTGGTTACATCACGGTGGTGGAAGAATATATGGATATTGCGGACAGTTCATGCCAATCAGAATATACACCTGCCGGCACGGCGGACAGTTGTTTGGTGTCAAATCCATCGGGTTCATGCATTATGTATGCGCCGACCGGTGTCAGTTATACGGATGCGTCCGGTACGTATGAATATACCGCCGCGTGCGCAATGGAATAAAAAAACGCCCTTTTGGGCGTTTTTTTATCGTGTACGTTGCAGAATGGCAATCATTTCTGAATTTGCTTTGTTTTTGTCTTGGCGAATATAGCCAACGCGTGCCCAGCGTTTGAATTTTTGTGACGCGTCGTAATATGCACGGTTGTTACGATGTATACCCCAACTGCCGGTTTGGGCGATTATTGTACCGCCACGGCGTACATGACAGCGCAGTGCCGCCAATGTTTGATGTATTTGTTGCGGTGTCATATATTCAAAGATATTTGACAGATTAATGATATCGTATTCATGCAATAAACGCGTGTGCAGGGACTTTATATCCGTCCATATAAATTTAAATGGCTTTTGCACTGCGTTGCGCATTTGGTCATATTCCGCGTCTGTTGGGATGATTTCTTGGTAACTGGACGGGTTCAGACCATTGCTGAATATAGGATAATTATTCATTTGCTGTATAAAGTAAGCACTGTTTTGCGGTATGTTGGGCATTAATTCTGTTATGTATGGAATTTGTGACATATCTTTGGCATTGTGCATGTTGTTCAGCAATTGGATGTACTGGTCACGTGATAATTTTTTTATTGCTGCTGTTTTTATATCCATTGCAACCTTGGCACAGAAAGAAATGTCAAAAGTATCAATATCTGTTGCGCCACGCATTGCATAAAACATAGGATGGTCACCAGATGCCGCCACTGTTAAAACGCGTTTACCGTTACCATTGGTCAGGTTGGATACCCAACGAATATCTTCGTTTGTTAATACGTATGATGGCGAATAATATGAAAAGCCCAAAGTTGGGTTATAAAAATTACCGCTTTTTTCACCGTTTATATATTCGCTTTGTGCGTTTTTGATGTTCAGCACAGGTGTGTAATATTTCATATAAAATCCTTTTCTATATTGCCCTTATACATATAGTACAAAATGCCACATTGTCAATGATTTTATGTTTTTTTATAAAAAAGTGCCTTTAAATGAAAAAAATAGTTTCAATAAATTCTTTAAATATGGTAAAATTCATTAATCAGGAAGGGCCTTTTATGAAAAAAATCGCGATTTTTTGTGCATTATTAATGGGATTTACATATAACGCGGATGCCGCACAGGCAACAAATCCGCGGGCTGGCGGTGCGGTCAGTCGTGGTGCGTCGTCATCTGCGACAACGTCAACACGCGCAACCACGGCGCGCAGTGCGACAACTGCACGCAGTGCAACTGCAACGCGCAGTGCGACAACGCCAACAACAACGGCGCGTTCTGCAACGGCGGGACGCACAACGGTCAGTCGCACACCTGCCGCAACAGCAACCACATCGGGCAGTGCGGTCAGTCGCAGTGCAACAACCGCGCGTGCGGGCACAACGCAAAAGGTTATTAATACCGGTACAACAATCGCGTCCGCCAATGAAAATGTGGTGGTCAGCGAGGCTTGCCGTCAAAAATATTATGGATGTATGGATTCTTTCTGTATGTTGGATAATGACAGTGGTGGTCGTTGTATCTGCAGTGATAAAAATGCCGAATTGGATGATATTTTGGCACAAATAGAAGAATTAGACCAGCAATCATACCAAATGGCAACATATGGTGTTGAACGTATTGAAATGGGTGATGCGGCCGATGCTGCAATCGCCAGTGCAAATGCTGTGGCGCAATCTATACGTGATGATGCCGCAAAGGAAGAGGAAAAAACCGAACGTACGTTGGATTTGACGTCGTGGTTATCGCCGGTTGATTTTACGGCCGATGATATTTTTGCAGATACCGGTATGATGGCCAGCCCGATAGAGGGCAAAGAGGGCGACGCCCTGTATCAGGCATCGCATCAAATTTGTGTTCAGCAAATGCCTGAATGTTCATCTGAATTAAATATGTTACAATTAATGTATGCACAGCAAATCCGTTCTGATTGCACCGCATATGAAAACAGTTTAAAACAACAGAAAAATGCCAGTGCGCAAAAACTGTATGTCGCAGAACAGGCGTTGCGTGATGCCGCATTGGAACAGTATCAAAATGCAAACAAATATGATTTGGGGCAATGCACGGTTGAATTTAAAAATTGTATGATATCCACCGGTGGCTGTGGCGAGGATTTTTCCGGCTGTGCATCCGTCGCTGCGTTTGATTCAACAAATACACGGGGTCGTGGCAGTGGTGCCGATACATATGAAATTCAGGGCAGTGTGACCAGTATTGAAATTCAGGCATCAACATATGATATATTGTTATCTAAAAAGCCCCTGTGTGAAAGCGTAACAAAGCAATGCCAAAACGTGGCGTCACAGGTGTGGGATACTTTCCTGCGCGAAGTTG
>CALXML010000002.1 GCA_944389465.1 uncultured Alphaproteobacteria bacterium
ATCTTGTTCTGCAGAAATTCTGACATGCCAGTTGAGGTCATTTGCGCAGAACTTTCTGTTACTGTTTCTGTGATATAGTCACTTAAAGTACCATCCGTTCCCATACCCCATGCATTCAAACTGTCGCCATATTTCCATGTTTCGTATATTGCGGCATCTGAATAACCGGGGGCACCGGGGGTACTGCCAACGACAACCTCGCCATTAACGATATATTTACCGGTTGGGTCCAAACAGTTTTCATAATCGTCACCGCATACGAAATCGTCCTGCATACATGTATCCAATGCATTTACGCACCCACGCAGGTCATATTGATTCTTTTGCTGGGCAACCAACAGACGTGCACGTTGCAGAACGCTTTTCGCGTTGCGTACCGTGGATGTCATCTGGTCGTTGGAATCCGTCAGGCTGCGTTCATATGCGATACAGGCCTTGTCAATTTCTAAATCATATGAATTGGTGATAATTGTGATATCAACACCCTGTGCGGCACAACTGTTCAGGACAGCGGCCTTGCACCGTGATGCGGCTGTTTCATATAATTGTTCGCCACGCTGGTTGCTGATGCTGTCTGTGTTGGCGGTTGTTCCGAACAAAGAACTTAAATCAAAACCAGTACTGTCAATTGTGAAATCCAACAATCCGGACAAATCAAAATTCATACTGCTGGACGCGGTCGTTGCAGACCCAGATTCAACATCAATAATCATATTTTTGATTTTATCCAAATCATTCTTTAATTGACTGTTATCGTTGCTGGATTGCATTTCTAATTCAGCCTCGGTCTGGGTGAACAGGGTTTCCACCTCGTCCGCGGTCAGGCCGATATATTGAATTTGCATTGCAACTTCTTGTAAATCTTCTGTTGCCTGTTTCAAGGCCTCTTCTGTTTCGGCATAATTTTTCAAATTGGCACTGCAACTGCAACGTCCCTGATTATCATCCAAAACGTTACAGAAATTATCCATACATGCAACATACTGTGCCTTGCAATAATCAGTTAATTGCGCCAATTCGTCAATTGATGTTGTGGACGAAGTGGTTGTTTCAGATGTAGTTGTTGCATTTGTTGCGGTTGTGGCTGAACCAACACGAATCGTCGGCACACGTGTTGATACATTTGATGTGCTGTTAACGCCCACACGGCCACTGATGTACAGCGGTGTATTAACCGTATCTGTTTGAACGATGGATGCGCGCGCGGCGTTACCCGAACCTGTTGTTCTGGTTGATGTGCGTGTTGTTAATCCAGCCTGTGCCGTATTGGTATTAGTATTTGCCGAACGTACGGTTGTTGTTGGGCGACTGGCCACGGTATTTGTTGCATTTGTGCGCGATGTTTGCACTGTGCGTGATACAGCACTGCGTGCAGTCCCACTGCGCCCAGAATTGGTTGCCGATGCACGGGATGTTGTAACGTCCGCCTTGGTTGAAACGGTTGTTGGGCGTGTGCTGACCGTGCGTGCGGTTGTGGCGTTGGTTACGTTACGTGTTGCCACATTCCGCCCAGATGTATTTGTTGATGAAACGATTGCGCGTGATGACGCCGAACGTCCATTTGCGTTGCGCGGGCTGACTGCTGTTGGTACAACGGGCACAACTGGTTCAGATTCTTCGTTCCCTGTGGCGGCGTCGGAATTAATTTCTTCGTCAACAAATTCCACGTCCGGCATTTCGTTTGCATATTGCGCCATCAATTCTTCATAGTAATATTGGGGTGCAATCTCTGCAAAAGCAGGTAAAACCAGCAATCCACTAAGTACAGCAATTAATCTTTTCATCAGAAATATTCCTTCCTATTACATATGATTTTATCATATTACGCAAAACTGCGCAAACAAAAAATAGCAAAATCAAATGTATTTTCTGTGGTTGTTGGGAACAAAATTAGCCTTGTTTTTTGTCGGAAATATTTTGTTGCCACAGCCATGCAGACTTCATTGTTTCAGTCACAGGAATTTTTGCACACCATCCCAATTTTTCCTGTGCTAAATTTGCACATGCGTATATTGCTGGCACATCACCCGCGCGCCGTGGTGCGATTTCGTATTTTATCTTTACCCCTGTGGCATTTTCAAATGCGCGAATTATTTCCATTACAGACAACCCGTGCCCTGTGCCGATATTAAATACGTCAATATTGTTTTCTTGGTGTGACATATACTGTAACGCGGCAATATGTGCATCAACCAAATCATTAATGTCTATGTAATCACGCACACAGAATCCATCTGGGGTTTGATAATCATTTCCGAATACATTCAGTTTTTCACGCCATCCGGCCGCAACCTGTAAAATATAAGGCATTAAATTATTTGGCACACCGTTGGGCAATTCACCAATTTTTCCAGACGGATGTGCACCAATCGGATTAAAGTACCGCAGTAATACCGCATGCATATTTGGATGTGCGGCCACTGTGTCACGTATAATTTGTTCCGCCATTAATTTCGTTTGCCCATATGGTGACGTCGCAGGCTGCAGCGGTGTTTGTTCGGTGGCCGGCAATTCCGTTGGATTACCATAAACAGTGGCGGACGAAGAAAAAACAATATTTGGTATATTTAATTCCACCATCATATTCAAAACATTTAACAGCGATGTTAAATTATTACGGTAATATCGTACCGGTTGTGCAACAGATTCCCCAACGGCTTTTAATGCGGCAAAATGTATAACGCCACAGGCATGTGGGTGTTTTTCAAATGCGTTATGTGTTGCCAATGCGTCGGTTAAATCAACATGTTCAAAATCTGGGCGCACGCCGGTAATTTCTGTAATTCTGTCCAGCGTTTCAGGCGTTGAATTAACACAGCAATCAAATATAACGACATTATATCCGGCCTGTTGCAGTGCAACCGCGGTGTGTGACCCAATGTATCCGCATCCGCCTGTGACGATAATAGTTTGCTTTTGCATAAAAATCCCCTTGGTTAAAAAATAAATTTCAGTTAATTATATTACATTTACAGGTTTTTAACAGGTGTTTTTTCCGATTGTTAATTTTTTTAATGAATTTGACTTTTGATAATGTAATATAGTATTATGGTGTTCTGGACAGCAAAAAGTAAATGGTGTTGAATAATTGTCAGTGTTAAAGAAAGTTTCTTTGTTTATTTTTACATTGCCTTTTATGGGGTGTACGATAATACCCACATCCACCACGGATGAACGGTTAAACGATTACACGCCAAAGGTTACCACCGCTGATTTTAATTATGACCCAATGCAAACCCCAATTGCCCAGTGTTACGCAACAGAATTGACCCGTGCGCCCGAAATCAGTGGTGCGACGTTAATAGAAGACGGTCTGTCTGCATTTGTGATACGTGCTGCATTTGCGCGTATGGCGACCAAAACAATTGATTTGCAAACATATATTTACAGTAACGACTTTTCGTCCAAGGTTTTAATTGGCGAACTGAAACGTGCGGCCGACCGCGGGGTCAAGGTCAGAATTTTATTGGATGATTACGGAACAAAATCAGATATCGTTGACGTTATGTTGTTAAATCAGCATCCTAATATAGAGGTCAAGGTTTTCAACCCCGTCGCCAATCGTTCCAGATTATTGTATTATCCACAATTTTTAATGGATTTTAACCGTTTAAATTCCCGTATGCATAACAAATTATTCATTGTTGATAATGTTGCGTACATAACGGGTGGCCGCAACGTTGGCAGTAATTATTTTTATCCTGAAACGGCGTCTAACTTTTCAGATACGGACGTATTGTTTATTGGTGATATGACAAAGTATGCCACGGCCAGTTTTGACGAATATTGGAATTATCATTTGGCGATACCTGCATCTGTTTTTCCAAAGGCTAAATCGCAACGTGCGATGCGCAAATTGGAAAAAAAGTTTGATGATATTGAACAAACAAGTGCGGACGCCATTCGTGAATATAATAAAATTATAACATTGGCCCAAAACGAATATAAAAATAAAAAGTTTGATTTCAGTTGGGGTCACGGTAAATTTTTGGCTGACCCCCCGTCCAAGGTGGAAATGTCAATGTCTGAAAAGGAACAATATCGTGGTGATATAATTCAGGCCTTGCAACACCTGTGGCAAAGAACGAATGATTCAGTTTATATGTCTGCGGCATATTTTGTCCCCGGTCAGGGCGGTTTGGAACATATGCTGAACGAGGAAAAATCCGGCGTTCATATGACGATTGTTACCAATTCATTGGCATCAACAAATGCGCCAACGGTGTATGCGAAATGGGAAAAATATCGCAAACAGTTAATTGAATCTGGTGCGGATGTGTATGAATTTATGTTGTCTGCGGAAAATCTGCGTGGCCGTGAACATGACCGTGAACGCAAACAGTCCAGTTTTTCAGTCCTGCACAGTAAAACAATTGTGTTTGACGATGATATTTCATGGATAGGCAGTTTTAATCTGGACCCGCGCAGTGCGTATTATAATACTGAAAACGTTGCTATTTTTGAAAGTCGTGAATTTGCAGATAAATTGCGTAAAATGATAATTCAGGACACCCAAACATCATGGCGTGTAACATTGGATGACAATGGTGACCCTGTTTGGACAGGACGTCGCACCGGTGACACAGAACCGCGCGTATATCATCACAGTCCGGATACATCAATATTCCGCCGTGCGTTAAAAATCATAACAAATCTGGTTCCTGAAAAATTCGTATAAAAATTATACAAAAACACCGGCAAATGCCGGTGTTTTTTATCAGGTTAAATTCATACGATAAATTAATATTCCAAAAACACGAACATCACGCCGCGTACGTGTAAAAGCAACGTTTATTTTCGGCACGTTTTTTTATACAAAAACACCGGCAAATGCCGGTGTTTTATATGGCACACACATCAAATAAATTTGTTGATTCAATAAAACTTAATATCGTTAATAAATCATATATCGGAATGTCGCGCATACCGTTTTCATATTTGCATAAAACATCAGCAGATATGCCCGTTTTTTGTTGAATTTGCTGGACGGTAATTTGATGTTCGGCACGTATGTCGCGTAACGTCCGGCCCAGTTTTTCATAATACGCGGTTTTAGGTGGGATAAATTCAGTCCCCACGGTGAATATATTGTATATTTCTTGTTTGGTCATAATGCTCTCTCTCCGTTTTTTTATTTAATAAAAATACCACCAAAAAATCAGGTGGCTGGAGGTTGATTACTACGAAAGATATAGTGTCGCTTATTCAATATATTCGCGACCCTCCAACCTAATCAGTTGGAATTTCATTCGTATAATTTGCGAATGTCTTTCGGGGTAATCACACCCCGCGCAAAGAATACCTTTACGCATTGGGAATTATATACTATCTGTTCTTAATTTTCCACAGGATTATAATCCCAAATAAAAATCCCCCATTTCTGGGGAATTTTTAATCACCAAACACAGTATTCAATTGAGTGTTTACGCGATAAAAGGTTGTACATTTTGATACGTCCTTTAACCGGCGTGCCCCGATGTATGTCATATATGAACGCAGACCACCCAAAATATCCTGATTCATTTTATCAATTGAACCGCGCAGGGGCACTTCTACTACGCGGCCCTCGCTGGCGCGATATTTTGGCATACCGTGGTAATGCTTGTTCTGGGCGTATTCAGACGACATACCATAAAAGACCTTGAACTGTTTGGTTTCAATAACGCGTTGGCCGGTTTGTTCGTCTATTTGGTTGGTGACATATTTCTTTTCAATGATATCACCGGCGGCCTCGGCACAGCCGGCATAAAACCCACCCATCATTACAAAGTCTGCACCGGCACCGAATGCCTTGCATATATCGCCAATATAAACAACGCCACCGTCACTGCAAATCATACCGCCAATGCCATGCGCAGTATCCGCGCATTCAAATATTGTTGATAATTGTGGCCGGCCAACACCGGTGATTCGGCGGGTAATGCATGCACTGCCACTGCCGATGCCACATTTAACAATATCTGCACCGGATAAAATTAAATCCTCTACCAGTTCCGCGGTAACGGCATTGCCGACCATTAACAAAATATCAGGAAATTTTTCCCGCATTTTTATAACCAGTTCTTTTACGCGTGGAATATACGCGTTTGGCACATCAATGCAAATGTTGCGACATTTGTCTGGATATTCAGTTAATATTTTTTCTATTTTTTCATAATCTTCGTCGCGCAGACCCATTGATAAAAACACATAATCGCGACAGTCATTTTCAGTAATAAATTTAATTAAATCATCCACTGGATAATGTTTGTGCAAACAGCAAAACATTTTGTTTTGCATCATATGCTTTGCCACCTCAAACGTACCGACGGTTGCCATATTTGCGGAAATAATTCCTGTGCCGATAATTTTACGCGGACACCATTTGAATTTGTATTCGCGGGTAACCTCTACCTCGGACCGTGAATTGATAAATGAACGCTTTGGTTTAACCAAAACATCCTTGAAATCCAGTTCTGTTTGTTCGTAAATTTTCATACCTTGTCCTTTTACCTTTTTACTCTTCATCTTATTACTGAAAAAGCCATCACGCAATAAATAAAAAACACCGGCATTTGCCGGCGTTTTTGTTAACTTTTTTTATCTGTTCGCATCGCGAAAAAGTCCGGCTTTTTTAAATCCTTGCCATCATATATTTTTAATGTTCCGGCATCGCACGCGTCCGTATAGTATTTTATTTTAAAATCTATTAATTTCAGTGCGTGTTTTAATTCCGCAATTTTTTCCATTACCGCCCGCTTGCGATTAATAAACATATCGCGCCGCTGGGTTATGGTTTTGTCGCCCATTGCACACCATTGCATAAATTGCCGAATATCAGCCAACGGCATACCGGTTTGCTTCAGGCATTCAATGACCCCCAATGCCTCTATGTCCGTGTTGCAATAATCCCGCACGCCACCGCGCCGTTTTGCAACATTGGGCAATAATCCCTCTTTTTCATAATAACGCAGTGTATGTTCGGACAATCCTGTTATTTTTGAAACTTCACCAATTCGCATAATTTTCCTCTTGAC
Organism: uncultured Alphaproteobacteria bacterium; assembly: GCA_944389465.1. GTDB lineage: Bacteria > Pseudomonadota > Alphaproteobacteria > Rs-D84 > Rs-D84 > Enterousia. The sequence goes on from CALXML010000002.1 coordinate 7,017, forward strand.
TTGGACTTAACTCTAGGATTTATAATCCAATAAGTCAAGACGTTTTAATCAACATCTAATGTGGGGGAATATGAAAAAATTTTTTACTGTGGGCTTAATCGCTGCGTCAACAGTTGCGGGGGCGGCAAATGCAAAAACTTTAGTTGCGTATTATTCGCGCACCGGAAACACAATGAACGTTGCAAATCAAATTGCGGCGGCAACGGGTGCGGATTTGTACCGCATTGAAACGGTGGATGAAAATTACTATCCGACCGAATATACCGCCACCACCGAACAGGCCCAGCGCGAAATTCGCGATGGCACATTGCCACCGATTAAGGATATTCCTGATTTAACTGAATATGATACCGTCTTTGTTGGCACACCATGCTGGTGGGGAACGATGGCATCGCCTGTACGTACGTTTTTAACAAATGCGGATTTATCGGGTAAAACGGTTGTTCCGTTTAATACCCATGGGGGCAGTGGGTTTGCCAACGTTCATATGAATATTGTTGAATTAACACCAAATTCAACGCACTTAAATGGTATCGCAATTTATGGCAGTCAATCCAAAAACAGCACTGATATGGTTCACGAATGGCTGACTGAAATAGGTGTGCTGTCAGAATAAAAAAACACCGGCAAATGCCGGTGTTTTTTTGTTATTTGAAACTGTAAAAATTCCACTTGCGCCTGATGTACGTTGATTGTTATAATAAAAACGAATGCTGAAAATAAACCACCGATAAGAATCGGTGTTTTTATTTTTGAAAAAATCCCAGACTTCTGCATTTTTTTATTCCCCATTTTTGCCGAAAAAAATCGGTCATTTTACAGCAGCACTATCAGTTACGTTCGTTACGCCGTCGTTGTCTGCCACGTGTAATGCGTCAAATCCAATTGCGTGCAATAGTTATGTTGCAGGGGCACCGGCGACATGTTGTGCGCCATCTATGGCACAATGTGTATCCTTGTGCAGTTCATCAACAATACAGCCAATTTGCCCAACCAGTTGTCCCAGTACATCATCATTTACAGATGTAAGTGGCGAACCTGAATTTCAGGCAAAATGTGTGATTTTATCAGATGGCAAAACGCGTGCGTGTCAAATGCAATGCAGTATTGGCTATTATGCGTTGGGCACAGAAGAAATTGAAACTTCTTCTGGTACTGTGCAATCTGCGACCAAGTGCATAAAATGTCCGGATTATGGTTTGTGCACGGGTGGGGTGGCAAAGCCATCGTGTGACAAGGGATATTATTTATGGTCTTTGATGGTAATTGGTGGAACACAATATTCCTGTAACCGTTGCCCATCATATTCATATACAAATGGTCCATCTGGATTTAATCAAACAGGATATGGTGTTACGGCGGGACGTGGTGCCGACAGTGTCAGTGATTGCTATATACCGTATAACCAGATAACCGCAGGATACTATTTTCATGATGGTACTGGTTCTGCTGTTATCACCAGAAATTGTTATTATGGCTCTTAAAAAAACACCGGCATTTGCCGGTGTTTTTTGTTATTTTTTTGCAACACGTTTTCTAAATTCACTGCTGGGGCGGAAAGACGCCACACGTCGTGCGGTTATAATTGCCGGTGCACCCGTTTTAGGATTGCGTCCCATACGTTGTGGTTTGGTCAGAATTTTAAAACTGCCAAATCCGGCGAACTTTACCTCTTCCCCATGAATCAAAGATTCACGAATTTCATCAAATATAATATCAACCAATTTAAACGCGTCCGTTGTGGTCACACCAAAACGTTCACGTAAACGGTTTGCAAAATCATTTCTGGTTATCGTTGCCATTTTTTACACCCTGATTAATGCCGCACCCCATGTCAGACCACTGCCGAACGCAGGATACAGAACAAGTTGTCCCTTTTTAATAATATTATTATCCATTGCATATGACATTGCAAGTACCCCTGATGCGCCACTGGTATTGGCGTGTTTATCAACAGTTACCAATATTTTTTCCAGCGGGAATCCCAAACGTTGTGCGCCACTTTGAATAATGCGCAGGTTGGCCTGATGTGGAACAATCCAATCAACATTATCCGCGGTAATTCCGGCGTGTTCCATAATGTAACTGGCGGCCTCGGGCATTAAAGTGACGGCCTTTTTATACGTTTCAGGTCCGTTCATCATTATATGGTGGTCTGGTGTGCCGTATAACATATCCATTTCGCGACCGTCTGACATAATAACAGTGTCAATAATACCGGAATAACTGGATGTGGAATGTTCAAAAATCAGTGCACCCGCACCATCACCAAATAATACGGCGGTACTGCGGTCGTTCCAGTCAATAAAGCGTGACATTTTTTCCGCACCAACAACCATTATACGCTTGTGTATGCCGGCGGTAAAAAATGCACGTGCACAGTGCAGGGCATAAATATACCCCGTGCAAGCCCCACGTACATCAAACGCGGGTGCATTGCTGGTTGCGCCCAAACGACCCAAAATCTGAACCCCAACGGATGGAAAATCCAGTTCGGCCGATACCGATGCCACAATTAATAAATCAATATCGTTAATTGAAATTTTTGCATTATCCAACGCGCGTTGTGCGGCGATGGTTGCCATATCAACAACGGTTTCATCATCGCGTGCGAAATGGCGTTCGCGCATACCAGTGCGCTGGACAATCCATTCATCGGATGTATCAACCATCTTTTCCAAATCAAAATTAGTAACAATTCGTTCAGGCAGGTAAGAACCATATCCTATCAGTCTGCTTCCCATATTTATAAACCTTTCCTTATAAATTTTTCTGGGGTATTATACAAGCCGTGAATACAACTTGCAATATTAAAATCTGTGAATAAAATATAGTGCATTGTCCCCATAGTTCAACTGGATAGAACGAGGGTTTCCTAAACCCTTGATACAGGTTCAAGTCCTGTTGGGGATACCATAAAAGGTTTTAATAATGAAAAACAAAGCCATAAAAATTGGAATTATTGCCAGCATTTTGCCACACTTGTTTTGTTGTGTGTTGCCGATTGTTTTATCAGTGGTCAGTTTGTTTGCACCTGAATTTGCACATTCTGAAATTGTGCCACATTGGGTTGAACCGTGGTTGTTTGTGTTTTCAGCATTAATGTTGGGCCTGTCTTGGTATCTGGTGCTGCGTGATTGTCATTGTGAATGTGAACATTGTCATGATGATAATGGCCACAGCCACAGTACACAAAAAATTATTGTCGCCGTTATCACGGTGATATTTGTTATCAGTTTAATTTTGCATTTAATCGCACATCACTGATAATAACTAAAAAATCCCCCACTGGGGGATTTTTACGGGTTACGAGTTACCAGTAACCAGCAACCGATATCACCATAACTTTACACGTTTTTCAGGGGCCAAATACAATTTATTATCTGGCTGAACATTAAACGCATCGTACCATGCATCAATGTGTGGCAGTATTCCATTCACACGCCATTGACCCAACGAATGTTCATCCATCTTGGTTAAACGCAGGGCTTCTGCGTCACGGATATTTTGTGCCCATACGCCTGCATATGCGATAAAGAACCGCATATCAGGTGTTAATCCTGAAACAGTTTCACTGGGCGTGCCAAAGTTTTTATATGCAGTATATGAAACGGTTATTCCACCATAATCCGCCAAATTTTCGCCCAATGTAAATTCACCATTTGCATAAACATTTGGTGCGATTTCAATATTGTTAAAGAAATCTTTTAATACATTTGCACGTACGGTAAATCCATTTGCATCGGCATCAGTCCACCAATCGCGCAGATTACCATCCGCATCAAATTGACGACCCGAATCATCAAAACCATGCGTCATTTCATGGCCAATGACACTGCCGATTGCGCCATAATTAAATGCGTCATCGGCGTCCATATCAAAGAATGGATACTGCAAAATACCGGCCGGAAAACATACTTCATTTGCAGATGGGTCATAGTATGCGTTAACCTCGTGCGCGTTCATATACCAAATTGTTGGGTCTTTTTGTTGGCCTATTTTTTTAATCCAAAATTGGTCTTCAAATTCCGATACGCGAACCATATTTTCCCATAATGAATCATCTGCACTGATGTTTAATTCGGAATAATCGCGCCATTTGTCTGGATATCCAATTTTAGCATTAAATGTATTTAATTTTTCCAGTGCGCGTGTCCGTGTTTCATCAGACATCCAATCCAGATTTTCAATTCGCATACCCAATGCGCGTTGCAGATTTTTTACTAATTCCTGCATACGTTCCTTGGCTGCGGGTGAAAAATATTTATCAACATACAGATGTCCAATTTCTTCGCCCAACGCGCCATCCAATAAAGCAACTGCGCGTTTCCAGCGCGGTTTTTGTTCCATTTGGCCGGCCATGGTGCGATTATAAAAATCAAAAGAAATTTCATATGTTTTATCGTCCAGCAAAGTATCAGCCGCGCTGATAATGCGATATTTTAAATAATCACGAATCAGTTCCAAATCAGTATCATTTATAATTGCGATGGATTCTGTGATGGCACTGGGCTGGCCAACATTCATTTCAGTGGCCGCCTGTGCACCGCGTGCTGATAAATATGCATCCCAATCAAAACCAGAAAATTTTTGCTTTAATTCATTTAATGTCATTTTGTGATAATTTGCATTTGGGTCGCGCAATACTTCTTTGGTATGAAAAGCGCGCGCCATGCGTTCTTCCAGTGCGTATATTTTATCAGCATCAGCATTAATACCAAAATTTTCCAATTGTTTTGCGATAAAATCGCGATACTTTTTTCTGATTTCCACTGACTTGTCATCTGTATCAAAATAATAGTCACGTGACAGACCCAATCCGCCCTGTAAAATATTGTATAAATAAATATCACTGTTTTTTTCATCCAATGCAACACTGTCCGCCCAGAATGCAGATGTAAACGTGTGCATTTTTCCTAAATAAGTGGGTAATTCATCCTTGGACTTTATTTTATCTATTTCATTCAAATAATTTTTTACCGGTGCAACACCATCGGCGTTTAATTTTTCTGCATTCATTGCCAATTTATATAATGTGCCAATTTTCCCGTTATCGTTTTCTGCTATTTCACGAACGCGTTCCAAATTAACATCATTTAATACCTCAAACGCGCCATATCGCGTATAGTCATCAGGAATTGGATTTGCGCGTCGCCATCCCAATGTGGCATAGTCAAAAAAATTATCGCCCGCACGTACAGACGTATCCATATTTTCCATTTTTATACCAATGTTCATAATCTTCCCCTTTGTACCAGTAATAAAGTAAGCCGCCACCATTGCAATTACAACAGCAATTATCCCAATAATGTTTAAAATTTTATGTTGCATTTTTACCCCACTATGTTTAACACGATGTCATCCAAAATCAGCATACCCCGTTTTGTCACAGCAATTCTGTTATCAGACGTTTGATGCAATAATTCCGGATGTTCATAAACGTATTGCATATTTATTATTTTTTGTACATCCCTGTCAAGCAAAACCCCGCGTACAGTCCGCAGTCCTGTTATGACGCGTTCAATTGCCCGTGCGTGGTCAGATAATTTTTCAAATTGTGCGTCGGCCCCACGTTGTTCATACCAATTGTCATCAATCAATATTCTGCCCGCTGCACCGTGTCCAATTCCAATGTATGGCGCACCGTCCCATATATTTAAATTATGCCTGCATTCATTACCAGCCGTGGCATAGTTTGAAACTTCATATCTGGGCAGGGATAAATTTTCATCAATTGCATTATACATATCTGCCATTTCGTTATTGTTTGGCATATTTAAATTCATTTTTGCAAATGGTGTATTGGGTTCAATGGTCAATTCATACATGGAACAATGCGTTAATCCCAACGAATTTATTTGTCTGCATAATTTTATAACATCATCAGTTGTGTCATTTGGTAACCCATAAATAAAATCAGCACTTAATCGCAGATTTAATTTCTGTGCCATATCAATTAAATTCAGTGCGTCATTCACATTGTGTCGGCGTCCCAAAAATTGCAATTTGCTGTCATCCAACGATTGCACACCAACAGACAACCTGTTTACGCCGGCATTAATAAATCCAGATAATTTTTCAGCATCAATTGTTTTTGGATTGGCCTCTGCGGTGATTTCACAATCGGGGGTTAATTCAAACACTGATTTGATTTTTGCCATAATTTTTTCAAATGTTTTAACCGGCATCAGTGATGGTGTTCCGCCACCAAAAAACACAGTCGGCACATTAATGCGCCCCAGTAAATTGCCCCAGTGTTCTATTTCATTAATGATTCCATTTGAATATTTGTCCCAATCTGGATTTGCACATGCCCGTGAAAAAAAAGCGCAATAATTACACTTTGACATACAAAAGGGGACATGAATATAAATGTTATGTGGCTTAATCATATCCGCATTTTATAATAAAAACATCAGAAATCCAGTTTTTGATTTTATGTATAAAAAAATGCTTTTCTTATAATTCCGTTTTATGCTAGAATATTGATAACAATGTAGGTATGAAGAAAGGAAGATTTGCATTTTTATGCGGTATTTTGATGCCTTGGGCGGCCTTTGCATCCAGCGAGGGTGTTCCATCTTATTATCAAAATGATAACTCAACGACCGTAAATCGTGCGGCATATGGTAAATATGCCAATCGGGGGTATACCCAATACGTTGGGCAATCTGGTAATAAACAGGTCGTGGGCAGTAAAACAACCTCGTACCAAGTGCCACGTCCAACATTGCCGACGAATGCCGGCACTATGACGGCAAATGGTATTGCAATGCCGACGGAAAACAGAACGACCATTTATGCGGAATATGCGCGTCGTTTTGCTGATTTTGAATTTAAAACCGGCGTTAATTCCGTTTTGGAATGGGACGATATGGTTTATGATGAAATCAATGTCGGGCTGCAGCATAATTTCAGTATTCGCAGTTTTGATATGTTTGCGTATGCTGAATATGGTATGGGATTTATGTCGCATGGTGGTATGTCAATGGACTATGATTTGGAACCGTATGATGCGTCAGACCCGTATAATGGAATTTTTACAATATCAGTGGGTGACCAAACTGGGCGCACGAACCGTTTTAAAATAGGTTTGGGTGCACATCACGTATGGGACATTGGGGGCTGGAAATTATCGCCATCCATCGGGTATGAAATATTTAATCATAATTTGGAAATGTCCGACCACTATTATCCAAATCCGGGGATATATCTGCCATTGATGACCAGTAATGGTGATTATGTTTATGGTGATGTAGAGGGGAATTATTACTCCGTTCCGGTTAATGTTGACGCACCAGAAGATTGGTATCAGGTCTGTATGTCACCCGAAGATATAAAATTGGTACAAACAACAAATGCTGGCGGCATATTGGGATTGGGTACATCGTTGGTAACCGGCGATTATGACCCAAATATGGGGTATGTTCCATGGGGTGTTGATTCCGGTGAATGCGTTGTTATTGGTGGTGATGGTCCCGTGGTGGTAGAGGGCACAACCCACATATACAATACAACATGGTCTGGTTTTTATATTGGTTTGGAAATTGAAAAGCAAATGACATTGTCTGATAAATTGCGCTTTTATTTCCAAGTGGGCCTGCCACAATACTCGTCCGAGGGTATTTGGCCAAACCGTACCGATTGGCAGCAAAACCCCAGTTTCATTGACGAGGGTAATAATGGTTCATACTCTTATGCTGCTGAAATGGAATATAATTACAGAATATCCGACCGTATGCAACTGGCGATAAAGGTTGATACAAATCTGTACCATGTGGGACATATTGGTGGTGAATTGTATCTGGCTGAATATACCAGTTGGTTGGTTGATGAAAACGGATATTATATATTGGATGAAAATGGTTTGCCGATTTTGGAAACTGTTCCTGCTGAAACAGTGTATGTCAGTGACCAGTTGGACCATGCAACATGGCAATCATTTGGTTTGCATATCGGTTTGAAATACTCATTTTAAGGGGTGCATAAATGATTATAAATAAATTTATCGCGCGCCTGATGGGCGTTGCGATGGTGTTATTGTTACCTTTTGGGGCATATGCCGAACGCGGGCCTTTTGATACAGAACGTTGGTATAATATATTGGACAGTGTGCGTACACGCGCCATTAATAACGGCATTTCCAACGATACAATAAATGCAACATTGAAATATCCTGTTTTTATTCCATCAATTGTAAAAAGTGATAAAAATCAGGCCGAATTTAAATTAACTTTGGATGGATATTTGGCGCGTATGGTAAATTCACGTCGCATTGCACAGGGTATTGAAATGCGCAGTACATATCCAACATTATTGTCACGCGTTGAACAAAAATATGATATTCAGCCGCATGTGATATTGGCTTTTTGGGGATTGGAATCAAATTACGGTGCATATCGCGCGGCGCATAAATTAACAGACGCATTTTTAACATTAATGTACGAAGGTCGTCGTGAAACATTTTTCGGTAATCAATTATTGGCTTTGATGAAAATTGCAGATGATAACGATTTGGATATAAACGATATTCATGGCAGTTGGGCCGGCGCAATGGGACATTTTCAGTTTATCCCAACAACCCTGCAACAATACGGCGCGGACGGTAATGGCGACGGCAAGATAGATATTATTCACAGTGTTGGCGACGCAATGTTCAGTGCTGGAAATTATCTGCATAAATTGGGATGGAATCCGAATGAGAAAATAGTACGTCGTGTGGCATTGCCGGCTAATTTTGATATTTCATTATTGGATGGAAAAACAAAATTGCCATTAACAAATTGGGCAAATATGGGGGTAACTAACCCAGATGGCACCCCAATCCCAATTGCCGATATGACGGCGGGCTTGGTTGCGGATGTAAATGCGATTCAGGAACAGCGTGCTGCTGCAATTGCGGCGGCCACGACAAATCAGTATGGTACGCCCGACCCAAATGCTGTTGATACAGATGTTGCGCCAATGCCGGTAATATACGCATATTTGACATATCCAAATTTTTACAGAATAAAAAAATGGAATAATTCAAATTGGTATGCGATTGCAATTGCAACCTTGGCAGATGAATTAAAACAATAAAATAATTGAAAACGGCGGTTTTCTTTGGTAATCTTGATAGGGTATAAATATATAAAAGGAATATTTTATGGCTATCAAGGTTCGTGATTACGAAGTGCGCCTTACCCGTAACAAGGATGAACGTCGTCAGGTGCGCCAATTACGGTACGAGGTATTCGTAGAAGAAGAGGGCGCATCCGCCACCGATGAACAAAAAACTTTACGCGAAGAATATGATGATTTTGACCGGTTTGCGGAATATCTGGGGGTGTTCCATAACGGTAAAATTGTGGGTACTTATCGTATTATTGACAGAAATAATGCCGAAAAAATGGGCGGCTTTTATACAGAATCTGAATTTAATATATCCAAAATAAAAAAAGCAGACGGTAATATTGCAGAAATGTCACGCGCGTGTGTAAAGCGTGAATATCGTGATAACGCATTGGTTATGCGTATGTTGTGGGCCGGATTGGGTGAATACGTAATGCGGCGTAAAATTGCAATTTTATTTGGCGTTGCATCATGGGTTGGAACAAAACCTGTTGAATCCGCACAGGCAATATCATATTTATACTATAATCATTTATCACCATTGGGGCTGCGTGCGACAGTATTGGATGAAAACTTTGCAGAAGGTGTAAATCCAAAATTATCACGTATGAATATTTTGCCACGTGATTTTGTTGATGAAATGGATGCACGTAAACAAATGACCCCATTGATAAAGGGATATTTGCGGTTGGGTGCAACCTTTGGTCGCGGCGTATTCATAGATAAACCATTTAACACATATGATGTATTTGTAATGGTCCAAACCAAGAAAATAGATGCCGCGTATCAAAAGCATTTCTTGGGCCGTGAAAATGCGCTGGAAAATTTGGATGTGCGCGATAATGCATTAAAAACCGTTGGGAAAATAATGCTGTTGCCAGTAACTGGTTCGTTCAAAGTTGTACGTGCATTCTTTGAATTTTTATTACGCGAAGATGCGGCCGACGCAGAATATATTGATGACAAGGATGAAGAAAACGATAACGGGGATGACAAATAATGGGACGCGTCAGACATCAAAACATATTTAATACATCTGGTGCGGTATTAAAATTTATACTGTTCTGGATTTTGGTTGTGATTCAGTTGCCTGTATTGGTGGTGTTGCCACGTGGCGCGGTATCTGTTAAATATATGCGTTTTTTTATGCGTATATTGTTATATGTGGCGGGTGTTCGCATTCGTGTGCATGGTAATTTATCAACACACAGACCACTGTTGGTAATATCAAACCATATATCTATTTTTGAAATTGCGACATTTCCGGTTGCCTTTGGCGGCAGTTTTATTGCCAAAAAAGAAATGGAATCATGGCCTTTGGTTGGTTGGGTATCGCGTAAATTTGGTGTTGTATTTGTTGACCGCCGGCCATCACATGCAATGGATGCATTGCAACAGGTGCAAAAAACAGTCGCAACAGTTAAATATCCCGTTTTCCTGTTCCCAGAAGGCACAACCACAAATGGCGCATATGTAAAGCCTTTTAAAAGCACACTGTTTAATTTTGTTGAAAATTCAAATGTTGTTGTTCAGCCAATGGTTATGAATTATCGTTTGCGTAACGGCGATATAATAAGTGACACAGATATGGCCCAACATTTTGCATACTTTGATAACGCAAAACAGGATATGGGCCCAAAATGCACCCGCGAACGCAGTGCTTTTGGCCAATTGTTTCACATAATGGTATTGGGCGGATTTACGGTTGAAATAACTGTTTTGCCACCACCGCCTTTGGCGGGAATGGACAGAAAGCAGATTGCAGAAACACTGCACAAAATAGTTTCTGATAAATATATGGAATTAAAAAATAAGAAATTAAAATAAAGAGATTTTTATTATGAAAACAGCAATTACACCGACCCGTGCGGAAAATTTTAGTGAATGGTATCAAAATTTAATTACTGCCGCTGATTTGGCAGAAAACGCGCCTGTGCGTGGTTGTATGACAATCAAGCCATATGGTTGGGCAATTTGGGAATTAATGCGCGATGAAATGGACCGGCGTATCAAGGCCTGTGGTGTTCAAAATGCGCAATTCCCATTACTGATTCCAATTAACTTTTTTAATCGCGAAGCGGAACATGTCGCAGGCTTTGCCAAAGAGGCCGCCGTTGTAACCCATTATCGTCTGAAAATGATTGATGGCACGTTACAGCCCGACCCAGATTCCAGATTAACTGAACCATATGTTATACGTCCGACATCTGAAACAATTATTGGGGACGCAATGTCACGTTGGGTTCAATCATATCGTGATTTGCCATTGAAATTAAATCAGTGGGTAAACGTTATGCGTTGGGAAATGCGGCCACGCCTGTTCCTGCGTACATCAGAATTTTATTGGCAAGAGGGCCATAATGCATTCGCCACGCACGATGCCGCAAACGCAGACGCACGCAAAATGCATCAGGTATATGGCGAATATATGCGTAACGTTTTGGCAATTCCATCAATTATGGGTGAAAAAACACCCGAAGAACGCTTTGCCGGCGCGGACCACACGTATACACTGGAACATATTATGCAGGATGGCAAGGCTTTACAGGCCGGTACATCACATGATTTGGGACAGCATTTTTCAAAATCATTCGGGATTCAGTTCTTGGATACTGATGGCGCGTTAAAGCATGCATGGACAACTTCATGGGGCACATCCACCCGTATGATGGGCAGTTTGTTTATGACGCATTCCGATGATGACGGTTTGGTTTTACCGCCGGCCGTTGCACCATATCAGGTTGTCGTCATTCCAATCACACGTGATGATACGGCGGCGGCCCTGAACGATTATGCCGAAAAACTGGGGGCGCGTTTGCGTGAAAACGGCGTTCGCGTATTGGTTGATACGTCTGATATGCGCGCACCGGATAAAATGTGGAAATGGATTAAGCGTGGTGTGCCATTACGCGTTGAAATTGGTTCGCGTGAAATGGACGAAAACAACATAACAGTTACACGTCGTGATTTGGGTAAATCTTCCAAACAAACAATTGCAACGGATGCTTTTGTTGCAGATGTGCGTAATATGTTGGACACGATACAGCACGATATGTATGATGCGGTTGTCAGTCGTAATGCAGCAATGATACACGATGTGGATGATTTGTCTGCATTGGAAACTGCATTGGACCGTGGTGTAATTGGATTTTTCCGTATTAAATATGATTTAACATTAAACAGCGAATTTGATGCGTTAATGGAAAAATATAAAATATCGCGCAGATGTTTGGATGATAACGACCCAACATACGTATACGTTGCAAAATCGTATTAAAAAATCCCGCACTATGCGGGATTTTTTGTGTTATAATAATATGTATCAAAATATACTTATGGGGGACAAACATATGAAAATAGCAATCATTGGTGTTGGCACGGTTGGTTCTGCGGTGGCAACAGCGGTTAAAAATACAGGCTTTGTTCATGAAATGGTATTGTTTGACCGTGATGGCGTACGTGCACGTGCCGCCGCCGAAGATTTGGGCCATGCGGCCAGTTTTGGTTTTGATGTCAAAATCACCGCGGTCAGCAGTTATCGTGGCATCCGTGGCAGTGATATTGTGATAATTGCCGCCGGTGCAAATCAGAAAACCGGCGAAACGCGTATGGATTTGTTAAATAAAAATGCCATGGTTATTGCCGACATTATACCGCGCGTAATGGCAAACGTTGATGCAAAAAATGTAAAGATTATTGTTCTGACAAATCCATTGGATGTAATGGTAATGTTGGCACATAAATTATCAAAATTGCCGGCGGGGCGTGTAATTGGAACGGGCACTATGTTGGATTCAGCACGTCTGCGCACCATATTGGCACGGTATTTTGATATATCAACGCAATCAATCAATGCATATGTTTTGGGCGAACATGGCGACAGCAGTATTGTTAATTGGACATCTGCAACGGTCGGCGCATTAACATTGGATGAATTTTGCAAACAGACCAAGGTATCTTTGCCTGCAACCACACGTAAAACAATAGAACATCGCGTACATAACGCAGCATATGAAATTATACGTGGGCGTGGCGCAACATGGGATGGAATTGGCGCGGCCGCGGCTGATTTGTTACGTTGCATAATAAATGATGAACACAGAATATTAACGGTCAGTTCTGTATCAGGCACAGGAACTGAAATGTTGGCCATGTCATTACCGCGCATTGTTGGCAAAAATGGCGTTGTTACGACATTGCGTCCGAAAATGTCAGCAACGGAATCCGCGGGTCTGCGTCGCAGCGGAAAAATCATACGTAATGGTTATGATGAAATCGCGTAATATAATAACTGACGGATAACAATCCGATTTATTGGCATATGCCCACCGTGTTATAATTTTATCACGGGGGCATTTTAATATGGCGAATAAAAAAATCACATATGATATTTTTCCTGATGGGTTGGGCTTTTACGCCAATTGTGATGGCCAGCATATCGGCGAAATTACATTTGTTCGTGTTGGCGCGGATAAAGTTATAATAGATTATACCGCCGTGACAGATAAGTACAGAAATGCACAGGTTGGTTTAAATCTGGTTCGGTGTGTGGCTGATTTAGCCCGCCACCAGCATCGCAAAGTAATAACAATGTGTCCCTTTGCAACCGCGATGTTCAGTCGTTTTCCTGAATTTGATGACGTTCGTTTTTTACATACCTGATGATTTTTATTTTCATACTTGAACATAATTTGGTTTTTTTATAGTATTTTTTTCTGACAAGGGGGAAAGGTATGTCAAAAAAATTAAAATTATGGCTGATATTTTTGATATTTTTAAACGGATACGTCAGTTTGTCTTTTGAATTGGTGGTATTGCGTCAGTTATCATTTTGGGTTGGTTCCAGTGCCGTTATTACCAGCATAATAATGGGAATATTTTTGGGGTTTATGTCGTTGGGGTATTTTCTGGGTTCATCTGAAAAAATTCAGCATAATAAAATCAGACCGGTATTAAGTATCAGTTTTTTGGTAATCGCGCTGTTTGCATTTTTGGCGTCCAGTTTCCCATTTGTAATGGAATATTTTGTACGCTTCTATAATTGGGGCATTACATCCAGTGTGATTCAGACCTTTATATTTTCTTTTGTGTTTTTGTCTGTTGGACCGTTTTTGTTCGGTTTCAACACAACGTTGCTGTCACGTTGCCTGCATAAATATAACACCAATTATACGGGCAATATAATGGCGTGGGACACAATTGGTTCTGTTATGGGTTCGTTGTTAACAACGCTGATTTTAATGCCGTTTATTGGTGTGAATTATACAGTAATGTTAATTGTTGGATTGGCCGTATTTGCAGCAATTGTCACACGTTCAAAATGGTGGGTTATATTATTGGGGGCACTGGTATTAGTTCCGACAATATTGGTAAACAGTGATTATGTTCAACGTAACCGCTTTGGTATTTTGGTAAATAACGCAAATTCAACAATATCTGTGTCGCAATTTGGTGACGATATGCGTATTTTGTATATGAATGGATTGCCGATGTCAGTATATAATCCAACAACGGGTCAAAATGCAGAATATGTTGATTATTTAAATTCTCATTTTATATACAATATGCCAAATGACCGACCACGTAAAATTCTGGTTTTGGGTGCGGGCGGTTTTACGGTTGGTTTGGATGATATCTTTAATGAATATACATTTGTGGATATTGAACATACCCTGCAGGAAGTATCAGAAAAATATTTTCTGGGTCGTCCATTGACGCCAAACAAAAGATTTATTGTCCAAGATGCCAGTCAATATTTAAAAAACACAACTGAACAATATGACATAATCGTATTGGACGTATATTCAAATTCATTCCAAGTACCCGAAGGATTCATCACCGCGGAATTTATGGAACGTGTAAAATCCCGTGTTGCACCGAATGGCATTTTGATAATGAATATTATTGCCAGTTCTTCATTCCGTGACAGATATTCACAGGTTTTTGATAATACGTTTCATACGGTTTTTACCAGTAACACCACCCGTCAATTAATAGGATATGCAAATCCATATATTGAAAATGATGTGGCTAATATTTTATATGTTTGGTATAACCGTTATCCAACAGATGAAATTTACACAATAAATAAAACACCTGTTATTTATGACCGGTATGTAAAATAAAAAGGGGCAAACGCCCCATTTTTATTGGGCCATATTTTCTAAAACAAAATTCCAATTTACCAAATGGTTTAAATATGCATCAATAAAATCGGCCCGTCTGTTTTGATAGTCTAAATAATATGCATGTTCCCATACATCCAATGTCATCAGTGGTGTTATGCCATGGGCCAATGGAGTATCAGCATTTTTTGTGGTCATAATTTTAATTTCTGAATTTTCACGCACAACCCATGCCCAACCACTGCCGAATACACCGGCCGCAGCAGTGCGAAATTCAGATATAAATTTATCTGCGCCACCAAATGCGTTGGCCAGTTCTGTGGGAACATCACCACCCCCGTTTGGGGTCAGGCATCTGAAAAAGAAGTCATGATTAAATACTTGGGCCGCATTATTAAATATTTTTTGTGCATTTGTATCTGTGGCTGATTGTTTTATTATTTCATACAGTGGCATATCTGCATATGGCGTGCCGGTTATTAAATCGTTCAGATTTTTAATATAAGTGGCCAAATGTTTGCCATGATGGCAATTCAGCGTTTCAGCGGACATATATGGCATTAAATCTTTTTCTGAAAATTGTAATGGAAATTGTGACATGGAATACATAAAACTCTCCTTTTATTGGTATTATTACCAAGGATTTTGCACATCGCGCATCAAAAAAACAACAGAAAAATTTTCCGGTGGCGATGTTAAAAATGGCTTGCACCGGCGGCAACGTATTTTTATAATCCAACATAAGACAAAGGAGAAATTATGAAAAAATTATCATTTTTGTTTGCGTTGGTTGGATTACTGGTTTGTGGCGCGGGCCACGCGGCTGATATAACGCTGTATTATTCACCGTATTGCCCACATTGCCATCATGCGCGCGACTTTTTTGTAAATAAAATGGTATATGAATACCCAGATTTGCGTGTTGTTCAAATCAATGTTATGGACGAAGCAAACCTGCCTGCATTCCAAGAAGTATTGAAAAAATGCGAATATGATGATGGTGGCGTTCCTGTTATCGTTGTTGGTGACAAATGTTTTCAGGGCTATGCCGATTTTATGAATCAGGAATTACGCGACGCGGTGGAAGTGGACTTGTCCGATGCCGATAAAAAACAGGCCGCAGAAAACAAGAAAGCACTGGAAGAAAATCCAGAAGATTTCAAAAGCAAACATTCAGACCGTCAAAATGCAATAACAGAATATAATGCTGCCACTGCTGCGGCACAGGCGGCGATGGACGAAAAAAAAAATAGCGTTGCATCACCTGTTTACTTTTATGCACTGTTAATAATATTGGTTGCGGCATTGGCCTTTGTATTGGTCAGAAAAGATAATAAAAAGAAAAAATAATATCTTTTAAACTGTACTGTATATTTGGGATTTGCCGATGTTTGATTTAACTGTTTTGGATTATATATTTGTGGGTGTCATAGTGGCATCCACAGTATGGGCCACAATTCGTGGCGGAATATATGAAACCATTGCAACATTGTCATGGGTGGTTGCTGCATTTGCTGCACGATTTATATCGCCACTGTTGGATAAATTGCTGCAAAGTTGGTTTGATTTATCCGCATCCACGGTTGGCACGCTGGTGGCATCATATTTTATTGTATTTTTTGTAATATTGATGTTGGTCGGTTTCTTTAACCAACGCCTGCGTGAAAAAATTCAAAACAGTATTATGAAGGTTACAGACAGAACACTGGGGATTATATTTGGTATTATCCGTGGTATTGTAATAATGGGCGTCGTTTATTGGTGTGCATTGTGGTATTATTCTGATGCGCCACGTTTGGCACCATGGGTTGAACAGGCCCGTACCCGCCCAATTATGCAGTTAACCGCGGTAAAACTGGACGAATGGTTTTTCCCCGGACCGACCAGTAAATTATTGGCGCGCGATATGACCGGCTCGCGAGAGGCACAGGCAATATTTGAAAACCTGATAAATCCGGCTGTATCCGAACAGTCTGAATCCGCAACAACAACGGAATCAGACAGTGCAGAAACAGGATATAAATCTTCTGAACGTTCCGCGTTGGAAAAGCAATTATTGCAAATTGAAAATGCTGCCCGTGCCGAAGAGGAACGCGCCGCTGCAGAATCTGGGGCTGATACCACAGAATCAACAAATAATGCATCGGTGGCAACTGATTCAACTGCTGCCGCCACGGCCGCAATGGAAAATGCGGCTGATGATTTTGGCACAACTGATTCTGCCCCACAATATGGCAGTGCGGATGCGCCTGTAACATCAGATTAAAAAACAGCATTGTAATTGTTTGGCCCGCCACAAATGTGGCGGGTTTTTGTTCCTGATGATTTTTTTGCGGGTATATGCACAATATATGCATATATGGGGGACAATATGAAAAAAATAACTTTTACAATATTGGCTGTCTTATTGGCCACACCAATGGCATATGCAGCAGATAATAATGCCGCCCGTGGGGTAAATCCTGCGGACAACCTGACCAGAATAGAATTATTGCCGCAATTACGTGCATTTGGTGATTCTTCTATTACATCATTAACATTAAAATATGACCACGCGATTCGTAAAGTGTTTGGCATTAATGCAGAATTGCCAATATTGCGTTACAGTGGATATGGCAAATCTGATAATGGATTGGGGGATTTAACCCTGCGTGCCCGCGCCCAGCATACTTGGGGCCGGCATACATTAATCGGTGCGACCGAATTTTTGTTGCCAACCGCAACCGAAGATACACTGGGGGCGCAACAGTACACGTTTGACCCAATATTGGGGTATGTTTATTCTTTTGGTCATAATGTATTTGGTGCGTTGGTTGCAAAACAGTTTATTTCACTGCATAACACCGACCCAGATATTTCACCCGATATAAACCAAGGACAATACAGAATGCTGTTGGGATATGCATCACAACGTGGTTGGTGGGCATTGGTTGACCCGCAAATTTGGATAAATTTTGAAACCGGTCACCAAGAAATTCTGGCCGAAGCCGAACTGGGCACAATGTTAAATCAAACAACAGGCGTATGGATTCGTGCGGGACATCGTTTGGGCGGTAATTGGCATCGTAACGATTGGACGGTAATGATGGGCATCAGATTTATGAAGTTCTGATTATTGTCTGCGGGATTCGTTCCTGATGATTTTATTTGCTAAATCAGCAAAAATAAAATCGTACCAAAGGAGAGAGAAAATGTTTTTAAAATCAAAAATCGGTTTAACCGTTTTATCACTGTATGAAATTATTGCAGTAATATTATTGCACTGTCCACGTACGTGCGACGCAATGTTTGGCGGCACATTTTGTAACGACCACGTGTTCAAATATTTTGTAATGTGCTTTGCCGTGCCAATGGTGGTGTTTTTAATCGCAATGTGGATTATGGAAATCATTGAACGCGTTCGTCGTCGCCATTCTTTGTTTTACAAGGCAAAGCACGCAGTAAAACATATGGCGTCAAATATTCGCGACCGCGTATCAGAATCAGTATCATCCGGCGATATTGAAAAAATGATAAGTGCCGCATTGGTTTTGGGTCTGAAAAAATATTCAGACCGTAACCCCCGTGCGCGCAGGATGTTAAACGATATTATGGATGGTGAATACGGCGATGTGGACGTTGAATATGATGAATATGAAATGGATGATGACGACACAGATTATGAATATACAGAAAGTAATCAGCGCGGCAACAAATCCAACAAGTCCCAGCAAAGAAATAACAGAAAGAAAAAATAAAAAATATACGGTTTCCGACACCAAAAACCCCACCGCCCATTGGGCGGTGCGGTTATTTATAATGATACAGTCTGAATTACATTCATATCTTTTTGACAATACATTATAGGCAGTTTTACTTTATTATTTCTGTCATAACATATTGTCATATCGCCGTCTTTCATTTCAACCAAGTGTACGGGCTTTGGCATTTGTGCCAGACAATAAGAATAAGATACAACCTGTTTTTCCAGAATATCACATAAACGTTCACTCTCTTCATATTCACCGGAGACTTCAACTTGATTCCCACATTGGTCTATGGCAGTAAATGGTGCTGATTTCTGTATCACCCGTTTTGGGGTATTAACACATACTGGAACTTCTGAACCGTTAAAGTTTTCCAAAGAATAATTGTTTAGTATAACATAATTTTTTGCACAGCCACATAACAAGAAAGCGATACCGACATAGCAAATATATTTTTTCATAGACAGTCACCTTATAAAAACACCGCCTGCGTGGCGGTTTAAAATTCTGGTGCCGGATGTCGGACTTGAACCAACGACCCTCTGATTACAAATCAGATGCTCTACCAGCTGAGCTAATCCGGCAACGTGCTTTACTATACATTGTTGCAAAGTAAATTTCAAGTCAAAAAATTCATAATTTGCTTGCATTCTGGAAATAACTGTAAAAAATATAATCATTATGATTAAGTTACCTGAATTATTGGCTCCGGCGGGGACGTTGGATGCTTTCAAAACCGCCATTTTATATGGGGCGGACGCAATTTATGCCGGATTACCCGGTTTTTCCATGCGTGCGCGCGCAAAAATCACAACTGATGAAGTGCGCGCCGGTATTGAATTGGCGCACGCCGCGGGGCGCAAAGTATATTTGGCATTTAACCTGTTCGCGCACGAACGCGATTTTACAAATATGTCGCATGTCAGCGATGTTATTAATTATTTGCGTCCTGATGCGTTAATTGTTTCAGATGCGGGCGTATTGATGTGGGTGCGTGAACATCACCCTGATATGCCGATACACATATCAACACAGGCAAACATTTGTTCGTCTGCGTCTGTGCGTTTTTGGCAGGCCGCCGGCGCACGTCTGTGCGTCCTTGCGCGCGAGGTTTCCCACGACGAATTTAAAATAATTCGTGAAAAGTGTCCGGATATCGGTTTGGAAATTTTTGTTCATGGCGCGATGTGTATGTCTTATTCAGGACGTTGTTTGTTATCTAATTTTATAACGGGACGTCCGGCCAACCGCGGTGCGTGTGCGCAATTGTGCCGGTGGAATTATGATGTAATCCTGCGTGAACACGACACTGGAATTGAAATGCCGATTGACGAAGACGACCGTGGCGCATACATTATGAACGCGCGTGATTTATGTTTAATGCCGCGCCTGCGTGAAGTTATTGAATCGCGCCCCGATTCATTAAAAATAGAGGGCCGCAACCGCAGTGAATACTATGTTGGTGCGGTTGTGCACGCGTATCGCGGTGCGTTGGATGCGTATGCGCGCGACCCAGAAAATTTTGACCCTGCGCCATTTATGGCGGAATTAAATCGTTTGGAATCGCGCGGATACACCACGGCGTTTTTTGATGGGCCTGTTGGACCGGATGCGCATAATTATAACAGTGCGCGTTCAACTTCTGATTGGCATGTGGCAGGCGTAATAACCGCGGTGGACGACGAAAAAATTACACTGGAATTACGTAATGAAATCAGGCAAGACGCTGAAATAACATTTATTATGCCACATATGGAACAGGGCATATCTGTTAAATTACCACAAATAATAAACGCCGCAAATGGCGCGGTGACCCCAAAAATGTCCGCGGGCCAGCATAACAGTTTAATTATACCGCGCATATGGTTGGGCAAGCAAAATTCAGATAAATTTGTTCCATATATTTTGGCATATAAACATAAGTAAAAATTTGTAATAAAAAACGCCCATTTGGGCGTTTTTTTATTTTTCGTTTTTGGTAATTATATCCATCAATTTGGCCGGTACGTCCGCCACAGCAATGCGTTCCTGTTGCATTGTATCACGGTAACGCAGGGTTACGGTGTTATCTTCCATCGTTTGATGGTCAACAGTAATGCAAACAGGTGTCCCAATTTCATCATGACGACGATAGTTTTTACCAATATTACCAGAATTTTCCAATTCAATGCGGCCAATATTTAATTTGCGCAAATCATTTTCAATATTGTTCGCAATGTTGACCAATTCAGGAACGTTGCGCGCCAATGGAATAACAGCGGCCTTAACCGGTGACAAAGCCGGCTTTAATTTTAATACAACGCGTGATTTTCCATCAGGTAATTGTTCTTCGGTATATGCGTCCAGCATCACCGCCAACATTGCACGATTAACACCCATCGCAGTTTCAATTACAAATGGGATAAAACTGTCGCCGGTTTGTGGGTCGCTGTACGCCAATTTAACAGTACTGTCATGGTTTTCCATAACGTGCGCCTGAATATTAAATTCATTTTGTGATTTGGTGTGTGAACCCAAATCAAAATCCTGACGGTTATGAACACCTTCTACTTCGTCAAATCCATCTGGAAATTCGTATTCAATATCACCAGCAGCCTTGGCATAATGGGCCAATTTTTCATGTGGGGTAAAGCGTAATTTTTCAGCCGGTATACCCAACGTGTTAATCCACCAATCCATACGGATTTTTTTCCACATTTCAAAATATTTTTCATCATCGGCCGGATTTACAAAGTATTGCATTTCAGCCTGTTCAAATTCGCGCATACGAAATACGAATCCACGTGGTGAAATTTCGTTACGGAAAGCCTTGCCAATTTGGGCAATCCCAAACGGCAGTTTGTGCGGGCATGCGTCCATTACGTTTTTGAAATTAACATATGTTGTTGTTGCGGTTTCAGGACGCAGATAAGCATTTATTGCACCATCCGCCGTTGCCCCAATGGACAGCCCCATCATTAATTGATATGCCCGTGGTGGGGTTAAATCAGTACTGCCGCAATTATCGCACTTTGTTTGGTCGCGCATTTTGTCCTGACGCATACGTGCGCCACACTTTTTGCATTCAACCAGTGGGTCGGAAAAACTGGCCTCGTGCCCAGAATATTTCCACAATAAACGATTGCTAATCAATGCGGCATCCAGACCCTCTATATCATTGCGTGAATAAACCATGGAATTCCACCATGCATTACGAATATTTTTCATCAATTCAACGCCGTATGGGCCATAATCATATGCACCACCCAATCCGCCATAAATTTCAGAACCTGTAAAAATAAAACCGCGCCGCTTGCATAATGCGACAATATCATTAACTGTTTTTGCTGGCATTTTTAACCCCTAAAATTAACTGTGGTAATTGTTATACAGAATTTCAATTTTTGCAACTGTTTTCCAAATAAAAAGGGGGCAATGCCCCCAGTTTTAATAAATACCTTTTTATTTTGCATCGGGTGCAATTGCAGCAACCGGACATACAGATGCACATGTGCCACATGAAATGCACTTTGCTGGGTCAATTACACATTTGCCATCCGCGCCAACGGAAATCGCCATAACAGGGCACATCCCCATACATGTATGACAACCTATGCATTTTGCTGGGTCAATTTTATAAGCCATTTTTAATACTCCATCTTTTGGTTTATGTTTAATTTCTGTTCAGCAAATTTAACAGATATTGGAACATTGCGATAAAGGATATGTACAGATGCAACGCACCCAACACAGCCAATTGATTTTTTTGCGCACCGTCACCACCCAATACTGCATATGCACGTTTCAGATTTTGCATATCATATGCGGTGAACAATGCAAATACTAAAATTCCGATAAAGCATACAATTGTACCAAATGTACCACCAACAATTGCCGGCCATATAAATGAAGCCAAACCGACCAAGATTAAACCAATCATTCCCATAAACAGGAATATCCCCAGAAATGATAAATCTTTGACAGTTTTGTATCCAAACAATGCCATGCACGCAAACATCAGTGCCGATATGACAAATGCTGATAATATAGTTAACGGATTATTTGTCACGGCAACCAATAATAACGGTGTCATAACAATTCCAGTCAGGATTGCATACAAAAACAGCATCAATGCGCCGGTTGATGGTTTAAAACTGAATGCGCGCACCTGTGCCCAAATGGCCAAAGCCAAACCACCAAACAATAATATGTAATATACAGCAGACAATCCAGTTGCTGTAAATAATACCGTCCATAATGGTGTGGCCATTGTGATGTATGCCGCCAATGCGGTAACCGCAACCGCACCGAACATCAGTGCGAAAATTCGTTTTAAATATAATTCAATTCCACCGCCAGATTTTACATGTGCTGGGCCGTCTGGGGCTTTTGTTTTTAATGCGACATTACGTATTGCCATTTTTTTTCTCCTTGTTAGTTATCACAATATATAATACAATGTGTGCGATAATTCAAGTGAAACAACAGGGGGAATGTCTATGCCGACAAAAAATGAGAAAGCGCGTCGTGCACGTACTAAATTAATTGGACAAAAGCCTGATTGTATATCCACACCAAAAAAATCAACAGTTGTGGCACAATTAAAGGCTGATTTGAAAAATGCCCAAATTAAATTGCGCGAAAAACAGGCCGAACACGATGAACACGCCGTTAAACGCCTGAATACAATCATTGATAATTTGCAACAAACAATTGCACGTCAGGCATAGCAGGGGACACACGCAATGGCAATAACGATAAATCCTATTTCGCCGGTGGCGTTTTCAGTGTTTGGTTTGGATGTGCGCTGGTACGCATTGGCGTATGTTGCCGCGTTTGTAATCGGGTATTTTATGCTGCGCCATTTTGTGCGTCGCACGGACAGCCAAATAAAATTGGACAAACGTCAATTGGATGATTTGCTAACTGCAATTATATTGGGTGTCATAATCGGTGGTCGTTTGGGATATGTGCTGTTGTATAACCTGCCATTTTTTCTGGCGCATCCATTGGAAATATTTGCGGTTTGGCATGGCGGGATGAGTTTCCATGGCGGACTGATTGGTGTGATTGTGGCGGTGTTTTTATTTGCACATAATCAAATAAAGCATAAACAAATTCAGGGCACAACGTATAAAACCGCATTTAATATATTGGATATATTGGCGGTTATCGCACCTGTTGGCCTGTTTTTCGGCCGTATTGCTAATTTTATTAATATAGAGGTTATGGGCCGTCCCACAGATGTCCCATGGGCGGTTGTATTTGCCGGTCATACAACAATTCCGCGTCACCCCAGCCCTTTGTACGAGGCCACAACCGAAGGCATCCTGTTATTCATAATAATGTATTGCCTGTATCGGTTTACTGGATTGCGACGTTATGCCGGTGCACTGGGCGGAATATTGGCAATGTTATATGCGGTATTCAGAATTTTTTGCGAACAATTTCGTGCGCCCGATGTGCAAATTGGTTTTTTAACCAGTTGGGGGCTGACAATGGGACAATTACTGTCTGCAATAATGTTTGTGGCCGGTGCGGTAATTTTTGCTTTTGCATTCAGAAAAAACGTGAAATAAAAAAACACCGGCAATTGCCGGCGTTTTTTTAACGCATTTTTTGTAAATACCAATCAACGGTTTTTATAATTCCGCGGTCAAAGGTTTCCTGTGCACGCCACCCCAGTTCACTTTTCAGTTTTGATGCATCAATTGCATATCGCAAATCGTGCCCCGGTCTGTCGGCAACAAAGGTTATTAAATCAGAATGCTTGCCAAATTTGCGTGGCATTTTTTTATCCATTATCGCACAGATGGTGTTTACAATTTGCATATTTGTGCGTTCATTGTGGCCACCAATGTTATAAGTTTGTCCCGCGCGACCATGATGGAAAATTAAATCAATTGCATACGCATGGTCCATTACATACAACCAATCGCGAACATTTTCGCCGCGCCCATAAATCGGAATAGGTTGCCAATTAACGCAGTTCTGAATAATTTTCGGAATCAATTTTTCCGGATGCTGTTTTGGTCCATAATTGTTTGAGCAATTGGATATGGTTGTGTTTAATCCAAATGTGCGATGCCACGCGCTGACCAAATGGTCGGACGCGGCCTTGGACGCAGAATAAGGACTGCTGGGGTCATATGGTGTTGTTTCACTAAACAATCCCTCTTGCCCCAGTGCGCCATAAACTTCGTCCGTTGAAATGTGGTGGAATCTGTCAGATTCATGGCCAATCTTTACACGGTGGGGTGCGTCCATCCAATTGTTGCGTGCAGCCTGCAGTAAATTTGCCGTGCCAACGATGTTTGTGTTTATAAACGCCATTGGGCCAGTGATTGAGTTGTCAACATGACTTTCCGCGGCAAAATGAATTACACCACGAATGTTACAATCATGGAATATGGAATCTATTAAATTTGCATCGCATATGTCGCCCTGAATGAATGTGTAATTCGGCATATTTTTGCATTCAGTTAAGTTTTCTAAATTCGCCGCGTATGTCAGTTTGTCTAAATTAAAAATACGATATTCTGGATATCTTTGCGCAAAATACGGAACAAAATTAGAACCGATAAAGCCCGCGCCACCGGTAACTAAAACAGATTTATACATTGTCACAGCCCTTTTGGTTGGCTCTCTCTGTGTGACATAATAACATATACTTATGCTGGTTCAAGAACAATAATTTAACTGTACAGATGAATTGACAACCGTATTCTGGTACTGTATAATACACACCGTTCGCGACACAGGTGAACAGCCAGCGGCATCGTCAGGTGCGAACAGCGAACAAAACCGGTGGGTTGACTACGCAGTGCCGTGCGACAGCACGAAACCTGTCGGTAAAACAGTTTAGGATGGGTGGCAGAGCGGTCGATTGCGACGGTCTTGCATACGAGTCAGCAAGGCAAGTGCAACGCAGCCGAGCGCGAACGAGTGGTGAGCAGCACCGTCAGGTGCGAACAGCGAACAAAACCGTAGGTTTGAAAGACCGTCGGTGAAAAAGTTTAGGATGGGTGGCAGAGCGGTCGATTGCGACGGTCTTGAAAACCGTTGTGGGGGCAACTCCACCGGGGGTTCGAATCCCTCCCCATCCGCCAGGAATAATCACGCCCCGATGGGGCGTTTTTTATAAATGCACAATGTCGATGTCGGGGATTTGCGATGCAATATATTCCGCGGCCAGGCGACGGTGGCATTGTGTGGCACTTTTTTCGGTGCAAAGTAAGCAGATGCAGTCAAGCGTGGCTGGGGTAAGCGACGTGGTCGGATTGCGCGCGGTCAATAATTCGCGATACAGTTTTTCATAATCAGTCCAACTGATGGTGCAGTTTTTATATCCCGTCAATATTTCTGTGGTTGGCGCAAATTCGGGGTGATATTCGTACTGCGTCCCCAGCACGCCTGCCAAACTGTCCCCACCGTAAAATGGAACGTACGCGCTGGCGCGCCACAGGCGTATATCCCACACGATACAAAAATAGTCCGTTCAAAATCAAATAGCAATGATTTTCCTGTATCTGGAACTGTCGCGCCAATCCTATACGACAATGTGCATATTGGCTGGCTGCGACGGCACTATTTAACCCCGCCAGAAAACAATCACGCCCCAGCGGGGCGTTTTTTTTTATTGATTTTATTCAGATGTGTTTAATCAGTTGATTTCAGCATTTCTTTATGTAAAACTGGGAAAGAATCCAATGGGAATTGGGTTCGGGGCTGTCGTAAGCTCGGATTGTGCGGTTCAACTGCACCGTAATATTTGTATTTCGGACGGTTGTTTCGTTAAAAATATTCTCCCGACTGCATGTCGGGGAGCTGTGCGCTATACAATAGGGGCAACCCAAAGGCGACAGAATCAATCACAATCTGATTTACGAACTCCCCGACCGTCAAATTCCTTTGGCGGTTTTTAATTTGCTTAAAAAAATATGGGGTTTGGCATGTCACAGAATACTTTGTCTTGGGAATGCAGAAAATTATTAAAATCAAAATTGTTTAACCAGAAATATTATCTGCAACATTATCCTGATGTTTTGGCGGATAATATAAATCCAGCAGAACATTATTTAACCGTCGGTTGGACCAAGGGGTATAACCCATCACAAAAATTTAATACAAATGTATATTTGATGTTAAACCCAGATGTTAAGCAGGCGGGAATGAATCCTTTGCTGCATTATGAATTATTTGGCCGTCGCGAGAGGCGCGTTATAAATGATGCGCGTATGTCATTAATACTGGATTCAGGATTTTTTGATGTTGATTATTATATCGCACATCACCCAGATTTGGCCACAGGTTCTGGGTTTAATCCGGTGCTGCATTATTTGACAACGGGATACCAGCATGGCGATAACCCATCTGCAAAATTTGATAATGATGCATATTTAAGTATTTATCCAGATATATTCAGGGGCGGTATGAATCCGCTGTTACATTATTTAATGCATGGTCAGGCCGAGGGTCGTTTTGCACCCCCAGTGACGGATATTTCACTGCCGGTGGTTGAATCAGGAACAATATTATTATTATCCCATGAATTATCTTTAACGGGTGCACCAATTGCATTATTGAATACCGCACGTGCATTACAGCGACATAAAAAGAAATGCCTGATATTATCCCCCGTGGGTGGCAAATTGGAACAAGAGTGCAAAAAATATGGCGTGCAATGTCTGGTTTATCCAAAATTGTTGATTCATTTAAGCCGGCAAGACGCACAAACACAACGTTTCTTTAAACAATTTGATACAGTCTTGTTAAATACAATTGTAATGGCAAAATACGCCAGATTTATAAAACCATTGGTCCGGCGGGTTGTCCTGTGGGTGCACGAGGGCGCATTTGGATACGAAAACGAAACCAGAAACAGCAATTTAAAATCCGATTTTTCATATGTGGATACAATTTATTCAGTGGGGAATTATCTAAATCTTTTACAGATAAATATTCAGGCAAATGTTCACAAATTCTGTTATATGGCATAGATGAGATAAAAATCCCCGCCGCACAGAAACGCAGCAATAAATTAGTTTTTGGTATTTTTGGCACATGTGATACCAGAAAGGCCCAAGATAAATTTATCCAAGCAGTCAAAAAAATACCACAGAATATACGCGATAATTGCGAATTTAATATTGTTGGAAAATTACAAGACAATAAATACTGCAAAGTTTTAAAAAAGTTGGCGATTAATACACCTGTACACTTTCTGGGGGAATTAAGTCACCCAGAAACATTGCGTGAAATGGCACGCACAGATGTGATTTGCTGTACATCACTGGATGACCCAATGCCCATTGTTTGTACCGAGGCAATGATGCTGCACAAGCCTGTAATTTGTTCTGATAAAACCGGCACGGCCGCATTTATCCAAGATGGAAAAAACAGTTTTTTATACAAAACAGATACAGATAATTTGGCAGATATTATGATACGCGTATATAAACAACGTTCAGATTTGCATCGCATTGGTAACCGATGGAATGCAGTGTATCAAAAAAATTTCACCCCAAAAATTTTTGAACAAAATATTTTATCAGTGCTGTTCCGTGAAAAATGCACGATTGTAATGAATAATATGGAATCCAAGGATGTCCCATATTATCAGATGATGTCAGAAAAGTTTCAGACTCATATAGGTAATAATACTGGAAACATTTTAATTCCAACATATGGGGCACGCAATTTGGATTATGACTTTGAGTATTTGGCACCGTTTGACGTGAAAAATGACAGTGATTCATATATTATATTTGCCGCCAATGTGTTAAGAAATAATGTGCAATTGAACTATGAAAAATGGTTTGAATTTCTGGGGCGTTGTAAAAAGCCGATAAACATAATGGGATTGGGGGCACAAACAACACTGGAAGAAATGAATCCACGTAAATATGCGAACGGTTTATCATCTGAAATGGTGCGTTGGATACAAATGATTGCCGACAGATGTAATGTTGTTGGTGTGCGTGGCGAATTTACAGCAGATGTTTTAAAAAGTTTAGGTATAAAAAATGTAGATGCCGTTGGATGTCCAACTTATTTTGTAAATGGATATGCGCAACCACAAATAATAAAGAAAAATTTGTCTGAACTGCGTAATGTTGTGTTTCACACTTGTTGGGAACCATACAGTGATTGGCACGTACAATGGAACAGGGCAGTGCTGGATAATATGTTACAATTTTCAAATCCTGCATTTGTGATACAGTCTGAATTTAAATTTTTGCCTTATTTGATTGCGAATACAGACCAATTGCAATCTTTGATGGCACTGCAAAATTCAGATATCAGTGCATCTGTTGACGCAATATGCCGGCATTTCGGACTGGATGAATATGATGTTGTTACAAATGATAAAATCAGACATTTGTTTCATATATTTTCAGATATGAACAAATGGGCCGAATTTATCAAATCATATGATGTCGCATTTGGTTTCCGTATTCATGGAAATATTATAGCCTTAAAAAATGGTGTGCCCGCAATTGACATAGCCACAGATTCACGCGTTTATGAAATGTGCGAATTATTCAAAATACCATATGTGCGGGTAAATCAGTTTGACAGTACAGAACTGAATTTTAATAAAATTTATGAACAGGCCGATTTTTCAGAAATGAATAAACAATATCCTGTGTTGTTACAGAACTTTATAAACTTTTTGGATAAAAATAATATCAAACATTTATATAACTGATAATTTATGGGTGCGGGAATGTTGTCCGCACCCATTTGATATACTTTATTTTTGCCGTTGACACAGGAAATAATTTAATGTTTCAAATTTTGCACGTGCATAATTTCGTAAACAGTCTTTATCGGTTTGTAAAAAGTAATTTATAAATTCAGGGTATGACACCACATCGCGCGCATCGCCGGTATATGTCATTGTTCTGAACGTGTTTGTATTTAATTGGTCAAATTCATTAAAATACAGCCGCACAGATTGCCCAAATAACACCAGTTCATTGCCACTGTGTTGGCCATTTATAATATATTCAGGCGACAAATACCGGATTTTTGGCCCAATAATTTTACTAAAACTGGTCTTTTGGGATTTTCTGTCCATGGCATTATAAATACGTTTGGAAAATTCATTTATATCCATACATGGTTCAACACCATATTGCTGCGCATAAATTGATATATCTTTTGGACTGCATATATCCAGTACCGGTTTTGTGCGGTCAATTTTTTGCAGTGTTTGCGCATATGAATTATAAACTTTATGTACTGCTGATATTTTATCCGATAACAATACATAATATTGGAACGTATTAAATAAATCTATATAACACCACAATTTATTGTTTTGTCCAAACAGTATCATACTGTGGTATGGCAAAAAGGGTGTATGTAATTCCAGTTGTATATCCACTGGGTTCAACGCACAGAAGGGCACAATTGGGTAATTGAATGAAATATTTTCTATTTTGTCACTGGCCTTGGTTACATTTAATCCGTGTTTTAATATATTCAAATCAATACCATTATCCAGTGCATAATTAAATGCGATTTTATTCATACCATTTTGAAACGCCGCATTTTCCAAATTAAAATCATAAGATACAATCTGCAGTGGCAACTTTGTTGCGTCACACCGTAAAGTGCGGCTTAAATCAGGACATGCGACAACGCGTCCGGCCTTGATATTTGCACTGTACAGGTTGCCATGATATAAAACCTTGCCGGTGCATGGTTGCATTGATTTTGTGTTATTGGTTTTTGAAAAATTATCAATTTGCGAAATAATTGGATTAAATATTTTGGTAAACGGCGCATCAATATATTTGCTGATATAATTATTACACTGCGGACAACATATATCCGTTGACTCATATAACCCACCAATCGCGTTTTGTATAACGTGTTCACGGCTGCGGGCTGTAATTTCATTGCCACAATAAACGCAATTTTGTCTAATCATAATGAATAATTTTATATCACAAAATTATGTTTTGTCAAATGTGGCGGTTTTTTTATATTACTTCATTTTCTGTAAGGCTTTTGCGACAATCTGTTTATCTTTGCGTTTCAAGTGCCATTTTTCCAACGCAGTTTGATACAGTTCCTGCTTTTGCTGTTCAAATTCTTCTGGCATTAAATTGTTTTTAATAGAATTACAAATTTTGTGTGCCGGAAATAAATTAGCGGCCACATCGGGACCGCCGTGACATCGTGGAATATGATGGCCAATGACATTTGTTGGTTCCCCAAAATAGGTTGTCCACAAATACTGCATATTGGCTGAATGGTTAATTCTATTTTTAATTTTATTGACAGTTTTTCTTTCATAAAAAATCTTTTTCTTAATACACTTTAAACAGTACATAAACAGCAAAAATAAATCAACGCATAATAAACGTAAAAACGGAATAAAAGAAAAAAAGTGCCTTGCATAAAATTTATGATTTTGATTCAATGAATATTTGCAGTTGATATACATATGCGCATATATTTTTATTCAAAATTCATTGGTTGCGGGGGATAGATGTTAAAACTTTTGCGACATTTAACAGGACGGGATTTATTTCTGGTTTTTATTTGCTTGGTTTTAATAGTTGTTCAGGTTTGGTTAAGTCTGAAATTGCCTGATTATATGGCTGAAATAACGCGACTGGTTCAAACACCGCACAGTGCAATGCGTGATATTTTAATTGCTGGCGGAATGATGATGTTATGTACATTTGCCATATTTGGGATAACTTTTATTACAGGGTATTTTGTTGCAAAAACGTCTGCTGGATTGGCAATGCGTCTGCGCCAGCGTGTATTTGATAAAACGATGTCTTTTTCAATGGGTAATATCAGTCGTTTTTCCACGTCCAGTTTGATAACGCGTTCCACAAACGATATCACACAAATTCAAATGTTTTTTATGATGGCATTAAAAATAGGTGTTCGTGCACCGATTATGGCCATTTGGGCCGCATTAAAAATGTACGGACGGGGTTGGGAATGGACGGCCGTAACCGGAATATTTGTTGTTGTGTTATTGATGATGATTGGGACAATTTATACATTGGCCATTCCAAAATTTACAATTATTCAGAAATTAACAGATAATCTGAACAGGGTGACGCGTGAAAATTTGTCTGGGATTCGTGTTGTTCATGCATATAATGCCGAAGCATATCAGGAACGTAAATTTGGCCGTGCAAATGACAAATTAACACGTACCAGTTTATTTACACATCGTTTAATGTCTGTGGCGGAACCCGGAACACAATTTTTATTAACGGGGTTAATATTGGCAATTTATATTGTTGGGGCATATATGATAAATGGCGCACCTGATGCAGCGCGATTGAATTTATTTTCAGATATGATTGTCTTTTCATCATATGCAACACAGGTTGTGGCGTCTTTTATGATATTAACAATGATATTATTGTTTATGACACGTGCAACAGTGTCGGCGCGCCGTATAAACGAAGTCTTGGATACGCAATCTGATATTATTGACGGAAACACTGTACGTGGTACGGCAAAGAAACACGGTCAGGTGGTTTTTCAGAATGTATGCTTTCGTTATCCCGATGCATCTGGTGAAATTTTGCATAACATCAGTTTTACTGCCAATGCCGGCGAAACGGTTGCAATTATCGGTGCAACGGGCAGTGGGAAAAGTACACTGGTGAATTTAATTCCACGTTTTTACGATGTTTCTTCTGGCGCGGTGTTGGTTGATGGCATTGATGTCAGACAGTATACCCAACGTGGCCTGCGGAATAAATTGGGATATGCCCCCCAGCGTGCGGTTATGTTTCGTGGTACGGTTACATCAAATGTTGCATATGGCGATAACGGCCGTCGTCGTGCAACCCGCGAAATGGTGCGCACAGCAGTCAGGGTGGCACAGGCAAAAAACTTTGTTGAAAAAATGGATGGCGGATACGATGCAATGATATCACAGGGTGGAACAAATCTGTCGGGTGGCCAAAAACAACGTCTGTCTGTTGCGCGTGCGGTTTGTCGCGCGCCTGAAATATATATATTTGATGACACTTTTTCTGCGCTGGATTATAAAACAGACAGGGCCTTACGTACCCAATTGCGCCGTCATACCGGTGGCGCAACAACAATAATCGTTGCCCAGCGTGTCGGAACTATTATGAATGCAGATAAAATATTGGTTCTGGACAAGGGGCGCATTGTGGGACAGGGCACACATACAGAATTGATGAAAAATTGTCCTATATACATTGAAATTGCAAAATCCCAATTGGGAAATGGGGGTGACAAATAATGGCTGGTAATGTTATGAATGGAAAAAATAATATCAGTATGGACAAACCGGCGCATTTTTGGAAAACATTGGCGCAGTTGGTTGTATATTGTCGTCGGCACTGGGGGGCAATTATTGTTGCGATATTATTTTCTGTGGCCGGCACTGTTTTGACTGTTGTTGCCCCCGAATTGTTAAAGGATATAACAAACCTGATTGCAAACGGTTTGAAATCCAGCATAGATATGCATGACATTACACATTTGGCTGTAATTGTTGCATTGCTGTATTTTTTCAGTTTTATATTTAATTTAATCAAGGGCTTTATGCTGGCGGGCGTTGCGGCACGCGTATCGCGTTCATTGCGTCGTGATATTGCATCAAAAATAAATCGCCTGCCGTTGGGATATTTTAATTCAAACAGCATTGGGGATATAATGTCCCGCGTTACAAACGACGTGGATATAGTATCCCAAGTTTTGGGACAAAGTTTTGGAACTTTTGTTGCGCAAATAGTGATGTTTTTTGGTTCAATGATAATGATGTTTTATACAAATTGGATAATGGCATTATCAGCAATAATTGCAACAGCGTTGGGATTAGTTTTGATGACAGTAATATTGTCCCATTCGCAAAAATATTTTATCCGCCAGCAACGTGAATTGGGTAAATTAAATGGATATATAGAAGAACGCTATTCCGGCCTGACCGTGGTCAAGGCATATAATGCAGAATCAGACACCAAACGCGAATTTGCGGAAATGAACGGGGATTTGTACAACAGTGCTTGGAAAAGTCAGTTTATATCAGGATTAACCCACCCGTTAATGAATTTTGTTGGGAATTTAGGCTATGTTACGGTTTGTGTTGTTGGTGCGTTATTGGTATGGAATAATGTAATTTCATTTGGTGTAATTGTTGCATTTATCGTGTATGTTGATTTGTTTGGCGATGCCGCATCCCAGTTTTCATCATTGCTGTCAAATTTACAGTCTGCTGCCGCGGCCAGTGAACGTGTTTTTGAATTTCTGGATTTACAATCCGTACCACGTGATACAGGAAAAATAATTCCGTTGGAACGTGTTCGTAGTGATGTTGAATTTCGCCATGTGCGTTTTGGATATGAACCAAATAAAATTATAATAAAAGATTTTTCTGCTGTTGTGCATGCCGGACAAAAGGTTGCAATTGTTGGGCCAACAGGGGCGGGTAAAACAACATTGGTGAATTTATTGATGCGCTTTTATGATTTAAATGGTGGCGAAATTTTAATAGATGGCATACCCACGACACAACTGCGCCGTTCAAATGTGCGTTCTATGTTTTGTATGGTGTTACAGGACACATGGCTGTTTCAGGGCACGATTCGTGAAAATATTGTATATGATAAATCCGGCGTTACGGATGCAACTGTTATTGATGCGGCGCGTGCGGTTGGACTGGATGAATTTATAAAAACATTGCCTGCGGGCTATAATACTGTATTAAATGATGTAACGACATTGTCCGCTGGCCAGCGTCAGTTATTAACAATTGCGCGCACAATGGTGAAAAATGCGCCGATGCTGATATTGGACGAAGCCACCAGTTCAGTGGACACCCGCACCGAAATTCAAATTCAGCGCGCTATGGATAAATTAATGCATGGTCGTACCAGTTTTATTATTGCGCATCGTTTGTCAACAATTCGCAATGCAGATTTAATATTGGTTATGCGTGACGGCAATATAATTGAAAGTGGTTCGCACGATGAATTAATGGCGCGTGGCGGATTTTATACTGAATTGTATAACAGCCAATTTGATAAAACCGCGTAATAAAAAACCGCCCAAATGGGCGATTTTTTATTACATATTTGTCTTAAAGAAAGATTCCAGTTTATCAAACGGTATTTTGTCCGTGCGGTCATACAAATCAATATGTTCCGCATCTGGCACAACATACAGTTCCTTTGGCTGGTTCGCCGCGGAATATGCATCTTCACTGTAAAAGCGTGAATGGGCGCGGTCACCAACGATAAACAATATTGGTCGTGGTGAAATTTCATCAATATGTTGCAATAAACTGAAATTCATCATTGCCAAATTACTGGTTGTGGTAAAACCACCACGTGCGTTGGGGTGAAAACCGCGTGGCACGGCATAGAACCGGAACCATTCACGTGATGTTTCGTCCATTTCTGGAATTTCATCAATACTGATTGGCTTTTCCGGAAAAGACGGAATGTATTCAGGATATCCATTTTCTGCATCAATCCAGCGTTGCGCAGACAGTTTTTCTTTTGTTGCCTGAATTTCTTTGGCATTCATCCCCAACCGTGCGGTGGCACTCATATCATACATACTGGCGGTGGCAACAGCGCGAATGCGTGTATCAACCGCCGCCGCAGACAGTGCAAAACCGCCCGAACCGCAAACGCCAATTACACCAATTTTGTCACGATTTACATATGGTAATAACCCCAGATAATCAACACCGGCACTGAAATTTTCAACAAATATATCGGGTGATGACACATGACGCGGTTCGCCACCAGAATCGCCCATAAACGATTGGTCAAAAGTCAAAACCACAAACCCACGCCCCGCCAATTCGTTGGCGTATACGCATGGGGCCTGTTCTTTGACACCGCCGTATGGCGCACCCACAATCAGGGCAGGGTACTGTTGTGATTTATCCATATCACGTGCAGTGTACAGATTACCTGCAATTTCCATTCCATATCTGTTTTTATAATGTACGCGTTTTACATCAATGTTTTCACTGATGGGCGCGATACAGGCGCGTGGTGTGGTTTGGCTGTGTTTGGCACGTACACCAACGATAACGCCAATTACGATTGCCACCGCGCATAACGCAATAACAGTGATTGTAATTTTATTCATTGTACTTTTCTCCTTTGTTTTTTAAAGAATCTGAACACAGTATAAATCATAGAGTTAACTTTAAGTCAAGTGTTTTTTGTTTGACATTTATTTGATTTTTATATACTTTTTAATAGGTATATTTACCTAAACGTAATATTGTATTTTGTTAAGGAGAAACAATGAAAAAAGCATTAGCATTATTTATGGCAACCGCAATGTTTGCACCATCTGCGTTTGCGGCGGAAATCACCCCATATATTGGTTTGGGGCTGGTTATTGACAAGGCGAATACAACGGCCAAACGTGTGGGCTTTAATCCAACTCCACTGACTGGTTTAATGGCCCCTAATGCTGATATTGCATCAATTATGTCACAGGCGTTTGTACAAAATGGCGGTTCTGAAATGGCCTTTGATATGGCGTTTGCCGGTGAAATCACCGCCGGTATAAAATATGGCAATGTTCGTGGTGAACTAGAAGTTGCAGTTCGCAGTGCATCCGAGGATGATTATGACATTTTTGATGGCAATATTGTTGAAGCAATTGTTGGAACACCAATTGCAAACATACCAACGGAAATAGAAAACTCAATTTCTGTACGTCATAACTCATATTTGGCAAATGTTTATTATGATTTTGAATTAGAAAATTCAAAATGGACACCATATATCGGTGCCGGTGTTGGTTTTGGTGTATACCGTCAAAAGGCAACCGTTGAAATTGATATTGACGAAGTTGCATTGGCCAATTTACAAGAGCCTATTAAGAGTATAGTTGGTGGGGTATTATCAAAAATACCCGCCGGTGAAATGGAGGTTGCCAACGATACCCTGTACGAATTTGAATGGCAGGTCGGCCTTGGGGCTGTATACAACTTTAACGAAGATTGGGCGGTTGACGTTGGTTATCGCTTTAATTCTTCTACGGTTGAGGGTGAATTTGTTTACGCCCACGAAATTAAATTGGGTGCACGCTATTCATTCTAAAAACAGCGACAAAATATATAAAAATCCCGCCCCGCGGGATTTTTTATTGGCGCACAATTATATTGATATGCAATTGCATACACCAAAAAAATATAAAAAAACAGGGCAAAGCCCCGTGTCTTATTCCCGCCATGTGACGGAATCAAACAATGCGTCAATTGTTGCACGCAGATTTTTGTCTGTAAAAAACTGGGCCCGCTGTTCGGGCGTTGTGTTATGTGTGGAATCTTCAAAATGTGGAATATATTTTTGAACTGCGAACTTTTTTACACCACGATTATGTAAATCTGTTGCAATTTCCATTAAATCCAGTTTTGTCACAAAACGCGGGTCACACGTTACGCGAACTTCAAAATCTTTGCCGGTTGCCAACCAAACATCCAAACTGCGAATCATATGGTCGTGCGCAATATTTTGACCCGACAGGTCACCATACTTGTTTCGCGTGGTTTTGTAATCCAAACCAATCCAGTCCACATAATCAGCCGCACGCGCCAGTGTTTCTGGATAAAAACCATTGGTATGCAGTCCGATTGCAAAACCCAATTCACGTACGCGTCGCATATATTCAATTAACGCATCGCCCTGCATTAATGCTTCGCCACCGGAAAAAACGACGGCCTCCAGTTTGCCGACACGGCTTTTCAGCCATTCCAAGACTTTTTCTGGGTCATATTCACCGTCGTGTAATGGTATCAGATGTGGATTGGAACAATACACACAGTGCAATGGACACCCCACCAGAAACAGCACTGCGGCCAATTTTTCTGGGTAATCAATTGTTGTGAATGAAACCAATCCACCTATCTGAATCTCTCTCATAACTATGCAGCTTTCTTCATCAATTCACTGTGACGTTGGCCAGTTGTTAAACTGTTCGCCTCGGTAAAAGTTTTTCTTTCGCAAAATTCAGAATATTTTCCAATGTTAAAGTTGGAAACAGGTCTGATGAACCCCATTGAACGTGAAAAGATTTCACATTGTGTTCTTTGCGTGTTTTCTGTTGCTGCCATAATTTTTTCCTCCCTTTCTGTTATTATGTTGTTGTTTTATTGTAAAACTGTTGAATTTTCCGTATTTTGATTTGCTGCGATTTCAGCATCACATTTCGGACAAAATTCGTGCCGCCCCGGTAAATATCCGTGTTTCGGACAGATAGAGAATGTCGGCGTCAGTGTCATGTACGGAATTTTATAATTTTCAAAAATAGTACGTACAATCTTTTCAGCCGCCGCACCACTGGAAACAGGTTCGCCCATATACAGGTGTAACATTGTGCCACCCGTGTATTTACGTTGTAATTCCTCTTGATGTTCCAGTGCGACGAATGGGTCGTCTGTATAATTCACCGGCAATTGGGTTGAATTTGTATAATATGGTGCGTCATGCGTACCGGCCGTAATAATATCTGGGAAATTCTTTACGTCTGTTTTGGCAAAGCGATAAGAACAACCCTCGGCTGGGGTGGCCTCCAGATTATACAGGTTTCCAGTTTGTTCCTGAAACGTGGCCAGATTTTCACGAATAAAGTCCATCAAATCCAGAACCAATTTCTTGCCCATTGGGGTTGCAATATTTTCCTTGTCATTGGTAAAGTTACGCACCATTTCATTCGCGCCATTTACACCAATTGTTGAAAAGTGATGATTCCAATTGCCCAAATAGCGACGGGTAAACGGATACAAACCACGTTCCATATTTTTGGTGATTATGCGACGCTTGATTTCCAATGCATCACGTGCCAAATCCAACAGGCGTTTCAGTTCACGGAACAAACCTTCGCGGTCGCCCTTGTGCGTGTATCCCAAACGGGACAGGTTAATTGTAACAACGCCAATAGAACCCGTTTTTTCCGCAGAACCAAACAATCCACCACCACGCTTTAACAATTCGCGTACATCCAAACGCAGACGGCAACACATTGAACGCACATCTGTTGGATTCAAATCAGAATTTAAGAAGTTCTGGAAATTAGGAATACCGTATTTTGCCGCCAAATCAAACAAAGGCTTTACATTCGGGTGTTCCCATGGGAAATCCTTGGTAATATTATATGTTGGTATTGGGAACGTGAATGGACGACCCATGGCGTCACCTTCGGTCATAACCTCTATGAACGCCTTGTTAATCATATCCATTTCTGGTTGCAGGTCACCATATGTGAAATCAGCCTGTTTTTTACCAATAAAAGGACGCTGATTCTTTAAATCTTCTGGACAGGTCCAATCAAATGTAAAGTTAATAAATGGTGTTTGTGTTCCCCAACGACACGGCACAGCACAATTGAACACCAATGTCTGCATAGAATTTTTCACGTCTGCATATGACATATTGTCAACCCTGACATATGGGGCCAAATACGTATCCACAGATGAAAAAGCCTGTGCCCCAGCAAATTCATTTTGCAACGTGCCCAAGAAGTTCACCATATGTGAAACCGCGGTTGCCATATGTTTTGCCGGTTCACACTGCAGATATCCGGGGACACCATTAAAGCCCTCGTACAATAATTCGCGCAATGACCACCCCGCACAATATCCGGTCAGCCACCCCAAATCATGAATATGAATAGATGCGTTTTTGTGTGCCTCGGCAATTTCGCGCGGGTACAGATTTAACCAGTATTCCGCAGTAACGCGTTCAGACGTGCGCAAAATTAATCCACCAATGGAATATCCAACATTGGCATTTTCCTTTATTCGCCAATTAGAACCGCCAACGTATCCCTCTATTACCTCTACGGCGTCAACATATGAATCGCGGATTTCAGTACGCTTTTGACGATATATAATATAAGATTCCGCCGTTTTATACGCATGTGCATCCATCAGCGATTCAATTACGGCCTCTTGCACATCTTCTACGGTTGGGTTTTTGTCAGTAAACTTTAATTCCAACTTGTTCAATGCAGATTGTGTAATGTTTGCGATTTGTTCATCTGAAATTTCATGTGTAACGGCAACAGCCTTTTTAACAGCATCAAAAATCTTTTTTGCATCAAATGGTACAGATTCGCCGGAACGCTTTTGAACAACTTTCAGTCGTGTGTTAAGTGTCGGAATAATCTGAATTTTATTATCGTTTTCTGGCGTAGGCATTTTTACACTCCGATATTATAAAATCTCAATATATAGTGGTTGTTTTTCTTATTTGATAACAATATATAGTATATACGCTTTGTCGGCAACACATAAAAAGTAAAAAAAATTTTATTTTTCGCTTTACTTTTTAAAAGTGGGGTTTTCTGCGGGATTGACGCATATGCGATTCATTTATTTTGCATACCAAACAATATTTTGTGTCAAAAAAATCCTGTATCAGGTACAGGAAATGATTCGTTTTTTACCAAAAAACACAAAATATAGATGTGTTTTTACGAATCAATAACTATATATTGACAAAATATAAGAAAAATCTTATCCTTTTTTTGACAATATTTTTGCATGGCGGGTGGTGTGCCACGCATCCGATACAGTATAAAAAAATATGTGACTAATCTTGACAAAAATATAATATGTATTATATTTATAGAGAGAAAGGGGTGGTCATGAACACAAAACAGGACTTATTGCTTATTCTGAATGCGATTGTAAATAAAAAAGTCATAACCCAACGCCGTAAATTACGCGATGGTATTCAGGCCGAATGTCGTTTGTCAGAACTGCAAAATCAAATATACAGTTTACAAGAATTTATTTCTAATAATCGTTATGACCGTGCCGACACGCTAGAGGCTGAAAATGAAATCGCCGATATTGAACGTGAAATATCGGAATGCAATGCCAAAATGGCGGCCGCAGAATTTGCACGTACTGAATTATCCGCCGCCGCAAAATTTTATGAAACATATTGTGCAGGTGTCAAATCTGCAAACATTGCGGCACTGCAAAAAGAATATGATATTTTGGACGCGCGCGCTGATAAATTGTCTGATTTAATGTTTGCGTGTGAAATAAATATGGATTCGGATGTGCGCAGTCGGGATTTATGCGAACAATCGGCGCGTGATATGGCCGCATATCGCACAGAATATAATAATATAATGGCCAGAATGCGAAAAATTTCATCAGAAATACGTTCTGCACGCACCAAATAAAAATGCGCCGTAATGGCGCGTTTTTTATTTACATACCGTTATATATGGTGGAAATGATTTTGCACTGTCTATTCCTTTATCGCCACAATCCATACAGTTAAATTTGCGGTTTTGCGAATGTTCGCTGTCCAATGGAATGGAATATTCCTGCAGGCCTTCTATGTTATTGGCATATGAATATGTTGGAAAACCAAAATAAAATCCACGTGATGAACCACTGCATTCATCAGGATTTCCGAGGTAACATGCCGGATTATTTATTTTTGATGGGTCTGGCACACACACTGATTCGCAAGTGTCATAATTTGTTACCATTTTTTCACAATCTGTGCATGATGTGGATGGCACACGAACAGTTGTTCCAACCGCGCCGAATATCGCACCCTGTGAAATCGTTTCGCACTTTTTTACATTTTCAGTGGTTGTCGGGTCAACAACGCATTCCCATTCCAATGTTGAATAATTTAATCGTGCGGTCATACCATCGGGGCAAACTTTTTCAGGAAACGGATTAACACATTCCCATACGCTGTCAACCAGAACAGCGGTTTGTTGTTCTGCACACAGGGGCTTTTTAGATTCATCGGCAACGCACATCATTAAATCAGAATCCCAAATCATATCGCCCCCGCAATCAGTTTTTGTATTATATCCAATACATTGCCACCGACCAAAACGATATGTTTTTATTGTTCCAATTGGGCAAATGACATCAGATTGCACAGTGGTTGTAAAAACTGTTTCTTCGGTTGGGATTTCGTATTGTGTCATATATACCAATTGCCCATTTTGTAATTCCATTTCATCGGTGATGGCATCTGGCACAATGCGCGCACCTGTTGTGCCGCCAACCATAATTTTCCCATCCATAAATATGCCAAAAGTGCCGGCATCAGGAAAATATTCCTCCAGTATTTCCAGCATATTATTATATTCATCTGCATCAATTGGTGCGGTTGCGGTCAAAATATAACTGTATTCAGGCCGTTTATTTCTGACAATTTCGCAACTGGTAATACGCATATTGGCGTTCAGACATACAAATTGACTGGTAATACCGTTTTGTTCAACACAAACATCCTGAAACGTCCCGCCCCTTATTTGTGCATTATGTTGTGCAGATGCGCATTCTGCGACAGAACGCAAATCAGACCGATTTATTGCGTATTCTGTTTCCTGTTCGGCGACACGCTGGCTGGGGCTGCTAATCATATAAAAACCGACCATGAACACCGCAACTAAAATCATCATAAAAATATTCATCATTCCCTCTTGCGCTTTATTAAAACTCTAGGTAATATAAGGATAAAAAGCAACAGGAAAAACAATCGCGTAATTATAAAATGAAAAAACATCTGATACTGTTATTATTATTGTCTGCGTGTGGTTTTCAGCCCATGTATACTGAACGTGATACGGATATATACGTATCGCCAATCAGTGGTATTAACGGCATTGAAATGCGCAACGGATTAAATGCGAAATTTGGTGGCGTTCATGATGCTGATGCGAAATATACCTTGACGGTTAACTTAAAATCCCCAGTTACTAAATACAAGGGATTGGAATCAACCGGTGATGCCACATGGCAGGAAGTTATTTTAACCGCAAGTTATAAATTATTTGCAGATGGCAAACAAATTGCCAAGGGCACAGAAAGTGCATCTGAATCATATACTTTTGTGCGTTATCTGGTTGCGGCAAACGCGTCATATAATAATGCTGTACAAAACACGATACAGGTTTTAACCGATAAAATCGGTACGCGTGTAATCACAGAAACATATAAATATGAACAAAATAATTCTGACAGTGACGCAGATAAAAAATAATGAAATGGAAAGAAACAGATTTTAACAGCGGAATTGACACTGTTCGCGCGGTTTTAATATATGGCCCTGATGCCGGTCAGGCGGATGAATTTTGTGACAGGGCAATTGAACGCCTGCAGATAGAAAAAGATAACTTGTTTTCATTGGATTCAAACGAACTGCGCGAAAAACAGGATGCACTGTTCGCGGAAAGTTGCAGTCCATCAATGTTTGGTGGCCGCAAAATGGTTATCATATCAAATGCCGGCGACAGTGATGCGGCATTGATTACGGATTTGGTAACACATTCTGGGTTATGCGCAACGGTTATTGTGACGGCGGGCGATTTGCGTTCTGGGGGCGGGTTGCGTAATTTTTTTGAATCCGGCAATGATG
Source organism: uncultured Alphaproteobacteria bacterium (assembly GCA_944389465.1). Classification (GTDB taxonomy): domain Bacteria; phylum Pseudomonadota; class Alphaproteobacteria; order Rs-D84; family Rs-D84; genus Enterousia. The sequence continues at coordinate 50,379 of CALXML010000002.1, forward strand.
TCGCGGCGTTGGCGTGCTATACCGACGATGCAAAAACTTTGGCAGCGTTAATCAGACGCGAATTATCCGCAGATGCGGGTATTCAGCAAATAACCCCCGATGCCATGGCATATATGACCGCACATTTGGGCGGCGACCGTGGAATAACACGTGGTTTTCTGGCAAAGATAGCATTATATGTTGACGATAAAAAAACAGTTGAATTGGATGACGTTGAAAAATGTTTGCCTGATACGGGGGCGGCCAATATTGATGATTATTTATATTCATTGACCGCGGGTTATATTCCGCAAACCATGACCGCATTGGACCGGTTGTTGTATGATAATGTTGATGCAAATATGCTGGTTCGTATGTTAAACATTCATTTCAAACGCCTGCTGGTTGCGGTGGTGGATGGTCAATTACCCCGCCTGTTTTGGAAGGTTGTGGATAAATTTAATCAGGCTGTAAAAATATGGTCTGAAAATGAAATTATATCTGTGTTACAGCGTTTAAATGAACTGGAACAACAAATAAGAACAACTGGTATGCCAGCGGAAATATTATTGCGTGATTTTTCATTAAAATTGGCAATGCGTGCCGCCAGAATGGCATTAAAACGAAGGAAATAAAATGTTAGCATCTGTTTACGCGCCCAAGGATTTCAAACGTCTGCGTGTTGTTGGTGATTTAGTTGCGCGTTGTTTTGATTATATTACCCCACACATCCGTGCCGGTATTTCCACCGGTGAAATAGACAGAATGGTTGCGGAATTTCTGCACGCCAATGGTGCACGTTCGTCTGATTTGGGGTATCAGGGGTATCCTAAAAGTATATGCACATCTGTAAATGATGTGATTGTGCATGGCATCCCCAGTGATGATGTTATATTAAAGGACGGCGATATAGTAAATGTTGATTTAACCGCTGAATACAAGGGTTTTCATGGCGACGCATCGCGTATGTTTATGATTGGTAATGTTGCGCCGCGTGCGCGCGAATTGGTACAAACGTGCCAAGATGCACTGAACGCTGCAATCGCGGTGTGTGGCCCAAATGTTCCACTGTCGGAAATTGGCAAAACCATAGAGGCAGTTGTTAAACCGCACGGCTTTTCAATTTCGCGTGACTTTGTTGGTCATGGCATTGGCAAGGTTATGCACGATGACCCACAAATTTTCCATTTTTATGACAAAATGTGGGACAGGGTGAAAATGGTCCCCGGATTGGTGTTTACAATTGAACCAATGATAAATACCGGTCGGCCGGAATGCAAAATTGATGCAGATGGTTGGACCGCACGCACGGTTGATGGCGGATTATCTGCGCAATGGGAACATACATTGGGCATTACCGAAGATGGGGTAATAATATTTACTGAAAAAATGGTATAGGGCCACGTGAAAACAGACGGCAAAGATTTAAATTTTCATAATGGGCATCGTGAACGCCTGCGCCAGAAGTTTTTGGATGACAAACTGGCGGATTATGAATTGCTGGAATTACTGTTAAGTTTTGTAATTCCGCGTCGGGACGTGCGCCCATTGGCCCGCGGATTAATGCAGCAATTTGGCGGATTGTATTCAATATTGACCGCACCAATTGACAGATTAACTGAATACACAGGAATTGGCCGTAATACTGCAATATTTATCAAGGCCGTTCATAAAATTATGACCGCTGGATATAAATCTGAACTGGACGGCGGAAATACAAAGGTATTTCATAACGATAAAATTCTGATAAATTATTGTACTTTATCCATGATGGGCAAGGATAAAGAGGAAATTCACGTTCTGTATCTGGATTCTGACCGGCGTTTATTGGCGGATGACCTGCACAGTGTTGGAACTGTTGATTGGGTTGCAGTTTATCCGCGTGAAATATTAAAACGTGCGCTGGGGCTGAATGCAAAATCTATTGTTTTGTTGCATAATCACCCAACACCAAACACGACATTTTCAACCGATGATATTGAATTAACCCAACAGGTTGCCGCATTATTGGCAAACGTGGGCATAGAAGTTCTGGACCATTACGTTGTGTCCGGTGGCATAGTATATTCTGCGCGTAATATGTTTTTATTAAAATAAATCTGTTACATCACAAACTGTTTTTAACTGCGTTTTTTCATGTGCGCTTAATTCATTATTGTTAATGGTATACATCGTACGATATGCCATTGTTGGCGTATCCCAAGAAGTATCCCAATCACGGGATATTTTTATAACCTTAAATTCAGGCTGAAAAACGAATTGTAATTTTTGCAGTGCGCATTCTGCGCCCTCGGTCGTGCGGAATCCGTCTGGGGTTATATCAACAAACTGGCCGTTTTGGTTCAGTTCAATTTTATATTGGTAAAAAAAGTGTGATGTACCGTTTTCATTTCGTGTGCGTGTAATTCTGTCACGACGACCGTCATTGTTTATATCAATGTCAAAAATATCACGTTCTGCAACGCCCGCGCCAAATTCGTCCAATTGATATTGTTGGGAAAAATCAGGATTTGTTAATCCGTCTGAAAATTCAGCAGGATTCTTAATCATTTGCTGAACAGAATTTTGTTTATCGGCCAGTTCCATATTTGGCGATTGCACACCGGCAGACCGCTGAAGTTTAGGCATTTTGCCGCCCGCCAAAATATAAATCAGCACAGCGATTATTATAAACATAATAATCAGTAATATATTTAACAAAACATTGCCAGATTGCTGTTTTATTTGCATGATTGACCCCGTTTATTAATTTTCAACTATGCGGCCCGCCTGCCAGCCCTCTATTGTGCGTATGGCAGATGTAACCCGCGCCAATTCAGATTCATTTAAATCACTCATTCTGCGGTTAATGGATAAACCTGTTAATTCCTGTAAACGTCTGTGATATGCGGCAGTATCGTTTTCAACCGGTGGTGCATATCTGCTGATTGCGCCGGCAATGGTTAAATTATTATAACTGTCGCTGCGTAACAGTTTTCCAATTGCACGCATACCGGTTTCTTCATCTGGGAATACCGCAAATCCGCCGGCCTGACCAATTGCACCGGCATTACGTGAAAATTCAGAATATCTGATGTTGCCCGGATTATTGTTGCGCCACGCACGTGTGCCGCCTGTTTTTCTGTATTGTGTGCCATCAGCATTGGTGTATACAACGTCTTTGGACATTTCATGCGCACGTGATGGACGGGCGCGGGTATTTCTGGTGACGCGTTCACGTTGATTGTTATCGTTATATTCACGATTAATTGTATTTTCGGTATTTACATCACGGCGAATGGTATTCTGGTTTGGTGAAACACTGACCGATTCCAAATCAGGCACATCCCCCGCCGCCATTAATGGCGCATCTGCATATGGTGTGGTGGCTGTTACACCCGTATCATATATACCCCAGTTTTCATATAAATTAAATTCATCATATTCAGATAATTTTGAATTACGCACGGCCAGTATTTCGTTTAATTCAGATATGGATACCCCAATTGTCCTGCATCCGCGTGCAAATAAATCATCACCCCAAATAAGGTTTACTGCTGGAATTACTGCAGACACAGTGCCCAAAATAATTATCAAATTACGCAGATTATAAAAAATATCATTTTTTGCGCCACGAATCATAGATATTGCCCAACCAAACAATAACAGTCCAGTTATGCAAATTAAAACAATCCACGCATACCCAATAAAAGTTTCAAAACTGCGCAGAATACACGACGGGTCTTCCATATATAAAACAGCCCCATCCGTCCCCAAAATATGGAAGCCAGAATTTTGTAACAATCTAATAATTGTATCTGTATTCATCAGGGGTCATATTGCGCCTATTTTTTAGATGCAGCCTTGGTAAAAAATCCGGGGATTGCAAAATCATCATCGTTTGCGGCAATTCCCGCCCAACCGAATAAATCGCCCATCAGTCCGGAATCATCGCGTTTGGCCTTTTTAAATGGTAAAATATTTTTCAGTTTACCAATTTTGCTGTGTGATTCTGTTTTTTGTGGGGATGGAATTTTATCTTGGTTTTCTGCAAATTCTGCGGCCAATTGTTCCAGTGTCGCATCCGTGGCATCAGATTCAGCACTTGGCATATCGTCCATATTCCATTCTGTATCAGTCGCGTCCGCGTCTGGTGTAATTGGTTCTTCGGCAATATCTTCGCGCAGGGGTGTCATACTTTCCAATAATTGTTCCAGTGTTTTTTCAACTGGGGCATCGGGTGCGTCATCGGTAATCATATCTGCAATGGCGTCATTATGTTCATCCATATCGCCATTTGCATTAAATTCAGCGTCAATATCAATGTCCGCCACATTAACCTGTGTTACAACACTGGCAACGGGTTCATCAATAACAGACGCATCCACCGCTGCGTTGTTTTCCTGTGCTGTGCCATCCGCCGGTTGTTCTGTGGCGACAGCGTCAACAGAATGCTCTTTCTTTGCCAATACGGATAATATAGGAATTATTTTGTCACTATTTTCATTGTTGTTTTCAACATCTTGTGATAATTCAGCGGCGGCGGGTGTTTCTGTGGCGACGGCGACTTTCTTGGATGTGGCCTTGGTCCGGCGTGATTTGCGTACAGGTTTTTCATCTGTAATCGCAATTTCTTCTGTTGCTGTGTTTAATGTGCCGTCTGTATCAGATATATCTTTATCCAACACCACCGGCGCGACATTTTCATTTATTGCATTATCAGATTCTGTAACCGGTTCCGCAACAGATTCAGTAACGTTTTCAATAATTGTTGAATCCTGAACCCCGATGTTTGTATCAGCATTCCCCAATGCATCATCATTATCAACCGGCACGCCGAACATTACGGTATCTGTACCCAAACCCAATGTTGCGCGAACCTCTTCAAAAGCGGCACGAATGTCGGCCATATTAAATACTTCATTACCTGAAATGTAAATGATTTTAGTCTTCATTGAAACAAATCCCCCGCTAGATAAGAATACTATATCACATTTTGGTGTTGAACGCATTTAAAAAATATCTTAAACTGAAAATATGTCTGATATAAAGCAACAGATTTTTCAAGAATTATCCGCACTGGAAGAATCCGCCGCAAAATTGCGGTCTGTTTCGGTAAATGCGGGTCGTCAAACTGATTTAGAGGTTGCCATTTTAACCGAACAGGTTAAAAGTCTGCGTGAAAAAAATGCCCGCGCCACCGATATGCTGGATAAAACCATATCAATATTAAAGAAGTTAAAATGAGTGTAGTTTCAATACCAATTGTAAACAAAAATTACCCCATGGGGTGCGAGGATGGACAGGAATCCCGCCTGATAGAATTGGGAAAAATGGTTGATGCCCGCGCACGCGAAATATTGGATAAAATAGGACCTTTGCCGGAATGTGCGTTATTGGCCACATTATGCATTGTCCTTGCGGACGAGGTTCACAATCGTCCCACCCCAACGGTAACGGACGCTGATTTGCGTGAAATATTGGCACGTATTCGTGAAATCAAGAACAAGTTAAATTAAAAAAACGCGCCTGTGCGCGTTTTTGTTTTATATTGTATGTTCAAATGATTTATACAATATACCATTTTTAACGGCCGTATATCGGTTCAGGCTGTCCTGTACAGGGACTTGCTGCGATAATACATTGGTTTGTATTTGTGTTTCTTTGCCGATACGCCACCCTTCTATGATTTTGATTGCGGCCGCGACGCGTGATATTTGTTCATCGGTCAAATCGCGCAATTTTGTGGTTATTTGTAATCCGGTTAAACGGCGCAGGGTGGCCTTGTAATTTTCAGTATTATTTTCGTGGGGTGGGGCGTATTTGAATATTGCCTGTGATATGGTCAGATTTCTGTATCCATCTGATTTTAACAGTGCGCAAATTGCCCGCATACCTGTTTGCTCATCAGGGAATACGGCAAAACCGCCGGCTTTGCCAATTGCACCATTTGCAGCGGTAAATTCAGAATACCGCAAACACCCCGGATTATTGTTGCGCCATGCGCGTGTTCCACCACTGCGACGGAATTGATTTCCATCTGCGCGTGTATATACAACGTCATACCTGTGGGCAACTGCATTTATGGCGATTGCTGGTAAAATCATTTCAGCCTTGGCAACATATGTGTGTGCTGTATCAGGGGTTTTGGAAATAACTGTTTCTGACACTATTTTTGAATTGCTGCTATTTGGGCCATCTTCGTTGTTTTCGTTTGTTCCAAAAGACATATTGCCCGTACCGAACAACATTGCCGCACTGGTCAGAAAGTACGGAAAAGTACGCTTTAAACTCATAATACCACCTCTTGCTTTGCAATCAAAATTGACACGCCGGTTGTACCGGATGTAATTTTATTTTCTTGTTTATGTTTTTGATTGGTTCGTCACAACAGCGTATCCATGCGACGTACATTCAGACATATTAAAAATCAATATGCCCCGACTTACCGTAATGGCAGCCCGCCCAAAACAGGGAACCAAAGTTTGTATATACATATAATCTGAAAATTTTAAAATGCAAGTTAAAAAATAAAAAAAATTGAAAAATTTTCAGCAATGCGACAAAACATATTTTATAACGCATTTTTTTCTGTTGTTATTTTTTCACAAATGTTCTAATTTTACGATTGTTATGAGCAAGGAAATTATTGAAAGAATAGATTCACAACAACTGTCAGACGCCCTGTCTGAACGGTATTTGTCATATGCGGTCAGTACCATTGTATCCCGTGCATTGCCGGATGTTCGCGATGGTCTGAAACCTGTGCATCGTCGTATTTTATATTCTATGTTACGGCAAAAATTGTCGCCAAACGCTGCGTTTCGTAAATGTGCAACGGTTGTTGGGGATGTGCTGGGGCATTATCATCCGCATGGTGATTCATCTGTGTATGATGCCATGGTTCGTCTGGCACAGGATTTTTCCGTGCGCTATCCATTAATAGATGGTCAGGGTAATTTTGGTAATATTGATGGTGACCCACAGGCGGCATATCGTTACACAGAATCCAAAATGACAGATGCCGCCATGCTGATTATGGAGGGCATTGACGAAGACAGTGTTGATATGATGCCAAATTTTGACGGCACAACAACTGAACCTGTTGTTATGCCGGGGGCATTTCCTAATTTGTTGGCAAACGGCGGTATGGGTATTGCGGTTGGTATGGCAACAAATATCCCAACCCACAACGTGGCCGAGGTTTGCGATGCCCTGACACTGGTTGTTGATAATCCTGACGCCACAACCGCGCAAATTATGAAGAAATTGGTTGGGCCTGATTTTCCAACGGGTGGCGTGCTGATTGATTCTTTTGATACAATTGTAAAAAATTATGATACGGGCCGTGGGGCGTTTCGTATTCGCGCTAAATGGGAAATTGAAAAACTGGAACGTGGCGCGGAACAGGTTGTAATTACTGAAATTCCATATGGCATTATTAAATCTAAATTGGTTGAACAAATTGCAAATTTAATAGATGCAAAAAAATTACCACTGGTGGATGATATTTCCGATGAATCCACAACCGATGTGCGCATTGTAATTACACCAAAATCGCGTAATGTACCGGCCGATAAAATGATGGCGCATTTGTTTGCAATGACGGATTTGGAATACAAATTCAATATGAATTTTAACGTCATTGATTCACGTGGTGTTCCACGTGTAATGGGTATTGGCGATGTTTTGCGTGAATTTATTGCCCACCAGAAAAATGTTTTAATCCGTCGTACAAATTGGCGTTTGGGTAATATCGCCCGCCGTTTGGAAATTTTGGGTGGTTTACTGATAGTATACTTAAATCTGGACAGGGTAATTGAAATCATCCGGAACGAAGATGACCCAAAGGCCGTCTTAATCGCCGAATTTAATTTAACCGATATTCAGGTAGAGGCTATTTTAAACACCCGCCTGCGTTCATTGCGCAAATTAGAAGAAATGGAAATCCGGCGTGAAGATGCGGAATTATTGGCTGAACAGAAACAGTTAAATGAATTGTTGGCCAGTACTGATGCCCAAAATGAACAGTTAAAGGCTTGGTTTGCTGATATTAAAAAGCAATATGATAAAAAGACCACATTGGGACGTCGTCGCACACAATGGGTGCCCCAGACACAGGAAATTGTTGTCAATACGGATGAATTTATTGAAAAAGAACCATTAACAATTATTTTGTCCACGGCGGGATGGATTCGCGCGGCCAAAGGCACATTGGATTTAAATAATTTGGATTTAAAATTCAAAGAGGGCGACGAACTGCAATTTGCTTTTCATGCGCAATCAACCGATAAAATTAATTTGTTTGCCAGTGGTGGTAAAATGTTCACTGTATCGGCGAATGATTTGCCGTCCGCGCGTGGGTTTGGTGAATCTGTACGTATGATGGTGGATATCGGGGCCGATGAAAATATCGTTTCTGCATTTGTGTTGGATACAAATGCCAAATATTTGCTGGTTGGTCGTCATGGAACTGGATTTATCGTATCTGGTGAAAATTGTTTGGCACAAACCAGAACTGGTAAACAGGTTATGAATACAGATGACCGCAATCGTGCAATAATGTGCGTGCCGGTTACCGGTGATACGATTGCAATGTCGGGTTCAAACGATAAATTGTTAATATTCCCAACATCTGAAATCCCAGAAATGACACGGGGCAAGGGCGTAATCCTGCAGAAATACAACGCGGAACGCACATATGTTCTGGATGTAATGTTCTTTAATTCTGCGGATGGATTTGGTTGGACAACGGGTCGTGGCACAACCAAGATGGACGATTGGACACCATGGGTTGGCCGCCGTGCATCACAGGGCCGTACCGTTCCCGTCGGATTCCCGCGCAGTGGAAAATTCGGGAAATAGTTGATATTTTTTGAAACGAAAATGGGGCATTTGCCCCATTTTTTATCAGTTACTGTAATAACAATTTGCAGTATATGTATAATTGCCCGTGGAATCAGAACCTGTCCGACCAGCCGGTAAATAGCAATTGGTTATGGCCGTACTGCCCGCGGACGACGTGCCCCCATTTGGACACCCGATGTTCCGTTTGTGGTACTGCCGTAATATCCCGCCGCACAGCGATAACTGTACGTTGTTTTGCATGTGGTGCTGTCCGAACATGAACGTGTTGCCAGTTGTTGGTATCCTGTGCCCGCGGCCGACCAAGATGTGTCACTTTTGCAATTTGAACTGGTACAGGTTAATGCACACGTTTTGTATTGCAATGTGTTTGTTCCACTGCCGCAATTGACAGTGGTTGTTTTGGTCAGCATGGTATACCCGCTGGGGCACAATATGCATGTTGTGACGCCAACCAATTCGCTTTCGCCACCAACACATGTTGCCGATGCTCTACCTGAACAATTTTGGGCCAAATTAATGACGCCCGCATCATCCGCCGTGCATGCCATGGCGCGACATATAGTAGCACCAGATAAGGCATTTGCTGATATCGGTATGCCCCAGCATCCAATCGCCAAAATTGACGGGATTAAATATGATGATTTTTTCATTTTTCCTGTTCCCTTTTTTGTTTTAGTTAAACAAAAAACCACCAAAACCTTGGTGGTCGGGAGTTGGAAAAATCATAGAAGTTAATGATCCGCTGGGTTTTGGCAAATGCCTGTTGTATAACCAGCACATCCCGACCCAATAAAAGTCAGGAAATGTACGTACATTGACGCACATATAAAATAACGACACGGACAACATTTCCGCACCGAACTTCTAGGGGATTTTCCAAGTCCCAAAACCAACAATCATTGGTTTCGTTTGCCGGTATAGCCGGATAATACAGGAAAAACAAGCCATAAAACATTTTACATTTTTTATAAAAAACTGCTTGCATTTATTCCAAGAACAATATAATATATGCTTTGCTCGTTGGGGTTGTAGCTCAGCTGGTTTAGAGCGTCTGCCTGTCACGCAGAAGGTCGCGGGTTCGAGCCCCGTCAATCCCGCCAGAAATAATCAGTCACCATATTGGTGGCTGTTTTTTATTTGCAAATTATACGGAATAATATTCTGTTGCTATATTTGGGCAAATTGCTATACTTATACCCGAACACAAATAAAGGGGAAAATATGAACATTAAATCTTTTGCTTTGGTTGCGGGCGTGTTGGCGTTGGCTGCATGTGGCGATAACACACCAAACCCAGAATTGTTAAAGGGCGCAAACTTTGTTGCCGCGGGTACTGGCGCGGATATTACCCTGTCTTTTGATGCAAACGAAATGCGCGTAAATGGTCAGGTGGTAAATCTGTATAACGGTTCATACGAAGTAAATGGTGACAAAATTAAATTCAGCCCATTTGCGTCCACTATGATGATGGGCCCAATGGATGCGATGCAAACAGAACAGGATTATTTCCAGTTTATGACAACGGTTGAATCATACGATTTGTCTGATGGTCGTTTGACACTGAAAAACGCCGACGGCAAAGAAATCGTGTTTCAACAGGTTGAACCAACCACAGAGGTTATAGAGGAAACCACCGTCACAGAAGATGTTCCTGCCGATGCAGTTGCGATTCCTGTTGCATCCGAACCTGCAACCGCGGAATAATTAAATATTAATAACCGGTATAAAAGCCTTGACATCTGGTTAAATGCCGGTTATAATTTGCCAGCGTTTTGAATATATTCAAAATGTACAGATGGCAGTTTTGGCCCCATCGTCTAGAGGCCTAGGACACCGCCCTTTCAAGGCGAGAACACCAGTTCGAATCTGGTTGGGGCTGCCAAGATAAAAAAACGACCCTTGCGGTCGTTTTTTTATTTTGCTGTCTGCACCCCAGATTTGAACTGGTACAGTTCGTGCGCGCAGTTGGTGAAAACCCGCGGCAGCGGGTTTGAACCTTACCGAGCCGAAAGGGGCCCGCCGCGTATGCGCGGTGGGAATTTACAATCTGGCCCCGCTGCCAAGATAAAAAAACTACCCTTGCGGTCGTTTTTTATTGGTCAAAACAAAATTTCTTTGATTTTAATACATATCTGTGTTTATAATATTTTTTAAATCAGTGGGGACACTGGTTTGGGGCTGTCGAAAGCCTTGTATATCCGGTGCAAAACATAGCGGTTCATCGTTATCCAGACATTCCTATGGTTTTGCGTCGTTATTTATCCCTGACTTAATACGAAGTCGGGGAGCTGTTTGTTATACAACAGGGCTTGCCCGAAAGCAACAGAATCATTGATATACTGATTTTCGAACTCCCCGACCGCCGTGTCTTTACTGGGCGGTCTTTTTGTATACAGGGGTACACCATGAAATTATTCAGAAAATCAGTTAAACAAGACAGATGTGCACAATCTGCAGAAATCAATCCAGATATTCAAATAATTCAAAATTCCAAATATTTTGATAAAAAATGGTATCTTAAAACATATCCTGATGTTGCGCGTGCCCATTGTAATCCCGCCGAACACTATTTAACATTTGGGTGGCATGAAAACAGACGCCCATCGCACAATTTTAATGGTCAAAATTATTGGAATATATATCCAGAATCCAAAAATATGAACCCGTTATTGCACTATGAAAAAATAGGCAAGCAATCTGGTGCGCGTATTGATGGAAATTTCAAATTTACGAATTTTGAATTAATCAAAAAGACTGATAAAAATATAGTCTTTCCAAAATTTTCTGATATCAAGGTCAGTATAATTATACCTGTATACAATAATTTTTATTATACCAAGTTATGTTTGCAATCTATATTAAACAACACGCACGGTATTTCGTACGAGATTATAATTGCAGATGATAATTCAACCGATGAAACAAAAAACATCTTGCGGCACATAAAAAACATTCGGGTTGTTCGGAACAGTGAAAATCTGCGTTTTCTGAAGAATTGTAATAATGCGGCCACATATGCCCGTGGGGAATACCTGTGCTTTTTAAATAATGATACCCAAGTTCAACGGGATTGGCTGAAATTCTTGGTTGATGCCATAGAGAAAGATTCATCCATTGGCTTGGTTGGGTCAAAACTGATTTATCCTGATGGCACATTACAAGAGGCCGGCGGTATTATATACACTGATGCATCGGGGTGTAATTATGGTCGCAACGATGACCCAGACTGTATTTGGTATAATTATGTCAAAGAAACAGATTATATTTCTGGGGCATCTATTTTATTACGCAATAAAACGTGGAAAAAACTGGGCGGGTTTGATGAAACTTTTGCCCCCGCGTATTACGAAGATACAGATTTAGCATTTCAAATCAGATATAAACTGGGACAGAAAGTAATGTACATTCCGCGGTCTGTGGTTGTTCATTTTGAAGGAAAATCAAACGGCACAGATACGACCAGCGGCCAAAAAAAATATCAGGTAATAAACCGGCAAAAATTTTTCAGGAAATGGAAAAAAGAACTGTATAAATACCATTGTCGTCCGACAAACAATAATTTTCTGGCGCGCGATAATGCCGTGTCAAAACAATCTGTTTTGGTAATTGATTGGAAAATTTTGTCTTTTACCAAAGATACAGGTTCACGTGCAACGTGGCAATATATGAAATTATTTCAAAGCCACGGTTTAAATGTAAAATTGTACCCGCACGATTGGTACATAGAAGGCGATTATTTACAGCAACATTTGGATAATGGCTTTGAAGTGATACATCAAAATTTTGCGGAATATATTAAAAATTTTGGCTCGCAGTTTGACTATGTTTACCTGAATCGTCCGAATATTGCGCCAAAGTATATAGACTTGTTACGTAAATACACGCACGCAAAAATAATATATCAGTGTCACGATTTGCATTATCTGCGCCAATACAGAAACAGAATGTTAACCGATGAAACGACGGCGGTTGAAAAATTGCAGTCTGAAAAAGATATGGAATTTAATTTATTTTCAAAAATGGATGTAACCTGTACATTTTCTTTTGACGAAGTGCGTGAAATTCAAAATACAGACGAAACAATAAACGCACGTCAAATACCGTTATACATATTAAATCCAGACGATATGGCGCAATATACATACAGTGCGCGCAAACGCAAAAACATTATGTTTGTTGCCGGATTTCAACATACCCCGAACATAGACGGTGCAATTTGGTTTGTAAAAAATGTATTTCCAAAAATCAAGCAACAGTACAAAGATATAAAATTGTATTTGGTTGGCTCTAATCCGACCGATGAAATATTACAATTGGCATCAAAAGACGTCATTGTAACAGGCTTTGTAACAGATGCTGAATTGGATAAATTTTATTCTGAAATCAGACTGGTTGTTGTGCCATTACGAACCGGTGCCGGCGTCAAAGGCAAAATAATTGAATCTGTGTTTCACAAAGTGCCCGTAATCACAACTGATATAGGCATAGAAGGCATAGATAATTCGTCCAAGCAAATAATTGTGAAAAATTCTGCATCAGAATTTGCAAAATCTGTATGCGATTTATACACAAATTATACGGAACTGGATACAAAATCAAAAAATTCAGCACAATTTATTAAGAAATATTTTTCTGAAAGTGCCGCAGTAAACGCACTGCGTGATTATATGAAATTATAAGGAGTATCAAATGTTTTTTACAAAAAGCAAAGAAACATACGCGCCGATTGCCATGTTTGTGTATAACAGAATTGACCACCCATTACAGGTCATAGACAGTTTATTGCAAAACACTGAATCCAAATACACAGATTTATACATATTTTCTGATGGCCCAAGGTATCTGAACGATATAACACCCATATCGTCATTAAGAAAAAAATTACATAAAGTTCGTGGCTTTAAATCTGTTACTGTATTTGAACGCAAAACAAATTACGGTTTGGCAATAAATTTAATAGACGGCATTTCCAGAGTATTGGAAACAAATGATTCCGTCATAGTAATAGAAGACGATATCGTTGTAAATACTAATTTTTTGGCATTTATGAACCAATGTTTACAGAAATATAAAAATAATCATCAGATATTTACTGTTCAGGCAACAACTGGCGACCCAGATAATGTTTCAGATGTCATAACACGTGCCCAGCCTGATTGCTGGGGGTGGGCAATATGGAAAGACAGATGGGATTTGTTTGAAAGAAATGTTGCCGGCGCATTTATGGATATAAACGCAAATGATATGGAATTACGCAGAAAATTAAATAATAACAACAGCATAAATATATCGTGGCAAATTGACGCAAATTTGCGAAATCAACGCAGTACATGGGGAATATACCTGAATTATACGTCAATAAAGTATAATAAATTAAATATCTTTCCGCGGTATCAAATCATAAAAAACATTGGTCAGGATGGCACAGGTGTTCATGGCTGTGTTGAAAACACTGCGGATATAAATCCGCGGTGGAATACTAAAAATTTCATTCTGCCAAATAATCCCCCATTTCAAAACATTGATGGAATGCCAAATAACGATGTTTTGAAATATAACGAAAATTTGCGTGCAGAATTAAACACAGAAAAATACCTGTCACTGATAAATAAATAGGAATTTTTTCTGCTATACAAATACGCGAATTTTGGATAAAATTCAACTATGTCTAGAATTTAGTCTAGATATATCAATCAGAGGAGAGAAATATGACGCACAGTAACATATGGCGGGCAATTGATAAAATCGCATTAAAAATGGGTATGAGTTGTTCTGGTTTGGCGCGGGCATGTGGGATGGATGCCACCGCGTTTAACAAAAGTAAACGCATATCTAAATATGGAAAACTGCATTGGCCATCGTTCAGTACAATTTCAAAAATAGCAAATGTTGCAAACCTGTCACCCGAAGAATTTGGCAAATTTATGCGTCAAAAATAACCCACCGCCCAAACGGGCGGTGTTTTTTATGGGATAAAAAACGGGACGTATGTCCCGTTGTGCTATATTAATTTTGCATCGTGCAGTAATTGTTCCAAATATGTTCCACGAACGTGTTTCATTCCCTGTTTTTCCAACAGTTTTATTACCCATGGAACATCCAGTTCGCGTAATTTTTTACAGTCATTCAGATAATATACACTTTGCAACAGCATCCGTATGTCAAAGCATGAATCAAATACTTCGGGTACACCACGGTCAATATTTAACAGGGTATACACGGCCTGCATCGCGGTGCGTACGGAATATTCTGTTGTAAACACTGTGTCGCGTTCTGTTTCTGCATAATTACCAATAAATGCCAAATTCACTGAACCGCGTGGCACAACCAATGGCCTGTCGCCCAGTGCACGTGGCATAAAATATGTTGTTATGTATGGCATATGACACGGAACAGTACTGGCGCGATTATTTGCAATATCGTCAATTTGCGATACTGGCACACCAATATGGTACAGCCATTCTGCACACAATTCTGCACCGGTACAGTCTGCTATTTTCTTTTTCACATAATTTCCATCAGTATCAGACAGCAACCCATATGTCCAAACGACAATTTCATTTGGCTTTTGTGCACGAAAATGTGGTTGGCGTGAAATACTGAACCCGTACAGCCAATTAGAATCTTTTATCGTAACAGGACCACTGCTGACAATTGAACCACTGTGCGGGTCTTTTTTACATATTTTCTTTATATACGGAACAACAGTGTCATCAAACAAAGTGATTGTCGCAGATATAACCCAATTGGCATCTGGGATGTTTTCACAGAATTTTTCAGGTTTGCCAAATTCGTCACACTGTGCGGCCAAATTTTTCCATAATTGCCATGATGCACCCAGTTCGTGTTTCTTGTCTGCCGGCGTATTATTGTCACCGTATGTGGTGCTTTCAGTTATTGAACCATTTGTGACAAAAACCAAATCATCAGGTGTTAATTTAATTTCACGTTTGCGACCTGACTTGGTTAATTCCAGTTTCTTTGCGACTTTTTTATCAGGTTTGCAATTAACAACCACATTTGTCACGATTGTATCAAAGTGAAATTTTACACCACGCGATTCCAGCCATTTTACCAGTGGGGTTATCAGTGATTCATATTGATTGTATTTGGTAAATTTTAATGCTGACATATCCGCCAGTTTTCCAACATGGTGGATAAATCGCAAAATATAGCGACGCATTTCCATTGCGCTGGACCACCGTTCAAACGCAAACATTGTCGCCCAATATAACCAAAAGTTAGATTCAAAAAATTCATCGCCAAAAACTTGGTCTATTTGAACATCTTGTAATTTTTCTTCTGGCGTCAGTGCCAAATCAATCAATTCGCGGATTGCCTTTGGTGTCAGTGTTAATTTGCCATCGTCACGCATTCTGTGGCCACGCCGTTCAATTGCGCGACAATGCGAAAAACTGGGGTCTGATTTATTCAGCCAATAAAATTCATCCAAAACGGAAACATCTGAATTTTCCAACGACGGAATGGAACGGAATAAATCCCACAGGGTTTCAAAGTGCGCCTCCATTTCGCGGCCACCACGAATGATAAAGCCCCGCTGTGGATTTTTTATGCCATCCATACTGCCGCCGGCGATGGGCAATTCTTCAAAAACATGGATTTTATTGCCACGCATTTTGCCGTCACGAATCATAAATACGGCTGCCGCCAAACCAGCCAGTCCGCCACCAATAATATATGCAGATTTCTTTGCTGCATCTGCTGGGGGCATTGGTGCGGCAAAGGCCTCGTAATTACCATTGCTGTAATACATAATCTCTCTCCCTTGGTATGGTTAATTGTGCATAAAAATATTACACTGCAGATGGTGCAAAAATAAACAGGACAGATTTCCATTAAATTTGACAATTTGCATTTTATGCAGTTAAATACAGATATGCGCAAAATATGTCTTGGATTTTTATTAATATCAACACTGATTGTTACCGGATGCGGCGTAAAGTCAGATTTGGTTGTGCCAAATCCGTCATTCCCGCGTAATTACCCAGTGCATTAAAATAGTTGGAATTTGGTGGGCGTACAGAGATTTGAACTCTGACGGGTTTCCCCACTGGAACCTAAATCCAGCGCGTCTACCAGTTTCGCCATACGCCCATAAGGTGCATAATATTTAATTCTGCGACACGGCGGCACTTCGCTGCGCTGCGCAGTCGCCATACGCCCACAATCGGAATATCATATTATGATAAAAAAGACTTGATTTCCAGTTATTTTTAACATAAAATCCACACAGTAATAAATAAAAGGTTTATAAAATGGCATCCAAGAAAGGCAGTAAAGAAGTTGTAAAGCTGGAAAATAAAGAAACTGGCTATTTTTATACAACAACTAAAAATACTCGTTCGGAAAATACAGCGGGCAAAATGAAATTCCGCAAGTATGACCCAAAACTGCGCAAGCATGTTGTTATGACAGAGGCTAAAATGCCCCATTAATTTGCGGCGGTTATATTTTTACACCGGCATCAATTGATGCCGGTGTTTTTTATTCTGGTTTCGCATAATTTGCGTGGCACTGTTATTTAATTTTCAAACTATTTCTTTACGCCGAACGCCATATCCATTTTAACGCCATCCGCACCTTCGTCAACGGTGGCGAAACCGGTGGCCTCGGTCGGGATAAAGGTTTCTGGATTTTCACCATAATACTTTACATCCATTGTGCCGGTCAGTTCCGCGCGCTTGTCCGTGTTTTCCGCGTTAAATTGGAAATTTTGACTGTATGCGTTACCGCTGTATCCCCAAAAAGTAAAATCTGTGTTCTGTTCACCAATTTTCTTGGTTGCGTCCACGTTATACCATCCGTTAAACAGGGCGGTTATATCAATTGTGCCGGTGGTGGCGTCCATATTTAACCATGCATTGCCGTCAAAGTTTTTTGTTTCTGGAACATCACCCTTGTCCGATGTAACGCGTGCAACGGCCGAACCTGAAAAGGACAATCCATTTTCTGGCACAACCACATCTGTTTCTTTTATTTGTTTGGATTCATACCCGCCGGCAAACAGACCGGTATCAGATTCTGTAATTTCATTATTAATATTATATGTATTTATTGTATATGTTCCAAAGTCAGAATATGTCAGACCAATATCCTTGCCATCTGATTCGTAATCAAATTTCTGTATGGCATATGTTTCAATATCTGTACCATCATGACGAAAAAAGTTATCGTATTCCGTTGCATTCGTGCCGTCGGCGTTTGATACAGTTATTCCATTGATTTGGCCGTCTTTGAATATAAAAGTCAATTTTTGATTGGATATTGTATCCAAAACAATTTCATTACCGGATTGGGTTGGGTCCAAAACAACGGCGTTATTTTTTATTTCACTGGCCACCTTGGCAAAATCGGACATATGCCCATCGCGCCATTCGGTAAAGCATTCCACGGAATTAACATCCGTATCAAAACAACGGTTCAGCCGATTATCTATCATATATACAGCCATATGGAATAAATCTGTTTTATCGGCAAAATGTTCTGATATTTCATCCGTGGTCAAACTGGAATCAGATAAATACAGTGCCGCGGT
The DNA here is from genome assembly GCA_944389465.1 of uncultured Alphaproteobacteria bacterium. GTDB lineage: Bacteria > Pseudomonadota > Alphaproteobacteria > Rs-D84 > Rs-D84 > Enterousia. The sequence continues at coordinate 68,761 of CALXML010000002.1, forward strand.
GGCAATGTCGGCCTTGGATATATCTGAACCAAAATCAGGATTTATTTCATCCCAATCATTCAGGCGATAATTCACAAAATCTGCAACCTGATTGGCGTTGCGCATATAAATGCCGGTTATATTACTGTTGTGTTCCACCGCCGCATTTTCAAAATTTCCCGTTGGATTTGTTGGGCGTGGACCAACACCCTTGTCCGGACCACCGGGGATATACCCAGAAACGCCACCACCATTGTCCACGCACCCTGTCACCAGTGCAATAATGCCCAACGTATACAGAATTCGTTTCATATTTACCCCCGCTGTTTAATTAACACCAAATGCAACATCCATATTTATTTTTTCATCATCGTATTGGATTGTACCGGTGGCCTCGGTCGGGATGCCTGCCGGCCCGTAATACCCGATATTGGCATTGGTTGTTCCCATTGTCCCAGATGGGTCAAATCCTGATTCTATTTTATCAGCAGGATTTTTATTAAATTCAATGCTTGTGTTATTACCATCTTGGGTTACGGTGAAATTATACCAATTGGAAAATTCTGCACCAATTGTTGTCACAGGGTTACCGTCCGCGCCGCCCGTTGCATCAAACACCAATCTGGCCGTGCCATTTTTCAGATTTAATGTTTTTGTACCATTACTGACCGTGCCAACCGCGCGACCATCAAAAACCAATTTATCATCTGTAACGGCGGTTATGTCGTTAATGCGTTTATCAGTATACCCACCGGCAAAGGCAATATTTCTGCCAACTGTATCGCCAGACTTTATATTATAAACCCCAAAATCAGAATATGATAATTTTAAATCTTGGCCACTTTCAAATGGTGCGCCCGTTTCATATGTTAATTTATCACCGTTTTGGGCGGTAAAAACATTGCCAGAATTGTTATTGCGCGTATATTCAATGTTATTGGCAACAATACTGTTAATGTTCCCCGCGGAATCAACCGTAAAAGTTAATTCTGTATCGGCATTTGTTATAAATTTTGCATTACTGATATTCAGTGGAATTGCATTTTCGCGCAATGCACCAATGGCAGTATCCACAACAGATGAATTTTCTGTTTTCCAATTGTTTACGCACGCCGCAACATCAGATACACCGGCACAGTCCGAATATAATTCTGGGTTCAGAATATACATTGCAGGATTTAACAGACTTTCATCAATATCATCATAAGTTGCCGTCCCATCAGCAATTTGTATTGCCAATTTGGCAAATTCCAATTCAGCACCCGCCTTTTTATCACCGGTATACCCGTTTAATCTGTTTTTAATATATTTTCCCGCCTGTGCATCATTTGTAACAATCATATTAGTTACGGATTTATTATTTGATTTTGCAGCATCCGTATACGGTGTCGTACTGGGGTGACCGGGGCGCACATATCCCGCAGATGGTGTACCGCCATCTGTACATGCCGTTAATATCCCCAGCAATATCATAGCGTACGGAAATCTTTTCATATTCCACCCCCTTTCATTAATTAGATTGTAGAAAGTTTATGAATGTTATACAAGCGGATTTTTTTAACGGGCATTTGTAATCACAGCAACGCATTTTTTGTATACAAAAAAACGGGGCAGTGCCCCGTCTTTTATTTAATCAGTTTACCCATTGCAACGGCTGTATCGCCCATGCGGTTTGAAAAGCCCCATTCGTTATCGTACCATGCGGTTACGTGTACCAAACGGTCGCCCAAAACCTTGGTCTGGGATGCGTCAAAGATTGAACTGTGTGCGTCGCCCTTGAAATCAACGGAAACCAATGTTTTGTCATTGTATCCAAATGTTTTTGATTCAGCCGCACGCATTGCGTTGTTTACTGCTTCAACAGTTGCGTCGCGTTCCAGATTTACAACCAATTCAACAACGGATACGTCTGGGGTTGGTACGCGAATTGCCATACCATCCAATTTGCCCGCTAATTTTGGCAATACCAAACCAATTGCCTTGGCTGCGCCGGTGCTGGTTGGAATCATGGACAGACCTGCCGCACGTGCACGGCGGAAATCCTTGTGATTTTTATCCAACAATTGCTGGTCACCGGTGTATGCGTGCACAGTTGTCATCCATCCAGATATAATACCGAATGTGTCATCCAACACTTTTGCCACAGGGGCCAAGCAGTTTGTTGTGCATGACGCATTTGATACGATTAAATCATCTGGGGTTAATGTATCTTGGTTAACACCGAAAACGATGGTTTTATCTGCGCCGGCGGACGGTGCAGAAACCAAAACGCGCCGTGCACCGCAATCCAAATGAACACGTGCTTTTTCAGCGGCTGTAAATATACCAGTGCATTCCATAACGACATCAATATCCAAATCACGCCATGGCAATTTAGTTGGGTCTTTTTCTGCAATGCATTTAATTTTCTGGTCACCAACAATGATGTATTCGCCATCCAGTTTTACATCCATCGGCAATTTACCGTGTACAGAATCATACTGTAACAGATAAGCATTTTGTTCGGCCGGTGCCAAATCGTTTACTGCAACAAATTCAATGTCATCGCGCCCAGATACCAATGCCGCGCGCAATACCAAACGACCAATACGGCCAAAACCGTTAATTGCTACTCTTACTTTTGACATTTTTATTCCTTTCGTTTTTTTTCTTAATTGGACGGTGGTATTGTAGCATCCTGTGAAAAATGTGCAATCTGAAATTTTAAGTATTGCACTGGACTTGAATTTGTTGGGTTCTGGATGTATAATTCGCAAAATGATTGAAAAACATAAATCTTATATAATAACTGGGCCAACTGCATCTGGGAAATCAAAGTACGCACATAATTTGGCGGTCCAGATGAATGGCGTTATAATTAATTGCGACAGTGTTCAAATATATCGCGGTATTGAAAACATATCGGCCAGTCCCTTTGCCGGCCGTGAATTAACCGATGACATAGATGGTGTCCCATACCGTCTGTTTTCTGTATTGCCATTAAATGTTCAAATCAGTGTGGCGGATTATCTGGAAATGGCACGCCGTGAATATGAAAACGCGTGTTCGTTGGGATATACACCAATATTTGTTGGTGGCACGGGTTATTATATAAATGCAATAATAAACGGAATTTCACCAATGCCGGATGTATCGCCGGAAAACAGGGCGCGCGCACGTGAAATGGTTGCAACGGATATTGATGCGGCGCGGAAAATGTTACCGCCTGATTTTCGGGCAACCGACCCCCAGCGAATTGCCCGTGCGCTGGAAGTATTTTTGCAAACCGGCCGTCATTTAACCGAATGGCAAAGTTTACCACGCAGTGGCGCGATTGTGCCAACACCGTATAAAATATTAATAAACCCAGACACAGATGAATTGCGCCAACGCATAAAATCACGCATTCCCCAAATGATTGCTGGGGGTGCATTGGACGAAGCGCGCGCCATAATCGCGGCCAATTGGGACGCGCGTCGTGCAATTGGTGCGGCACAATTGTGCGCATATGTTAATGGGAAAATATCGCGTGACGATTGCGTAAATGATTGGATAAACAAAACAAATCAGTATGCAAAAAGGCAACGAACATGGTTTCGTACACAATTCGTTGCCGATTTGGAAATAAAAGACGCAATTAAATAATTTTATCTTTTTCTGATAACAATTTCTATTATCTGATTGCTTTGCTTGGCCTTGGCCGCATAAAAATTTTTCTGTGCGTCTTTGTTTTTCTGATTCTTTCTGTGCTGGGCAGATTTTTTATAAACATTGTTGCGACGTTTATCACGTGCTTCGCGTTCCATTTCCTGACGTGCCAATAATTTTTGAATATATGAAGAATTGTCGTATAAAGTATGCTTTAAAATTTCTTTTGCTTTTTTACGTGTCGGAATATTGTGATTATGCATTGTGTACGCGGATAAATAATCAGCCATCAAATTAGTCAATGCATTCAGAAATTGCGGATTGGTTGAATCAGAATTACGCGAATCCAGAAATCTGATAAACATTTTAGTTTGAAATATTATGAAATTTTCAACTTCTGGGGCATATGGAATTTTGCTGCGCCACGTATTGCGAACTTCGGCCTGTGTGGCATAAGATGGACCAAATTTTTCCAAAATCATATTTGTTATGTGAATTGTATGTGTTGAAAATACTTTCTGTGCAGCAGTTTGCTTTTTATAATTTTTATTCATGGCATAATCCGTTTTTTTATGATGTATATCAGTTTAGTACAAATATCTGGTTTGTCAATCATAAATATAGCATATTTATTTTTGCTGTGGGGCATTTGCGATTTGCGCATAATTTTGTTTGATATGGTTGATAATTCCGGATTTTTTCATTTTTGACGAATACGCCACAGTATTGTTAAATTCGTTATCCAGAAATCCCCAATTTGCATATTCCCAATCAATAACACCGACAACTTGTTTGGTTTTTCTGTCAATAATCATATTGTTGCACATATCATTGTGATTCCAACCATCGCCATCAACGCCATTGCGTAAATCATCAATTTCAGGGACATATGCATTATGAATGGCATAAATAAATTCAGCCAATTGTCGTCCCCATACATCGGCGTGCCGCTTTATCATTTTTACAGAACAGGTATTTAAGTTTTTGCCCGCTATGAAATCATATTTATAAAAAGTATATTTTCCGGCGCGAATAATTTCTATGTGTGGTATGCGCAGCGGCGATATATTCGCAAAGGCATCCGTTATTCTTTTTTCACGGTTTATTTTTTGTACAGGGGTTTTTGCGTCATATATTTTTCTGATTTTAAAAACATATTTTTTATCAACAATAAATCCGATATTCCAACCACCCTTTATCATACGGGTATTGCGGAATTTTAATTCAGGAAACTTTTTTTTCAATGCCCTGTATTTGTTTTTCCAATCAAATAATTTTTCCATACGCAAATGATTGCGAACAGACCTGATTGGAATTAATCCAGTTAAAAAATAGCAAATTTCAAAGAATAACTTCCACATAAACGTTGTCTTTTCTGTGTGTTTATAAATGGTATTGAAAAAAAAGAAAAAAACAAGTACTTTGTGATTATGTTCAAATCAGGTGACATTGTAAAAGTTTTAATACCGAATGTTGTTAATACCGGTTATGATTACCGGTTAACGGGCGCGGCTGATTTGGGAACATTTGTTCGTGTGTCTGTTATGAACCGTCAATATATCGGTGTTGTATATGGTATCGGCGACAGTAATTTACCACCGGAAAAAATAAAAAGCGTATTGGAAATATATCCAGAACATTTGTCTGTTGCCGATTTACAATGGATACAGAAAATGTCTGCATGGACATTAATGACGGTCGGTGGTGTTTTGCGGTTAATTGTAAATGTACCGGATGCCTTTTCCCCGCCACGTATGGAACAGTTGTATATATATAACACGGAATCCGATGCGCGTATGACAGATGCCCGTCAATCTGTGGCGGATGCGTTTGCGTCAAATGATAATGATGCAATGGGAGCATCGGATATTCAAAATATCGCGCACGTCAGTGGCGCGGTGGTGCGAACCATGATACGCCGCGGTATTTTAATTCCAACAACTGCCCGCCCACGTGATACGGACTTTTCACATTTAATTTATACGGATAATGGCACGGTTCAGTTAAATGCCGAACAATTGGCCGCCGCACACGAAATAAATAACGCAATTGACAGGGGTGGTTTTTCAGCATATTTGTTGGACGGTATCACCGGCAGTGGCAAGACTCAGGTTTATTTTGATGCCGCATGGCATGCGTATAATCGTGGGGCATCTGTATTACTGATGATGCCTGAAATCGCCTTGACGGCACAGTTTATGTCACGGTACGAGCAACGATTTGGTGCACCACCAATTGTCTGGCACAGTAATTTAACCGCGGCCCGTCGTCGTGAAATTTGGCGTGGGGTTTTGCGTGGTCAAATTCGTATGGTTGTTGGAACGCGCAGTGCACTGTTTTTACCGTGGCAGAATTTGGGGCTGGTTGTTGTGGACGAAGAACATGATACATCATATAAACAGGAAGATATGGGGAATTACCACGCGCGTGATATGGCTGTTTTGCGGGCCAAAATTTCCGGCTTTCCCATTATATTGGCCAGTGCCACCCCATCGGCTGAAACATTGCAAAATGTTGCAGATGGCAAATATACGCGCCTGAAATTAACGTCACGCTTTGGTGGGGCATCTTTGCCAACCATAACCACAATAGATATGCGTGAAAATCGTCCTGAACAATACAAATTACCAACTGATACTGATGACACGCCGCCACATACGGGCAGTTTGTCACCAATATTATGCGACGCCATTGGCGAAACTTTAAATGCAGGCCATCAGACAATGTTGTTTATAAACAGACGTGGTTTTGCGCCAATTGTTCAGTGTAAAAAATGCGGTTGGGTGGCCCAGTGCCCTGATTGCAGTGTTGGTATGACATATCACAAACATCTGGGGAAATTATTGTGCCATATGTGCGGTCGCACAATGAACGTACCTGAAAAATGCCCCGAATGCGGCGATGTTGTATCATATCGTGGTGCCGGATTGGAAAAGATAGCAGAAGAGGTCAACATAAAATTCCCATCTGCGCGTACCGCATTGGTGTCCAGCGATACAATTGTTTCGCGTCAGGCACTGGAACGAATTGTGAATAAAATGGAGTGTGGCGAAACCGACATTGTTATTGGTACGCAAATTCTGGCCAAGGGTCACCATTTCCCAAACCTGACCTTGGTTGGTGTGGTTGATGCAGATATGGGGTTATTTGGTACTGACTTTCGTGCCGCCGAACATACATTTCAGCAATTGTTTCAGGTTGCTGGTCGTGCCGGTCGTGGTGCGGTTGCTGGTCGTGTTTTACTGCAAACATATCAGCCCGACCATCCAGTATTACAGGCCATATGTGACGGCGACAGGGATGCGTTTATGGCATCTGATATGGCGGCGCGTCGCGCGGCAAAAATGCCGCCATACGGTCAATTAATCGCATTGGTCATAGAATCCCCACGTGAATCCACCTTGAAACAATTTTGTTCTGCGCTGTCCGCCGCCGCGCCAATTGCCACGGGGGTAAAAATAATGGGCCCAATTGCGGCACAAATTTATCAGGTTCGTAATATGTACAGAATGCGTTTTTTGGTATCAGGCGATGCCCGCGCAATGTTGCAGCCATTGGTTGCGCACTGGGTGGCCAAGGTTCGCGCCCCTGCCAACATTCGGATAAAGATTGATGTAAACCCGCAAAACTTTATGTAATTGAATATGTGAACGGGTTGTATTATAATATTGTTATAATCAACAGGCTAACCAAGGGGGGAAATATGTTGGATGTAATAGTTGCTTTTTTCATAATGTTTTGTGTTGCGTTGGTATGCGTGGCATTTTTGGCAATTCCAATTATGATTGCAAATGCGCGCGGCATTTGTGGTACTGAAAAAACAATAATTGTTGTTTTATCAATATTGGGAATCTTTTTTGGATTAACATGGGTTGTTGCGCTGGTGCTGGCATTGGTATGGCGTGGCGATTGCATTGGTGGCGACAGTTTGGATAAATTGGAAAAATTGTCCCGCCTGTACAAGGACAAGGTTATAACAAAATCAGAATATGAACGTATGAAATCAAAACTGTTGCGTGAATAAATACGCAAATAAAAAACGGCCATTTGGCCGTTTTTTTATTTTGTTTTTTCACGGTGTGCAAATATAGTTTTTATTTTATCAGCCGCATCCATAAACACATCAACCAAACAACGCCTGTTTAATAATTCATTTTCACGCTGGGTGGCTAAATCCATTTTATATTTTTCAAATTTGCGCATTTGTTCATCAGTTTCTGGTGTCGGAATGCGAATATTTGGGTCTGTGATATTCAAAGGTTCGTTATTCATTCGTTTTAATTCCTGTTATTAATAATATAATTCAAATTGTTTGTTATACAACCTCGGTCACAGCACGCAAAGCCCCATCGCGGGACAGTTGCACAACACGAATCTTTTTTTTCATTTCAGCAATTAAATCAGTGCGGTCATATGCGGGCTGGGTATGTAAAATGCGGTCGGCAAAGGCCGCATATGCGGCTTCGGCACTTTCGGCATGAATGGTTGTGTAAAAGTGGTCGTGCCCTGTGCCCAACATTTCCCACAGAACTGCTGCATTATCAGTTGAAATTTCGCCACCAATTATAACATCTGGTGTCATACGAACAACCAAATCCAATAATCTGGCATAATTAAAATCATTGGTTTGTTCAGTTCGCGACAGGACAAAATGCACACGATTTGGTTGCGGTACACGAATTTCCCGTGCGTCTTCCACTGTTATAACACGACTGTTTTTATCAATCAGCGTTAACATATGATTCAGGAAAGTAGTCTTTCCCGTTGCAGTCGCACCACTGATTAAAATAGGACTGCCGTCATTTATGGCGGTCATCAACCTGTCATATGGGTCATCAGGGCGGGTTGATTCGCGTGGTTTAACCTTTAATAATTTTTCCCCGCGTTTCAGATGATAATTTTCAAACGAAGTATCCGGCGCAGATGTTCCGCGAATATTTAACGCCACCCCACCGGTAACGTCACGTTCGTCGTATTGAACATTCGGACCTGCAATTGCGGTAAATCTGTGATTCCCCGGCAACGTGGCGTAAACAACGGGTGTGCCGTGAATTGGGTCAAATGGTCGCTCATAAATATTCGCAACGGTATGAATTAAATCAATTAAATATTGCTTGGTTAAAACCTCGGCATTATAAGATACCCACGGCACGCGTGCGCCATGCAGACGCATCCAAACCTCGCCCGCGTGGTTTATGGCGATTTCTTCCACGAAAGAAGGCTTATAGAAATCTTCCAACGGTTTTAACAAAGAATCCAAAACTACATTTGACATCAGATTAATTTTATCACAAATCGTGACTTGAATCAAAATGCTTTATTTGATAAAATTAAGAAAAAGAGAGATAAAATATGAAGAAGTCTTTATTATTTGTACTGTGTTCTGCATTGGCATTGGGGGCATGTAATACTGGAAACGATACGCCGTATAATACGGATGATTTCGCCACCGGTGGTGCGGACGCGCCGTTATACAACGAACGCACCAGCACATTTATGCAGGCTGAAAACCAGTATTCAAATATTGATTCTTATAAACCAAAAACAGATGCCGAAAAAGAGGCCAGCAACAACCGCTGGAATACATCGCGTATGGAAACCCGTTGGCAGGAATATCGTGGTACAATGGTTCGTGTTCAAATATTGTTGGGTAATTCTGATTTGCGTGAAATGCGCCTGCGTTTGGTTCAAAATGCGGACGGAATGGATATTGATGGCGATGCGCGTACCGTTCTGGCCAAGGTTGCAGATTACGAAATGAAACGCGTCTGTGGTCGTAACGCGGACAGTATTGTTATGGTGTACGACCGTCCATCGTTTGACGTAATGCGCCCAACGCCTTACTTTGATTATCGTGTAGAGGCCGAAGGTTCAACCATGCGTGAATATGGTTTCAGATGTGTTTATAACAATTAATTAACAAAAAACAAAGGTGAAAGTATGAAAAAAATTATGTCTGCGGTTGCACTGTGTGGTGCAATGTTGTTGGGTGCGTGTGACAGCAATGCTGGCGCACAAAATGGTGATACGGTTGTAATTGATTTTGCTGGATATTTGGATGGTGTTCAATTTGAAGGTGGCACCGCTACAAATTTCCCATTGGTATTGGGCAGTGGTCAATTCGTCCCCGGATTTGAAGAACAGTTAATCGGTGCAGAAAAAGGCGAAACCCGTGATGTAAATATTACATTCCCAGAAAATTATGTACCTGAATTGGCGGGCAAGGCCGTTGTTTTCACGGTAACAGTTAATGACATTGTACCTGCAAAGTAATTTGCGAAAATAAATATCAAACGGGGCATCGCCCCGTTTTTTATTGCAATAAATTAATATATTCTTATCCTGTTAATAAAATCCTAATGCAAACCTCCGTTTGTATTGGGCACATAAAAACGGATGTAATATGGATAAAATATTTGTACCCCCAGAATTTACCAATCATTATCAAAAAATATTGGCCTCGGCAAATTTTAAGCCAGACCTGTCAATACATACAATTAAAAAAGGGCGTGTAATTGTTGATATAAAAAATGAATGCTTTGGCGTAATGGATGATACCGGTATTTTGGTGCCACAATCGGTTTCTTCACATCGCAGTCATGCAAGGCATCTGAAAAATATGCGCTGTCAATACGTTGATTGTGATGCAGTGTATTGTGGTGGCGGAATGGCCATTGCGCATTTTGGACATTTTTTAGTAGAAGGCATAAATCGTATCTGGCCCGTTTTTGATAAGAAGTATAAAAATTGTAAATTTGTATTTGCCACAACCGGTAACCGGCCTGTTCCGAAATATATAACAGAAATGTTAACATTGGCCGGCATTCCGCACGAAAATATTATGTTTCTGAACAAACCCGTTGCATTCAGAACAGTATATATACCTGACGAGGCCTTTGATTGGCAACGTTATACGTCGCCAACAATGGTTGAAATTTGTAACCAAATATCTGCGTCAATAAAGTTATCTATCAAAACATATGATAAAATTTATGTGTCGCGTGCCGCAATGGGTGACAGAAAAACAGTTGGCGAAGAAGTCATTCAACATATTTTTGAAAAAAATGGATACAAAATTATATACCCTGAACAGTTATCAATACAGGAACAAATATATTTGATTAAAAATTGTAAATATTTGGCTGGGTGTGCGGGAACAGCACTGCATTTGGCTTTATTTATGCCACGTGGCGGAACTGTTATACAAATAAAAAGAAACAGTCAACCAGATGATAATTTATTTACGCAAAATTTGATAAACAAAACGGTTGGATTAAACACAGTTTTAATTTGGGGCAGTACAGAAACAATCCCAACGGAACATTTTACCGCGCATCCGCAAATTATTGGACCAAACCAATATTTTGTTGATTTTTTAACAGCGATGAAATTTCATTATGATGACACAGATTTGATTGTGCCTGATGATATTTGGCAGGAATATAACAATAATGTTGCACGATATAACAGGGAATTGGGCGGCAAACTTATACGCCGTGTAAAGAAAACTGTTATACGTGCATTCAGTTGTATTATCCCGACCAGACACGGTCGCAAAATTACGCGTGAATTTCTGGAACGGGTATTAAAATACAAAAACAAGTTATAATAAACCATTCCCCAACAGATTAATGTCCGTTGGGAAATAGGCATATTACTGTATTACCGCGCTTTTAATCAGCGCAACGTCTTCACGGATTGTGTCAATTTTTATTTGCAATTGTCCAATTCCAGTTTCCAATATGGTTGTTCTGTTTTCCAATGCAGTTATACGTGTATCTGCACGTTGTAAATCCGCCAGCGAAGAATCCTGACGTGCAACCCAATATATAACACCCGCGATAAATGCAATTAAAAACCAACTGTTGCGCAGAAATTCAATGATTCCGGTTGGGCTGCGTGATTGCTGTTCCATTATTTCCCCCGCTGTATCATATTTTCTATTTGATGAACCAGTGCGCGTTGTGATTCCAATCCACGTAATTCGGCATCAGTTGCGTTCGGCCCCAACACTCGTTCAATTGTAATCTTGCGTAAATGCTGTAAAACAATCGCGCCGGCCGCGGTTGAAAAAGTTCGTGCATAGTTTTGTTCTAAATCATTCATTTATATTCCTTTTTATATAATGTTTTCTGCGATTGCCATTTTTGTAATTGGTGCGATGTATTTTAATTCCGCGTCACTGTGCAGCGATATTTTATCAATCACCCCACGGCGTGATAAAATTTGCAGCCCGCGTTCAACCAGTGGATGAATAAATTCGTGCAGCAACCGCCCATACGTTGCGCCCAATATGCGCATCATATCCGCGTTACGTGCCAAAATTTCAGTGGCTGTCATTTCTTTTTCGCTTAATAACCCCAATCTGTCGGCCAATAAAGCATGACGAATGCGTTCACGTAAATCTTTTAATACAATTTGCGATACGTCAAAATCTGCCCCCGATGCCAGTGGTGTCAAACCAGACGAACCAACTGCCTTGGGTATAATTGCGCCGGGGGTCAGATTTATGTTTTGTAAATTTATTACACCATCATCATCGGCCTGCCAAATGCCGGAAACCGCAATGGTTGCATTTTTCAAAACCAGTTCCACAACTTTGTTTGCTGTCTTTATATCGGGCAGGGCGCGTAACACTGGGCCACGGCCATATATTTCGCCACTGGCCACCGACCAGCGGAATATAATATATGGATTCGTTTCAAACGTTCCGCGGGCCACAATATTGTTTTCAATGTCGCCACCCGCATCCAACCAAGCGGTAAATTCAGTCCCAACCAATGCCTGAACCAGTTTCAGTGGTGTTTCAGGGTTATTTTTAATTGTTTCGCGCAAATCCGCCGGCGGTGTCCATGACGGATATTTTTCCATTACCTCGTATGCTGGCATATTTGCCGTATGAAACGTTGCGTTTGGCAATATTGCAATATCGCGCATTGGTATGGCGGTAAAAGAAAATGCCGATGCTGCACCAATTGGATTTTCCGCCATAAACAGACATGCCGTACCCAAAACAATCAAATCCATATAACATTGATGAATTGTTGTGTAAAAATTAGAATCGTTCAGATTTGCCCGCAATGCAATGGTTGCGGCGGTGGCATCTGGGGATGCGGTGCTTTCAGGTATTAATGATACCCATTGTGATTCTGGTGGTGTCAACAGTGAATAAATGGACGCGGCCAAATTATCTGCTGCATCTGCGGCGGTTGCATCAAACAACATTGCCACGTCATCATCCGCCGTTGGCATTGTGTAACGTGTGGCCGCATCCCATCGGGCAATCCATAGGCTGCGCATATCAATTGCGCGTTTATACATTTGTTGCAAATTATATTTCATATTAATCTCCTGTGGGTTATATGTTGAAATCAGTGTTTGCTGAAAAAGTTGTTATACTGTGTCCCAATGGGCGTATGGGTGTTGGCATGGCGCATATTGCGCCTGCAACAGCATCCAATCCATCATCGTGAATACGCGTGCCAATGGGCGACCATCCCAACATTTCTGAAATCAATGGGGTTGATTGAACACGCCGGTGCGCATACAGCCGGCCCGTTGTCAGTAATGGTTCAATGGAATTTAAGATTCTGTTTTCTTTGTTTTGTGTATTTGTAACATTGTTTATATTAACGGTTATGTTGCGGCGTTTTGCCACATCGCGCATAATTTCAGGCAACGCATTGCCAATACCATTGGTTTCAATGCTTATTCTGTGTATATTATGATGTAACATAAAATTTAGTATGTTATCACATTGTCGCGCCAATGGATGCAGTTCTGAATCAGAAACGATTAAATACATTACATCATGGATAAACACATATTTTGATTTATCATCGCGATACAGTAAAACACATACACTGCCGTCTGATTTTTTTCGTCCAGACGATGGGTCCCAATAAACTGTGGCACCGGTTATAATGTGTTCATCAATTCGTGCGGTGCGAATATCAAAATCAGCATCATATAAATGTAACGCATCTGGGTCCAGACGCGCCCTGTCGGGCGGGATAAATTTTAACATCATTTGCGCTGAAAAATATCGCGCACCAACAGATTGCCGTATTTCATCTATGCGGGATGAGGGAAATAATTCAGGCCACGTTGCCACGCCAGTATCTGAAATAATGGGAATTTTTAATTCACGATATCCGCGTAAAAAAGGCGTTGAAAAACTAAAATTTTTATATACCATATCTGACATGGACTTTACCCCTAAAACATTGCCAACGAATTTAGAAGCAGAACAGGCCGTTTTGGCTGCTGTCCTGATGAATAATCGTGCATTGGAACGTGTATCCGAATTTCTGCGACCGGAACATTTTTCGCATCCTGCGCATCAGGAAATTTATAAATTGGCAGAACGTCAGTTTGCGGCCGGCATTCCGTTTGACATTATCACTGCAAAAACATATCTGGAACAACAGGGCGTATTGGAATCCGTTGGCGGCGTGGATTATTTAAGTCAATTGGCATCTGCGGGTGCAACTGTTGTAAATGTTGAACAATATGGCCGCATTGTTTATGAAAACGCAATGCGTCGGGAATTAATAAATCTGGGGCAATCCATAACAGATGCCGCATTCATAGAGGATTTAGAAAATCCCGTATCTGCCCAAATTGAAACCGCCGAACAGAAATTATTTGAAATGGCATCGGCCGGCGTTTCTGAACGCGAGGTTGCATCCATCGGCACCGCATTACAGGACGCATTGAAAGAGGCTGAAATCGCATACAAGGCAGATGGCCAATTGTCCGGTTTAACGACTGGGTTAACTGCGCTGGATAAATCAATCAGCGGTTTGCATCATTCTGATTTAATAATTATTGCTGGTCGTCCTGCGATGGGTAAAACCACATTGGCAATGAATATTGCATTTAATGCGGCGAACGCCATTCAATACGGGCGTGCAAACGAACGCTATCATGGGGCAGTTGTGTTTTTCAGTCTTGAAATGTCTAAATCCCAGTTGGCGGCGCGTGTATTGTCGTCACAGTCAAAAATACCTGCATCCGCCATGCGCGAAGGTTCGTTGACTGATGAAGATTTCTTGAAAATGTCGCAATATGCCGATGCGATAAGTAAAGTGCCACTGTTTATTGATGATACCCCCGGAATGTCAGTTCCGATGATGCGCACACGTGCGCGTCGTTTGGCGCGTAAATGTGGTGGAATCGCATTAATCGTGATTGATTATCTGCAGTTAATGACATCCCCCGGTGGCAAACGTAATGATAACCGTGTTCAGGAAATTTCTGAAATCACACGTGGATTAAAAATGCTGGCCAAGGAATTGGATGTTCCTGTAATTGCATTGTCCCAGTTATCGCGCAGTGTGGAAAGTCGTGATGATAAACGTCCACAATTGGCGGATTTGCGTGAATCTGGTTCTATTGAACAGGACGCCGACATTGTAATGTTTACATACCGCGAAGAATATTATTTGGAAAATCGCGACCCGTCCCAGCGTATTTCCGGTAATGCCAACGAAAAGATTATTGAAAGTTTTCAAAAGCGTTTGGAACGTGCCCGTGGCAAGGCCGATGTTATAATCGGTAAAAACCGTCATGGCCGGCCAGAAACTGTGCGCTTGGCATTTTTTGGCGATTATAGTCTGTTTGATAATTTGGATGAAGTAAATGCGCGTGGTGAAAATGATTTTGGTGGTGTGCCACAGGGTGTTTCACCAACATTGGATGCGCCGGATTCTGAACCAACACCGATTGATTTAGACGCAATCCCAGACGACATCCCATTGTAATTTTATTTTATGCTTGCCAAAACATCAAAAATTGACTAAAATTTTTGTCAAGAAAATTCAAGGAGATTTGCGATGGCCCAAGAAGAAATAATTTTCCCAAATAATATCAGAAATATTCGTTTGGCCAACGGTATGAAAATGACCGAATTGGCGCGCCAATCAAACCTGTCTTTGTCCGCCGTGTCAAAG
Source organism: uncultured Alphaproteobacteria bacterium (assembly GCA_944389465.1). GTDB lineage: Bacteria > Pseudomonadota > Alphaproteobacteria > Rs-D84 > Rs-D84 > Enterousia. Next base: position 84,321 of record CALXML010000002.1, read on the forward strand.
ATTGAAAAGGGTGTTCGCCGTCTGAATCAAAAACAGTTGTTAAACATATGCAACATTTTGGGATGCAAATTATCCGACATTTTTATCAAGGAATCAGACGAAGTTGCCGGTCAATGGCAAAATGAAATCAAACGTCGCCTGAATGATAACGAAGACAGCGGATTAAAAATTTTTGGCAGTGGTCTGCGCAAAATCCGCCAGCAATCTGGCAAAACCATTGCACAGGCGGCCAAGGATGCAGGTATGACCCTGTCTGTGTATCATAAAATAGAGGTTGGCCAACGTGAAATATACGAAAATGAAATAGAGCCATTGGCAAAATCATTTTCATACACGGTTGAAGAATTGTTTGATAAAATCGCAACATTGTATAAATCTGGCGAATTAAACAAACAAATCAGCAAGGTCAAGGAACGCGTAAAATCTGTTTTGGTCCCCGGAAATCCAATGTCTGGCATTGACCACAGCAGTTTGTTTGGCGCAAAATTATATGACAGTGCGCGTAAAAAATTGGTTCCTGTGTTTGGTGTTCCATCGGGCAAATCAATTGCGTTTAAAAAGTCTGATAAAAATATGATTGTTGCCCCCATGCCCCTAGAGGGTCACAAGGGCATATACGCCGTAAAACCAAATCCAAAACGTTTGGGCGGTTTTATACCTGAAAATGCATATGTTTTCGCAGATTCTGATACGCCTGCATCTGTGGGTGATTTGGCGGTGTGCATTGATGCGGACTTTGCAACATTGGATTCAAATGACACCGTTAACGCACAAATTGCCAGCGTTCGTTCTGATGCCAAGGGCAGGGTATACGGACAAATTTCATCACCAGAAGAAAAAATAATCGCCAAAACAATGCATCGTGTTGTTATGATTGTTATGGAATAATACTTTTACACACGGGGGGGGTAATGAAAGCCAAAGCCAGCACAGTCGCACAAAAATTATTGAATCTGTATCGTCAGGAACACGTTATATTTGGCGGTTGGTCGGCCGTGAATCAGGTGTTTATTGACGAAGCAGACGCAGACGTTATCCGTGCATTGCGTGAATTGCCAACTGGCAAAAATTTAATTCGGCACATAGAAAACCTGCGCAGTGGCAAAACCCCAATGAATACAATTGAACGTGAATTATTGCCATATGGTGGGATGATGGCTGAAACCATTGCAACCGTGCCGTTAACGGCCGATGAATGGACAGAACTGGAATCTGGCATTAATTCTTTTACCACTGACCAAGATGGCCTGAACGAAATTCAGCAATTAAATGTGGTTAAAAAATTTGGTGACCAATGGTTGGTTGCAATTCGTGCCGCATTGTCTGAACGGCCCGATTTATTGGAAAAGTGGTCAGTAATTAATAAAACATACCGTGCATATTATTTATGGAAGGTTGCCAGTGATATGTTAAATCAGCCGTTATCAGAACGCGCCCGTGCCCAGTTACAGGTTGATATGCCGGAATATGAAACATATTTGCCAATGTTTGGTGCGGCTGGGACAGAATTGTTGGAAAAATTGCGTTCTTTTATTTCCACCATGAAACCGATTGACGATACTGAAAATGACGGTTTGGATTTTTAATCCTGTTCTGTGGTTCGGTAAATAGTATCCAGTGTATGTGGTGTACCAATATAAATCATTGCGCCGTTTGGTGACAAAATAAAATCCAGTTCCCGTAATCGTTCGCGTAACATTTCACGTTTTAATGCAGTGTTGCTGGTGTTTGGAACTTCTACGTCGTCGCATATTATTAAATCTGAACGCAGACCTGTAATATTGCCATGAATGCCCTGACATATAACAGATGGTTCACGAATGCCAATAGGTCTGTTGACAGTTATTTTATCGTGCGCCCATTCTTTTTTTGTTTTTGGTATTAAATCGTGACATTTTGGATGATTTTCCAAAATATGCCGTATATGTGATACCATTCGTGCCGCCAGACCAGATTCAGCAGATAGGATTAAAATCCTTGTTTCAGGATGCAGACATAACACACACGCCGCAAATATGCCAACAACGGTTGATTTGCCCGAATGTCGGAATGCCATCAGCAATCCCCTGTGTGGCGGTGTTGTTATTATTGAAAACAAAAATTGCATAATTTGTTTATGGTGTGCTGGGGTGGTGTGCCCCAACACACTGTTCCATTCATCCAGAAATTCATAAAAATCGTCCAGCATTTTAACTGACCAAATCTTCAAATTTATCCAATAACGATTGTAATAAATTGGGCTTGGCTGCTTTTACACTGCGCAGTTTTTCCGCATTAGATTTACGCCGTTCGTTATATGGTTGTTCTGTTTCTGATTTCAGTCGTTTTAATACTGCGCCCGTTGTCATATTGTCCCCAGATACCCCCGATGCCGCATATTTAGCACGCTGGGTGGCCAGTGTCTTTTTTACCAGATTTGTTTTTTCGCGTTCATCATTTGCCATATCTGCCAATATTTTTTGACGTTCATTTTCCGCCTGTTGTTTTGAATCGCGATAATTTAATACAGATGTAACATCAGATACCAATTGTCCCATAATAAAATCCTTTTGTTTATTTATACCGAATAATATCCATACACAGTTATGGACAGGATATTAACAGGTAATTGTTCGTCACTGGAAACAGTCCATGGCGAATTAATACAATTTTTTTCTGTGCCCAATAAATTGACACAGATGTCGCCATTGTAACCATTTGAACCATCTGTGAAAATTTGATTCGGGAACAAAGCCTTTGCACCGTTAATGAATAAAGTTTTGGTATTTAATACGCGTACAGAAATTTTTCTGATACGCAGTTTTTGCGCATTATGGCCAGATGCCCGTATCGGCAGCGCAGATGCCGCAACAGAAAAATTATACGTTTGTGCATCAGACAGCGCATTATCAGAAAACTTTTCCAGATAAAAATCTGTTCCACGCTGGACAATAACGTATGTTTCGCCGTTTAATGCCGCCACAGACTGAAATTGTCCATCTGTTGTATATCGTGCCCACGCAGAAATTCCCAATGCTGAATTTTGATTTAATACGGCCATATCGCCATTTTCCATAACAATAAATAATTGTTTGGTTGTGGTATTATAAGACAAACTGATTGGCTTCTGCATCAGGTGTTTTGCCTGTGTGCATAAATCGTTGGCGTTATAAGTTTCACCCAACGCATCCAATGATAATTCACGAATACCTTGTTTTGTTTTATCAATGAATACAGTTTTGCCCTCTATCTGTTGTGGTGGCAGATATACGCCTGTGACACTGCCCACAGATGTATGTTGCCTGACGTTAACGGCACTGGGGGTCAGTGGTTGGTTTGAAATGACCCATTCGCCCGCATTTGTCAGAATTTGTAAATTGTCACTGCTGACAACGGTGCAAATTTGTTGCCTTTCTTGGGATATCAGTGTTAAAAAGATTGCTTCGTCATCCAAACCTGTGCCGACATTAAAATTATTATGACGGCCAACTTGTGACATCCAAATCCCACTGGGCCATGAACGTGAACCACCAAAAATCAATCTGTCTTGGTGGAAAGTTATACTGCACGGCCACCCGCGGTAATTGCCGAATGCGGCCTCGTACCAATCGGATACGGCGGACGACGGCAAATCAAATTGTCCGTTGGTGTACGCATAAACAGTGGTGGAATTGACATATTCTGTAATTTCCCATTGGTTATTCAACAATAACAGTCGTTCGCCAACATTATCTTGACTCCAAAAGGGTTTGTTGGTTTTAAAAGTTGCGTAATTATTTCCGGCATCATTTTTTGTAACAGAAATAGTTATACCATCCGCATCATCAAATTTCATAAAAGGTATATTAACCGTCATATCGTCGTTTCTTTTAAATTGAAACAGACTTAAAGCAAATCGGTTATTTTCTTTTGATAACACATACGGTTGATAATCAGGATGCACAAAAATCATTGTATCAAATCGTTGTGCATATTGGATGGCAGGCACATCGTCAAAATCCCATGGTGTTAAAATATCACGCACACGTGTTGCACCATTATATATCATTAAATGTCCATCTGTGATGACCAGTATGTAATTTTCTGATTCAGATGGTGAAAAAGGAATAATTCGTGCCCCAGAATTTAATTCAACAACAGTTTCCAGTCCACGCCTGCGTTTAATTCCACCACCGGCCATTACATCCATATTTTCCAGTAATGTCAAACCGTTCAGATTATCTTTGGCAAAAAAATCTGGGGCAACTTCACCATCTGCAAAAGAGTTTTGTGTTTTAATAAAGTCTGCCATTTAAATCACCATATTTTAAAATCGTGTGTTAATCAGGGAAAAAGAATTTATGTTGTTTTTGGATTCTGTGGTTGTGCTGTCTATGAATTTGGCATTTTGCATTTCTGATTCGTATAACGCGGCCAACATACGAAATACATTTTGGTCTGCCAACAGTGGAATACAAAATTCCATGGCCAGTTTTGTTGCCGCCAATGCAGCAAAATAACTGGGGAATGATGCAACATCAGTTTTTTTGATATATGTAATTTGCACAGAATCAGTTGGTGCAATAATTGTGTCACCAATTACTTCGCCATTGCATTTTATTATTCGCAGACAGTCAGCCGGAATTACAAAATTACCATCTGAATTTTTTATCAGTTCTGCTTTGCATTGTGCAAATCGCCATGGGTGTGACGCCAACAGGGTGTTTATAACAGAATCAAATAAAGTCCGTGCCAATTGCGCTGCTGGCCTGTCATCGGTCAATGATTGTATTGGTTGTTCCCCCAGTTTTAATAACGCCATACAGCATAAGTCTATTTTGGATTGCATAATTTATCCTTTGAATAAAATAATCGGAATGAATAACCATTCATTCCGATTTGTTTTTTGTTTTATGCCAATGCAGCCACAGTCACAGATGTACTGACTGTAATTTTTTTAATAGATGTATTATCAGATGCATTGATAATCACAATATCCCCAGTATTCATCAGTGTTTTAACACCATCAAAATACCCATTGGCACTGATTGTTGACATTGTTTCATTTGCCACATAGTGCCACAGTGTAAAACCATTGGCATATGCAATTACAGACAAATTTTTATTTTGAAACGCCATAGATAAAATCCTTTGCTTTAAAATTGGTTAAGATTAAATTTATGCATCGTCGCCATCTGTATCTTTGCACTTGATGCGTACGATACCTGCGTTATCAATTAAAACTGCGCCTTGGGACATACTGTTGCTGATAAAGTGCGCCGCGCGTTCGCCATGCCATGAAATATCTGTTTTGACCTCTTGCCCACAGGCATGACCGATGCTGGTTGCATGGTACATAAAGCAATCACGATTGGCCGTTGCCAACGGCAGATTGTTATACAGAACCCATGTAATCCCCAGCCACTTTTTTGACGCGCCCCCAGAAATTAGTGGTAAATTATCACCAACATAGTCCGCAGAAACAAATTCATCCAAAGACAGTAATTCATTCCATTGGTGTACGCCAACAACTGCGAATCTGCGACCGTCGTCTGGCACATCGTTTTGGTTCATAATTTCCAATGCCGACAGAATTAAATCTTTGGACAGGCCGGTGGAATAATCCCCCACAGATTGTGTTGATTGATTCATTGCATCAACAATCAATTCATCTGTTTTGCGGCCCAATGCATACGCGCCCGCCGATGCAACAACGCGACGTTCATCAACGTTTGTTTTTAATTCATCCAACGCATCAACCCAATCGCCTGCATAATAATCCTGTAATATGCATTCAACAGGTTCGTGATTTAAATTCATAACTGGCACAATACCATGACGGGATTTAGTACTGGCCGTGCCACGTCCAACTTTTTGAAATGTGGTGGATGCACCAACAACCCCAGATTTACTGCGCACAGTGCCACGCAATTTTGTGCCCATTTGCTGATAAGCCAAATGAACATCGGCCTCAAATTGTTTTATAAAGACCTGCTCAACTGAAACAGACATATAATTAAATCCTTTTGTTACAGAAATAAAACAGTAATGTAATCATTACGTGAATAAATTTTGATATATGGTTATGCGTTAGCCAACGCGCCATAAACAAAACAAATTTTGGGTCTGGGCTTTTTTCAGATTGTCCAAAATAAAAACATTCAATCAGACATGTGAAAAATCTGATTGAATGTTTTATATTTGCGTGTTAATTAAAAATCCCCGATTTAATCGGGGATTTTTATTATTTCTTTTTGCATGCTTTTTTTGCTGCTGGTTTCTTTGCAGCAACTTTCTTGACAGGTGCTTTCTTTGCAACTGGCTTTTTCACAGCAACTTTTTTAACTGCTACTTTTTTCGCTGCTGGTTTCTTTGCAGCAACTTTCTTGACAGGTGCTTTCTTTGCAACTGGTTTTTTCACAGCAACTTTTTTAACTGCTGCTTTTTTTGCAACTGGTTTTTTTGCTGCGACTGCTTTCTTTACAGCAGGTTTTTTAGCAACAGGTTTCTTTGCAGCAACTGCTTTCTTTGCTGCTGGTTTCTTTGCAACCGGCTTTGCTGCTGGCTTTTTCGCAGCAGTTTTTTTTGCGGCTGGTTTCAAGAATGTGAATGCCATTCTTCTCTCCTTTTTATTTTTTGGATAGAACAAACCTTTTTGTTCTTACTTACATTTTATATGAAACAAAAAAAATAGTAAAGAAGAAAGTGCATTTTTTTAATCAAGAATATAATTTTTTAAATCCATTTTCTATTTTGCGAACATATTCTGGGTCATGGTCGCGCCAATATTTTGGGTCGCGCATCATACGACGCAGTTCATCATCAGTTAAATTTTTTGATTGCAAATCATTTGTTTGAACATTTGGTTCAATGGATTGCATCATCGCGTATATGCTGCGGATTCCTTGGGGTGTGGCGCATAATGCATCAAATGCATCATGTGGTAAATACTTTTGACCGAACGCATTAATTGCACGTAATGCGTCACACATTTTATTTTCATCACCGAAAAAATTTTTTAATTCTGTTAATGCACTTGTTTCATTTTGCGCATCAAATAATTCATTCAACACAGGTGTTAAAAATTCTTCTGCGATGTTATAAATTTTTTCTACTTGTGTTGCAGTTAATCCAATTTCAAAAAATTTTTCACGCAACGAATCGTCATCAAACAATTTGCTTGTTGGATATTCATTTGGGTTTTCAGGAACACCAATTGCACGATTAAACTTTGTACGCGTCGCATCATCAGCATTTTCATCAGGAACAGTTATCATGTTTCCTATTTTCTTTTCCAGTTCAGCATACGATTTTAATAACGCATTTGTATTCAGTGTACCATCTTCATTCAGAAATTTTTTTGGAATTTTTTCCATTTGTTTTCCTTTTGTTTTCATTTGCTTTGCGCAGAAAATAAATTCCGCCAAAGGTAAACACAGATTGCATCATTGTGAAAATATCTGTGTCACCAACCAAATACGCCCCCACTGCAGATATAATTCCAATGCCAGAAATTATACAAGTTCTGTGGCCGGCCAGAAATCCACCATTAATTATTTTTTGCATTTAAAAATCTTTTGATTGTTACAGATAAAACAAAAATCCATCTATGTCAGCAATATACCCGCGTGATGTTGCCCACTGGGGGATATATTCATCATGATGACAACATGTTGCACCATAACAACAATCGGGCAGGGAATTGTTCAACATACGTCCCGCCACCCGCAAACACATTTGAAAACGGTTATCATCGGCGGCGACATTTATTAAGTTATGATTTGGTGAATTAACATTTAATGCAGTAAATAAATTTGCGTCTGAAACAATATCAGTAAAATCGCGATTAAATTTAATCGCATGATTTTTTATCATAGAAGTCATTGCTTCTACGACCCGCAAAGATTTTGCGCCCGTTTCAGCGAATACGATACGTGCAATTTTATATGATACTGATTTTGATTTATCTGTATTTTTTATCAGTGTCAGTTGCATTTTTTTATATCCCCCCGATTTGTGTAAATAAAAAGCCACACAAAACGTGTGGCCAAATGTAAAATAAAAAAACCGCAATATTTTGCGGACACAATTTCTCTTTTTACTTGCTAAATATAGTATCATATTTTGATGTAAAAGTCAAGATAAAAATTTTAAATCCTGCAATTACATTGTTATTTCATCGCCATACGCCAATAAATATCGCGAACCATCTCTTAATACCAGTGCACCATTTTCATTTATACCGATTAATTCAACATCTGTTCCGCGGTATTTTACAATTTTATTTAATCCGGTTGCCAAATCCATCCAACGTGCGCGCACCAATGGGAAATCAGTATTGCGCCATTTGTTTAAATTTTTCATCAGTTTATTTAATAAATCTGATTTATCAACATTCGCATAATTATCCAGTTTTGTTGTTTTGTATGTTGCCACTGTTGGATTAGTCTTTATATTAATTCCAATACCGACAATTACAAAGTTACCGGCATATTCAATTAATATCCCAGATACTTTTTTCCCATCAATTAAGATATCATTTGGCCATTTAATTTTTGGATGTATTCCAAACGCAATTAACGTTTCGGCCACCGCCACTGCCACAACATATGACAAACGTGCATCCCTGTCTGGGGAATTAAAAATAAAACTGACATATAAATTACCATGATGTGAAACCCACGTCCGACGATAACGACCACGGCCGGCTGATTGGGCCTCGGCCATGATGACAGTGTGGTCGCGTGCAGTCCCATCCGCCACCATATTTAACGCATATGTTTGCGTACTGGGTATTTTATCAAAAGAAATTAATTTATATCCTGCCAATTTTGTATAACCCGTTATTGTTTATAATAAATTCCCGACCAAAATTTTTGCGCAGTTGATATATTGCCGTATCAACCGCGTGTGTGGTTGCGTTTGGTGAATATCCCAATGCCACCCTTAAATCATTTGCCGACATTCCGCCAGATTTATACAACATAATAACAATTTTTGCCTGAATATATGGTAATTGAACATTGCGCCCAAAAATATCGTGTAATAATTGTATATTGCCATCCAACGCAGTTTGCACCGCCACAGAAATTTCCATCGGCGTTGCCGGCAAATTAATATTCAGTGTATCAAAGTTAATCACAGCAGGTTGTGGTGCATCAAAAACAGTTGCGCCCAAATCAGTTAAAATTTGTCGCCATATGGCATCAGACGAATAAATTTTAATACCATTTAACATGTTGTATTCAGAATAATAAAATGAAATTTAATTGTCCAATAAAAAAGACCGCAGGTTGGCCCGCGGTCAAATGTATCCAAAATCTGAAAATTTTATTCACGGCCGGTATTTTGTGGGTCTATGAATTTAGTAAAATCTTGGATACTTGCGCCGGTGGAAGACAGTATTTTTGAAATACTGTTTGTGGACGGCCATCGTGGTTGTCCCTCTTTGGACCAGCGTTTGCTTTTATTAAAGGTTGTTGGGTCCAACCCGCTGCACTTTGCCAGTCCTGAACACGACATTCCGTGTTCTGTGGCAAAGCGTTCTATTGCCCGCCAAACATCTTCATGGGTCATTTTCTCTCTCCTCTGTTTACTGTTCGGAAAAAATCCGAATATTTTGACATATATTTCATATGTCTGATATTGATTTTATTCCACCACACCCCATCATTCAACAAGAGCCATTTCCTAAAACCGCAGAAATCCAAGGCTTTTAGTCCTAAAAACAATACCAAAAAATAAATTTGACAAAAATACTTGACAAATAAATAAAAATGTATTACATTTCGATTCGTCAAAGGGGGAATACCCCTGCGACAGGGGTAATCCCCCACATTGGGGTTCAGGGATTCAGACTCCCTCCTACATTCTCTCTCCTCTGGACTCTGGACCCCAACAGACAGTTTAGAATGCCCATTTCTTTTTCTCCTTTCCTTCCTTTCGGGGCATTCGGAAACACCGGCGGAAAACCGCCGGCGTTTTTTTGTGCATATAATTATTTTTCAAATACGGAAAACAGTTCCCAATGTGCGCTGCCGACAAATTGGTCAACGGCCCGCAGGGCGGTTATTTTATACCCGCCGTTATGTAATACTGCTGCATCACGCTGCCATGTTTGCGGGTTACAAGAAACGTATATGACACGCGCGACGTTACTTTTTATCAATTCTTTGCATTGTGCAAATGCGCCCGCCCGCGGTGGGTCCATAACGACACAGTCATATTTTGCCAACATACCAACAGTTAATGGATGGGTAAATAAATCGCGTTTTACCCCTGTGCCGGATATATCAAAGCCATCCGCATTCAGGGCAAATGTAAAATTCCCCAGTCCACAAAACAAATCAGCAATATGTTTTGCATCCCCCGCCGCAGATATTACTAAATCACGCAATACTTGTTCACTGGGCACGGTTGGTTGCAGAAATGCACCCGCAGGATATTCAACCATATGGCCATCAAAATTTATTACCGGTACATCGCGTTGAAAAATAATACGATTATTCCACGTTGCCCGAACAACCTCAGATAATTTTTCAATTGCTGATTTTACCCCAGATGAAAAGTACGGCACAACTGATGTTATCGCGATATCAATTCCATTATCGCACACCGTTACCAAACATGCGCCCGAACCATCCCACGATATTTTGGATAATTCTGGCAACAGATTGTTTATTTCATCGCGCATTAATGGGCAATGTGTGACGGGGACAATGTTTTTTGAACGATGCTGATAAAAACCAAAAGTACCGTTTGCAAACGCAAAATCAGCCCGTCTGCGTGTGCCAATATCTGTCCATATTGGCAAATCAGTCACGGGCAGGGTGCTGATTTCTGATAATTTTTTTTCACGATAATCATCGGCTGCAAAATCATATTTGCATCCACCACACATACCAAAGAAAGGACAACGTTTCATATCACTTAAAAATGTACACGTGCACCCACGCGGAATTGATGCGCAATTGGTGCAAAATCAGATATTACATTAAATTCAGGTGTAAACATATAAATGTATTTATATCCAAAATCCAGTGCAAAATATTGCCCCAATTCAACAGATAAACCCGCCATGGCGGACAACACCGGTGTAATTTTGTTTTCAATTGTCACATTATCATTCACCGTGTTCCAAGAAACACCCGCACCAATGCCAACATATGGCACCATACGCTGATTATAAAACCAGCGATATAAATTACCAATTCTGGCATCAATTATTGCGTTTATCATTGCAATGTTGCCCGTTAATTCAAATGTATCCCATTTTGCATTTGCGCGGATATAGTTTGCTTCTATCTTGAATATATCAAATGCGCGCACACCGGCCACAATATCAAACCCAGATGTATTATCACCAGTTATGCTGACCACATCATCAGCCCCATTATTCCATATGGAAAAATTGTACGCCCCACCAATGTAAAAACGCCGCAGTCGGGCCAACGCCTGTGTGTCTGTGCCGGATACAGTTTGTTCCACCGGCATATCAATTTGTTCCACGCGATAGGGAATAGCCGCATTTACCACACTGGGTAACATTGCCAACGCACCAAATAAAATAGTCTTTTTCATTTTCATATTCCCTGTTCCTTGTTTAAAAATTAATCCGGAAAGCAGCCATAATATTACTGATATTATCAACGCCGCCCGCGCGAACATTCCATCCAAATCCGTTTCCAATCATCATTTGGTATTGATACATAATATCCAAACCGATTAAGTCATTTAACATAACATTAAATCCAATTGTTGCACGTGGCGCGGCAATAACAAATCCGTCTGCGCCGCCCGCGCCATCAAATTTATACACACCGGCCGCCGCCCCCAATCCCATAAAGGGAACAAAATGCCGACGATATGTAATATCGCCCATTTGCACATATCTGCGGGCAAAATCAAAGTATAACATACCGCCAATTGTTTGATATGTTGCCCCCATATTATCAACATCAGAAAATTCAAAAGTAGATTCCTGAAAATCAATTTCAGTGCGAACATATGACGATAAATTCCACCCCAGACCAATTTGCGTTGTCCAACTGCCAACAGTGTCGTGCTTAACACCATTTAATTGTGCGGCATCTGTTGCAAATGGTAAATTTAAACCGGCCCCCGCACGCATATACATACTGGTTGGGATGAACAGTTGAACATCATCATTTGTGCCCGCATCAGCAGTTTGATAAACATCCAATCCCAATTCGCCGGCGGCGGCATCAGGTTTATCCGCATTGGCACGTGCGCCGACTAAATCAACGCCCTCGGCAATTTCGTTGCGAAACATTTCATCGCTGTACGTGGCCATTGCCGGTCCAGCCAGTAATACAGATAACAACCCAATATATGATATTTTTCTCATATTCAGTTCACCCAATCTACATTATTATCAATTAAAGTTTAACATAAAATGTAACTTGATTCCAGCGCGTTTTATTCGTACCATTTGAAATATGAAGAAAAACACAAAAAACACAGATAAAAAGATAGCATTAATTGCCGGCGCATTGGATTTGCCGTTTTTCACCCGTGACGCATTGCGTCGTGCGGGATGGGATGTATACGTTGTGGGACTGAAACCCTTTTATGACCCACGCCTGAATCCGGACATAGCGGTGCGTCCTGCGGGTGGCTGGCCGGCGGTGCGTCAATTTCGCAAACGCGGGATAAGGAAATTAACATTTGTTGGCGCGTTGGGACATCCTAATTTGTCTGATTTGCGCCCTGATTTATGGTCAATTGGATTATTGTTCAGTATATTAAAGCATCAACGGGGGTACGATTCAATGGCGGTTGCATTAAATAAAGCACTGGAAAAGCGCGGATTTGAAATAGTTGCAGCACAGGATGTTGCACCAGAATTGACTTTTCAAACGGCCGGTGTTCAGACACGGGTAAAACCAACATTACGTGACACGCGCGATATTGAACGCGCAATTGACGTTTCGCATACCATTGGCGCGGCGGATATTGGTGCGTCTGTTGTCGTTGATAAACAGGTTATCGCCGTAGAGGCAGCCGAGGGCACAGCCCGAATGTTATCCCGTGTTGTGGAAATGCGCAGGGGACACCGGCGTCCCAGTGGGGTTTTTGCCAAAATGACAAAACCCGGTCAGGATTTAAGAATAGATATCCCCGCAATTGGTGTTGATACTGTAAATGCGGTTGCAGCGGCCAAATTACGCGGAATTGTTGTGAATGCGAAAACGTGCTTTGTTGTTGACAAGGCGGCCGTTATAAAACGTGCTAATGAATTAAAGATATTTATCGTCGCAGTGGACGAATAAAAAAATCCCGCAATCGCGGGATTTTTTATGATGGTTTTAGCAACCAGTTGCCGCACCAATCCATTTAGAAATAGAAATATCCTTGTGCAGCAAGAAATCATATTCACAGTTGCCCTGTTTATAAGAACCCGTACAGGCGGCCAATGTCAAAACGGCAAACAATGCCAACATAACTTTTTTCATATTTTCTCCTTTTACGTAAAAAGCACAATTTATTATACCGTAATAATATCAGTAACGCAAGAAAACTATACTGCGCCACGTACCCAATGAATTTTGCGGCCGGTAATAACAATTATATCAAAACGCGCGTCACCCCGCCATCTGGTTTGGGCAATGTATGTTTCAGCAGCACTGCGCAACCGTGCGGATTGTCGCGGTGTAATGGCATTTAATCCACTTGTGATATCGGGGCGGTGTTTAACCTCTATGAACAATAACAAATTCTTTTTACGTGCGATGATGTCAATTTCAGCCCGATTAGTATAACGCCCTGTAACATACCGCCGGCGCACTATGCGAAACCCGTGCAATATTAAATATATGCACGCCACCATTTCCGCCCAAATACCCGTCTTATACGTGTTCATAATTTATACGGTTTACGATTAAAAAATCTTTTTTAATACAAACATCCAATATGGTTTTAATTTGCGTTGTCCTGTTTCTGAAAACAGTTTGCGGCATTGGTTGTAATATTTACGATATGCGCACCCCAACGAAAATTTTTCATTTATATGCCAACTTAATACAGTTGCACAATATTTGTTGTACTGTGATTCATCATAAATATTTAATCGTTTCATTTCTGATTTCAGGCAATCCAGCATTTGCCATACCCCAGATAAAAAGGCCGCATCTTTTTTACGTGAATGTGACAAAGAATCGGGATTAACCAGCCAGTTATAGCCTGCAAAATTCAGCCAATAAAATTCACCCGCCATTAAAAATGCACAAATAACTGCGGGAATTTCTTCGCCGGAACGATTGTTTTCGCAACAGGATAATTTATTATCCCAGAAAAATTGCTTTTTAAAACATTTATTCCATAATGATGTGCATAACATTATATCCACTGTGGAACATTTTTTTATTCCGCTGGAACCAAAATTTAAATAGTTTGCAATATGCCTGTCATTTTTATTGTTGGCAATATAGAACCCAAATTCAATAATATTCAGTTTTTTGTGTGTTTTGATGATTTTATCCAGTTTGTTAAATAATTCTGGTTCAAACCAATCATCTGCATCAGAAAATAATAACCAATCACCACGGGCGATTTTTACGGCCTTGTTACGCAGGCGACCGGGGCCTTGGTTTTCCGTATGTGAAATAACCCGTATTCTGTTATCACGCTGGGCCAATTGCTGTAAAATTGCCAAACTGGAATCTGTTGACGCATCGTCCAAGCATATAATTTCTATATCAGGATAATTTTGGTTCAACACTGATGACAGTGCCCCAGATATAAATTTTTCTGCATTATATACAGGAATAATAACAGAAAATTTAATTTTCATACTTATAACTCTTGATAAATTACATTTCGCATATCGTTGATAAAGCGTGGAATGTTATGCCGGTTACGAATATATTCAATCGCAGCGGTCGCATTTGCAATGTACAGTTTATCATTTTCCATTAATTCGCGAATTGCAGGGATAAATTTATCCACACCATCAAATCCATCACCAGAAATTTCACCCACAAACTTGCCGAATTTACCGGCCAGTTCTTCGCGTTCTAAATCCGATACCAAAATCGTGCCGTATGATAATGCCTCCAGCCATGAAATTGGTATTCCTTCCCATATGGCGGTACTTAATAACAGACGGGATTCTTTTAATAATTTGGCTTTTTCATTGCCATCAACATGGCCAACAAAATGCAAATTGGGAATATCGCCGTTCATATATGGTGACATCATACGTTTATTATCTTCTGGATATCTGAAAAATTGCCCTAAAACATAAAATTCGTATTCAGGCATACGTTTGGCAACTTCACAAAACAGCCAACATCTTTTTTGTGCTTCTAAACGTCCCAAAAAAATTATTTGTTTCTTTTTGTTTTTTATATCAAATTTAAAATCCATATCCATTTCAATTGGATTTGGTAAATATTGTATTGGTGTATTTAATGGCAGATTATACAATTCCATCCCCAGTTTATTTAAACTGTACCCCTGTGATATAAATTTTACACGATTTTGTAAATATAACCCATTCACGGTATCATAAATATGCTGGGTATAAAAGCAAGGGTCTTTTATTGATTGCATTGTATCTATGGTATTTTCCCACGCAGACTTTGGGCGTGGGTCTTGAATCCATAATATTAATTTTTTGTTTGGGTTTGTTTCATGACGCAAAACCCAATCATCTGTTAATTCTATGGATAAATATACATCATAATTTTTAATGCGTAAAAACAAACGCGATGCCCAATGTTTACGGGGCAGGCGGTACAAATCAACATTATCAACGTGATATTTACGTGGTGTAAACCTGTGGCCGTGTGTCCCCAATAATACATCCATTTCTATGTCATCGTTTGGAATATATTTTGCAATATATTTACGTGCCAATGCGCCATATCCACCAAAAGCAGTTCCCGCCCCACCAAAAAATTCATCAATCAATAATGCAACGCGGATTTTTCGGTTATTCATTTTTGCTGCTTTTTCGGCATAACGCCGCCACAGGTGACGCATTGGGTTATTACTGTCCGGTAACCACGGTTTGTTTGCACCCGTATAATGTATAATAACAGCGCGTTTATATTTGCGTTTCTCTTTTAATATATTATGTGAAGTATAATTGTAAATGCTGTCAAATTGTAATATTTTACCGCGGCAAACAATGTTTATAATATCTTGGTCCTGATATTTAATTTTGCCGGCCATTTTTTTGGTCGTGTTAATCAGTTTTTTCGGTATATTATCTGTGCGCATTTGTTTTAAATTCATTAACAATACGCCCGTATTAACATATAATTCATCTTGGCCAAAACCAATTTCAGGTTTGTACTTTATATCGTCTATATACAAATCATATCCGCCAGCCATATAATATTTTGAAATATCTGTGTCATACAGCGGTGAAATATCGCCGTTAACAATTATATCGGCATCCAGATACAAAATTTTATCAATATCTGGTAACAATTCAGGAATTACATACCGATAATAAGTTTCAGCAGATATATAATCTATTGTTTTTGGCATATTTTGCAGTTCGGCATTATTAACGTCAATAAAATTAATATGCAAATTTTTGAACCATAAACGCATTTTATATAAACGGTTTTTGGATGCCTGTGATATATCTGATGAAAAAATATATGTGTTAACATTACGGCCACTGTGCAAATTTACCATAATGGACCAAAACACAACAATTAATTGCGGCGTATAATTATCATTAATACAGAATGCCAGATTTATATCATTCATTTAATATTTCCTATCTTGATAAATTCAAACAAATATACACCGTTGTCCTTGATTTTTATTAACGGGATTTTTTCAAATAAATAATATTTAGTTTTCTTTAACGGATATTGTTTACGCCGGATTATTGGCAATATGCCAAACAGCCAAAAACGCTGATTAATTTCACGCGTCATCAATAATATTTTTTCTATATCTGTTGGATTAGTTAAATATTTTTTCAATAAATTTTTCTGAATACGCTGTGCACATTCGGATTGCGTTTTTTTATGTAAAATTGATACATTTGTATCGTGCCAACGATAATCCAACAGAATTGTTTGCAGGTTATGTATTGGCGCATATTGCGCAATTTGCATCCACAAATCATAATCTTCGGCATATTTATATTCAGGATTATAATATATTTTATGTTCGCGCAACACAGACGTGCGTATCATTGCCGTCGGATGCGCCATTTGTGAACCGTATATCAATAAATCAAACAGTTTTAATTCAGACGGATATTTAAACACATCATCTGATTTTATTGATGGACCAAATCGTTTAATCCACGCACCAACAACGGCCACATCAGGATGTGCATCCATATATTCAACCTGTAATTTAAAACGTTCAGGCCGCGAAATATCATCACTGTCCATACGGGCGATATATTCGCCACTGCATAAATCCAATCCCTGATTCAGTACGGCGATTAACCCACGATTTTTTTTGTTATCTGTGAATTTAATACGCTGGTCGCGTTTTGCATAATCGCGCACAATTTTTGCAGTATTGTCAGTACTGCCGTCATTAATAATGATAAATTCAAAATCTGTAAAAGTTTGATTCAGGATTGATTCAATGGCGGCACCAACATATTTTTCTGAATTATATGCTGGCATTAACACAGATACACGTGGCACGGAAACTCCTCTTTTGTAACTGTATTTTATAGGTATATATTTGTTTTGTAAAGTTATTTAGTACGATTTAAAACGCATATGGTTTTGCCTGAAAATTTTCGCGTGCTGCACGAATATTTTCCGCAATATCAGACGTATACCGCCCCATATCCACCAAATCCAACGAACCATAATATGCCGTCATCATCGGGTCATATGCGTTGCTGGTTGAAATCCATTTATCAGTCCCAGAATTAGGTGCGCCATATTTGTCCAACACAGCCTGCCAGAACGCCAAAATCTTTTTTTCACGTTGGTCAGCAAATTTTTCGTGGTCGCCCTCTATCTCGTTCACGTCGTTGTTGTATAAAACGCGCCATACAACATTGTCATCAGCATTGCTGGTGAAATACACGACAATTGTTTCGCCGGTGTTTTCGCGTTCCAAATGTAATTCAGACGCATACATCAAACCACGATTTTTTGCCAATGTATTTACACATTGTTCCAATTCAGCCGGCACAACAATTCCCTGTTGCCGGCATTCATAATCCAGATTATATTTCCATTCTTTTTGAATAGAATAAATAATGCTGTCTTTTTCGCGTGGGGAATACAGGCCCTTGGCCTTGAAAAACAATGTTTCAACATCATCAAAAGACATCCCCAGCATAATACCAGCAATATCAAAATTATTAACAGTTATGGGTTGCGCACCCGCATTTAATGTTACCGCACCGGCGTTTAAATCCGCATCCCCAGTTTCAGTGATGGCAAAGTTGCTGAAATCCATTTCATCAGTTGCAGCCATCGCCGCCATTGAAAACGTCAAACAACATATAACAAAGATACCAAATTTTATACGCATATGTTTTTATCCCTGAATAATTCTGTTTACGCGGAAATTAAACACTGTCGCTGGGTCACCACCATCTTCTAAATATTCGTGCAAAGTTTCCATATCAACCCCCGTGCGCATTCCCATGGAAAAAGTTATATCCATATACATCGTTCCACGTGTAACAACCGGCAGTGTATTAAAATCATTCGGCTTTTCCCAAGTGATTAATTCATAATTTACAATCCAATATTTTCCGCCATTGGGCTGATATATTTTATCAATAACATGGACAATCCGCATAGATTTATTTTCAGCCAGTTTTTGTATATTCTGACCCTCGTTTGCGAACCATTCATCAAACACCGTGGCCGATGACATTCGTGCCAATACACTGTTTGCGCCGGTTCTGCGTGCAATATTTTCAGAATCTGGCGCAGCATAGAAATATTCACTGACATACTTGTCAACCAACAGGTTTAAAAATTGTGATTCCCCCATATATTCAGCCGTTTGCGGCACCCCCACGCGCCGTTCAGATAAATTATTCGGCTGAAAAAAGAAAGGAAATACATTCTGGCCACGTCCTGCATCAAAAATTCCGCCGGCAAAATAAACCGCCATGCCGGTCGCCCCCAGCAGTAATAATCCAACCAAGAACATAAATACTTTTTTCATCAGTTTATCTTATACGCGTTAAAGTCAGCCACATAATACCCCAATGTTTGTGGATAAATTTCTATATTTCTGGCCACCTTGGCAAATGCGATAATATTTATATTCCCCGATATGTTTGATTGCACGGTTGCCAAAATCCGCCATGTTCCGCCATTATCGCTGATTTGTCCGGCTGGTTCTATTTGAAATTGTGTTTTATCCACAAACCAATATTCGCCCGCCGCAACACGTTCCTGATAATTTGGCACAACATCATATATAAAACGAGAAAACAATTCTTCCCCAGATTTACAGAACAGGGCACAAGACGGGTCATCATATGCCAAATCATTATTCATACCGCAATCATCTGTTCTGTTACAGGTTTTCCATAAAGCCTCGTTAATATCTGTTTGTTCAGAAATTGTAAACCAGTTTTCTGCAAATTCAGCAATCACAGATTGCTGTATTGATTGTATCGCCGGATATTCCATTGGCCCATTTCCATGTGAATGTCCAACAACAGCCCATTGGCCGGTAAAACTGTTCACGGAAACAATAAACGGGTCAACACGTTGTGAACGCACCGCCCACAGTAACAATATGCATACAAATATTATTACGACAAACACCACACATGACGCAATCGCCATAAATCTGGATATGGCGATACGTGGACCCGCTGGGAAAGCAGGGGTGTTAAAATCGTTTGGATAATCCAATACAATGCCCTTTGACTGTGGTGGTGATAATTATTATGCCTGAAATACCATGATACAGGCGCATGGGCTTAATTTTAATTCATTGTTATCATACCCAACGCCAACCGGTTCGCGGTCATAAATTTGGCCGCATCCTGCCAATGCCAATGCAACAAAGAGCCCCAGTACAACTTTCTTCATAATCTTTCCCCCTTGACTTGATTAAATTATAAGAAAAATTAACGCCCGCGGTCAAGATATAAAACACGGTCGGGTAAAATTCCGACCGCATTTTTTAAAATTGTGTTTCAAATGACAACAGGAAACGTTGTTCGCGGTCATACGGTGTCATTTTTAATGGCCAACCCCAACTGAAATTCATTGGACCCATTGGGGTATTCCAATAAATACCAACACCAATTGATGTGCGAATTGTATCATCAATTTTGTTTGGGTATCCCAAATAAGTATATTCTTCTTTTGGTGGTTTACCCAAAATACCATAATCAAAGAATACAAATCCCTTTACCTGATATTCATCTGGGATAAAGATGGGGAAGTTTAATTGTGTTGAACCGTTTAATTTCCACAATCCACCTAACGAATACGTTGTATATAACCAGTTGCGTGAACCAACACCTGCGATATCAAAACCACGCAATGATTCCCCGCCCAAGAAATAGCGATACACACGGGATATATATGAATTTTCCAATGGTTGTAATAATCCAAATTCCAACGATGAACGTAATTGCCACCGGTCATCCCAGAATTTAACCATACCGATAACATCGGCATTATACCGCATATATGTTTCCGTGCCACCAAACCCAGTATATGCGACACCCAAATTCCCAACAACACCGGTGTGCGTATTTTGTTCAAAATTTGTATCCAGATTGTAATAGCGTAAATACGTACCCAATGTGAACAAACTGGCATCACGCCAACCTGTATCAGAATTTAAATCATAATTCTGGTCAAAGGATGCCGACAAACGAACATTTTGTGACCAATGGTCGGTTAATTTCCAACCCATACGTCCCGCCACGGTCAATGAATCACGGTCATATCCAAAACCGCCCAATGATGAATAGTCATACATTGTATACGATACATCAAATCCTGCGGACAATGGCCGACCAAACAAATATGGTTCTGTAAAACTGAATAATGCCTGCTTTTGATATTGTGCAATTGACCCACGTAATTGAACAACCTGACCGCGGCCCATAAAATTAGTTTCTGTAATACCGGCATCAACCATAAAACCGTTTATGTTTGACCACCCAAACCCACCGGACAGTTCACCTGTTGGTTGCTCTTCTACCTGAATGTCCAGATTAATCATATTTGCGTCGGCAATGCGGTTTGGCACCATCTGCACATTTTTAAAATACCGTGTCCGCATCAGGTTTTGCCGACCCTCTTCAATTGTTTGCAATGAAAAGGGGTCGCCTGAACGCATTGGAATTAATTGTTCAATAACAGAATCAAACGTTCTGACATTGCCCAAAATATTGATAGTATTCAGATAAATACGATTTGTTTTTTCAATCTGAAATTCAATATCAATTGTATTTGTATCGTCGTTTTTTGTTGGCACAGGATTAACATTTATAAACGCATATCCATGGTCTGCCACTGCACCACGCAGTTTGGATATTGTTTCATCCACCAAATCAATATTATACGTGTCACCATCATCCATGGCGATAACGTCATACAATTCCCCATCCGGCACATCAGGAAATGGATTTTTAATTGTTAATTTGCCGAAATTGTACTTTTCACCCTCGTCAATGGTAAAGGTCACAGAATAATATTGCCGGTCAGGCGTAAACACGCCGGTTGCATCGGTTACCTGAACATCAACATAACCATTGCGCATATAAAATTGACGTATCATTTGCTGGTCATACAGTATTCTGTCTTCGTCAAATACGTCAAATTGCGTCATAAACCGCCACCACGCATGTTCGCGTGATAATATTTGGTCGCGCAAATCAGAATCACGAAAAACCTTGTTACCTTCAAAATCTATGCTGCGGATATATGTTGGATGCCCTTCGTCAATTTCAAAAACGACATTAACGCGATTATCATCCAGTTCAATCTTTTGCGGTTCAATTGTCGTGCCGAAAAAGCCCTTGCGCTGGTACAGTGTTAACATACGTTGCACATCAGCACCAATAACAGATTCATCATACGAATCACGTGATTTCAGGCGTAATTCTTTTTTCAAATCATCGGTGGAAATTTCATCATTGCCCTCAATCGTGACCATGTTGACAATAGGGGCCTCGGCAATGTCTATTTTTAATACATTCCCCGACATCCGCACACTGACACGTGAAAAATACCCGCTTTCCTGTAATTTTTTTGCAATTTGGTTCGCCGTTTCAGAATTTACGTTGTCGCCAACCTTTACATCGGACAAAATGCGCACAGATTCAGCATCCATACGCTGATTTCCGGACACATCAATGCGTGAAACAGTTGCCCCAAATGCAGTTGGCGCGATTAATACAGCCGTGGTTGCAAATAATAAATTTTTTCTGTTCATATCAGTTCAATCCAAATACACGTGCCAAATCATTCCACATGGTCAGCGCGAACAGTCCAATTATAAACAACCAACCGACTAAAATCGCGATTTCCATACCACGCCCGCCCAGTTTGCGTCTGGTAATTGCCTCTATGATTAATATCAGCAAATACCCACCATCTAATACAGGCAAAGGTAACAAATTTATAACACCCAAATTAACAGATAGCAATGCAATAATTGATAACAGTGCAACGATTCCCATTGCCAATGCCTGACCGGAAACCTCTGCTATTGTTATAAAAGACCCCAATTGTTTGGACGAACGTTCACCTGTTACAATTTGCTTTAAAACCACCAACAGCGTTTTTGATTGATAATAAGTTTCACGTGCGCCCGCATACAACCCGTCAAAAAATCCCTTTTTGCGTAATTCAGTCTTGCTGCCGTCGGCAACCAGTCCCCAACGTTCGGCCGGCGACAATTGCACACGTACTAAATTTTCACCACGCAATAACAATACATCTGCATCGTGCCCAGATGCCAATTCTTTGGCAATTACCAGTTCGCCCCAATTTGTAATTTTTTCATCATCAATTTGCATTACAATGTCGCCAGATTTAACCCCCGCATCAAATGCAACACTTTCCTGAATAACCTGACCGACAACAGGCAATTGAACTTCTTTTGGTTGAAACATAAATATGGCGGAATATATCACCCACGCCAGTATAAAGTTCATCGCAACACCCGCGGCAACAATAATAAATTGTTTCCACGCGGGCACAGACAGATAATGCCCTTTTTTCTTGTCCGCCGGTAATTCAGCATATTTTTTACGGTCAAACATATCCTCTTGACCATAAATGGATACATACCCCCCCAACGGCAGACACGCAATTTTCCATACAGTACCATGTTTATCATGCCATTTAACAATTGCCGGCCCAAAACCAATGGAAAAAGTATCAACACGAACACCGGCCCAACGTGCAGCCATAAAGTGCCCCAGTTCGTGTATGAAAACCACCACGCCCAAAACAATTAACAATGCGATAATGGCCAAAACAATTTGCATGATGAACTTTCCTTATCTTTACAACAATCAATTACAGCAAAACGAACCATATCAGGGGCAGGGCATAAATCCACCCGTCAAAGCGGTCCAACAATCCACCATGCCCCGGCAATATGCGCCCAAAATCCTTCAGTCCCATTTTGCGCTTAATCCAACTGGCGGTCAAATCACCGTATTGTGACAGCAGTGACACGCTGATACCAATCCACATCAACTGTGGCATAAATACATCTGCACCCAACAGACCGTACATTACAGATGCAAATGTTCCGCATAAAATACCCGCAATTTGACCGGCCCATGTTTTGTTTGCGGATAATCTTTCCCACATTTTATCGCCACCAATTAACCGGCCAAACAACCATGCGCCAATATCAGCACAACATATAATCAGTAACAACAGCAACATAATCCATGGACGTGTCCCAACAAACCATGCCGCCGCCAGTATCACGAACAACCACAGTAAAAATCCGCCAAAGGCCCACTTGTTTTTCTTTACAACATCGCGTGGTGTGTGTGCAATGCATATCAACATTTCAACAATCATTCCCGCCGCAACCAATGTACTTAAATATTTCACAGCCGGAATCCCGAAATATTCACCCAGTGCCGCCAATGCGACAATTGCCACCATAATAAAACCAACAATTACACGCTTTGATGTATTTGACATTTTTATCACCTTATTTTTTACGTCCTGAATAGTTAGCCTTTTTCCCGCCACCGAAACGGCGATTGCGTTTTGCATATTCATCCAACGTATGTTGCCACAGTTTTTCACTGCGCACCAAATCCGGCCAGTGTTCCGGCAGGAATAATAATTCAGCATATGCCAATTTCCATAACAAGAAATTAGAAATTCTAAATTCATTGCTGGTGCGCACCATTAAATCAATGGGCAACAATTCGCCAGTGTCCAAAAATGTTTCAAAAGTGGCCTTGTCCACTGGTTCGCCCGCTGCAATTGCATCATTGACGGCCGCGATAATTTCATCCTGTCCACCGTAATTCAGCGCAAACACGACTGTGCCGGCCGTGCCCTCGGCAGAGGCGGCCTCTAACTCGTCACATTTTTTTGCCAGTTTTGCGGGCAATCTGTCACGCGACCCCACAACACGATAACGCAGATTTTTTTCCAATGCGTGTTTCATATTCTTGTTCAATTCTGTATAGAATAAATTCATCAAGAAATCTATTTCTTCCTGTGAACGATTCCAATTTTCAGTTGAAAATAAAAAGAATGTAATAGTCGTCACACCACGGGCAATAAACCAATCAACCAAGTTTTCAAAATTAGCAATACCCGCCTGATGCCCAGCCAACGGTGGCAAACCGCGTGCTTCGGCCCAGCGACGATTACCATCACAGATAAACGCAATATGTTGTGGAACTTTTGCAGATACAGTTTCTGTTTTGTTTTCTTTCTTTTTGAATAATTTAAACATATTTTTCCCAATATTTAATATTGTTTCAGTGAATCGTTTTATAAATTAAACAGCCATAATATCTGCTTCTTTCTGCTTTGCCAGTGCGTCAACCTCGTCCCCGCGGCGGTCAAAAACTTTCTGTAAATCATCTTCAAATTTATGCTGGTCATCTTCGGAAATTTCCTTGTCCGTGACGGCGCGCTTGATTTTACCCATCGCGTCCTGACGAATATTGCGCATGGAAATTTTAGCCTCTTCGGCATATTTACCGGCAACTTTTGTTAATTCTTTTCTGCGTTCTTCGGTCAATGGTGGCATATTTAAACGAATAACCCCACCGGCAGTCATCGGATTTAATCCCAACCCAGAATCACGAATTGCCTTTTCAACAGCGGCGGCATTATTTATATCCCAAACCGTAACGGACAGTGTTTGATTATCTGGTGTTGCAATGGTTGCCACCTGATTAATCGGCATATCAGAACCATACACCGGCACGCGTACACCGTCCAACAAATGAACCGACGCACGGCCCGTACGCAGTCCCGCATATTCACCCTGTAAAACTTCTAATGTTTGTTGAGTTTTTTGTTCAACTTCTGCTTTCAGTGCTTGATAATCCATATAAAACTCCTTCTTGGTAAAAAATGTTAGCAAATTGATTTGACTTTTTGCAAGAAGAAATATAAAATAGCGCAATGCATGGGGTTGTAGCTCAGTTGGTAGAGCACTTGCATGGCATGCAAGGGGTCGTCGGTTCGAGTCCGATCAGCTCCACCAGATTTCAGTATGGCGGATGTAGCTCAGCTGGTTAGAGCGTTGGTTTGTGGTACCAAATGTCGCCGGTTCGAATCCGGTCATCCGCCCCAGAAATAAAACATCGCCCAACGGGCGATTTTTTATTTCTGTGTAAGGATGCGGATGAGAACCGGCGAGAAAGCCGTTTGAACCGCCGCAAAAAGGCGGACGAGAGTACGCCGGTTTGCGCCAGCAAATTTTGCAAGGTGATGAAGCGCAGCGGAATAATCCGGTCATCCGCCCCAGTTATAAAAACACCCGCCTTGTGCGGGTGTTTTTATAACTTTGGACGGGTCCGGATTTGAACCGCGGTTCGCATACGAGTAAACGAGCCAAACGTAAGAGCAGGCGAGTGCTAACGAGTGGTGAGCAGCACCGACAGGTGCGACCAGCGAACAATACGAAGTTGGGCAATTTATCGCCCAACGCAGGTAACCGGTCATCCGCCCCAGAAATAAAACATCGCCCAACGGGCGTTTTTTTATTTCTGTGCGGAGTACGATCAACGTTGAAAACGTTGGCGTACGACTGTGGCAATCCAGTGCAATATGTCTGTGGGCGGAACGCCCGCAGTGTTTTTTATTTACTGGATCGCCACGCTTTGCTCGCGATGAATCCGAGTATATGAGGTCAAACGAAGTGCAGACCGAATAAATACGAGGATACGCACAGGGCGCAACGCGCCCGAGCGACACACTCACGAGTCACGAGTAAACCACCCCGTCGACTACGTCGACACCCCTCCGTAGAGGGGAACTTTGCCCCGCAACGGTACGTAGCTAGTTCCCCTCTGCGGAGGGGTGGCACGAAGTGCCGGGGTGGTTTATTCCATTGCGCAGGCCTCGGTGTATTCATATGTGCCGGTGGCGTCTGTATACGATACACTCACTGGGGCGTACATAATACATGACCCGCCGGGGGTGGATGCGATACAACTGGTTGCCGTGCCGGCGGACGTATAGCCCGATGGGCATGAAGTGTTCGCAATATCCATGTGTTCCTCCACAACAGCAACGTATCCAGACGGGCATGACGTGGACGGTTCGGCGGCAATTGCGCACACCGGCGCAATTGCCAGGACTAATACAATTATTCTTTTCATCGTCGCCCCCGTTAGTCAGACAGAGAACCAAACAGCGCAGACCGAAAGTCCGCCCAGAGCTGGACGTCGCTCGCACAGGAGGACGCGCAATCCTCGGCGCAAAGACCGGCCAACGGGATCGAGTCGGAGAACACCCAGCGCGACACGGCGGGACTCGTCATTTTACACCAGCAATTCAGGTTTTCGTCCGTTGTAGATGATGTATCTAGTTCTGTTGCCGTTTGGCCGATTGAAGTGCCACTTGTGCTGCTACATATTCCTATACCGCTTATCGGTGTGCTTACTCCGTTTGTTGTACACGTAGCTGCCCAATCGGTATGACCTGTAGCTGAACCACTAGATGTACACGTCGTATTGCTGCCATTCAACGCCACGCATTTGGTGACGGCCAGTGCGGGTGGTGCAATTATCGTGCACAGCAACTCGGCGATTATGATTTTTGATTTCATTGTTTTACTCCTGTTTTTTCTGAATAAGAAAACCACCGGAAAAATTCTGGTGGTCAGGAGGTTAGCAACAATCCTTAGAATTGTGTCGTGTATTGGATATTTCACGAGCCCTCCTGACCGTTGGCCAGGAGTTTTTATTTTACGTCGTATAAAAACAGCGCGTGCGCGCCAGTTTTTTCCCGTTCGACGCTAAGGCAGAGGTTGCTACACCCCATCAGCGGAACACCCGCTGACATTCGTATAATATCGTGTTAGTATGAATAATGCAAGGGGCATTTATGTCCCGTTTTTTATTCCAA
>CALXML010000003.1 GCA_944389465.1 uncultured Alphaproteobacteria bacterium
TGACCAATTTGACCCATCGCCCGCATAATTGGAACACGTTGATGAAGATGACAGTTTTACGCATTTGGTCACGGCCATGGCGGGTGGGATTGTGGCCATGCAAATCAGGCCGGCAATTAATAAATGTTTTTTCATATTCTTATTCTCCTTTTTCATTTTTTGATATGAAAAAACCACCAGAAAAATCGGGTGGTTGGAGTTTAAGAACAATCAGTAGTAATTGCGTGGTTTATTCGGTATATTCACCACACTCCAACCGCGTGGGTTGGATTTTTTTACGTCGGTGTCCGACGCTACTGACGGGTTCTTAAGCCCGATATGGGAACACCCCATATCATTTTTAATAATATCATACGTATGTGTTAAATCAACATAAATAGTTACTGGTTACCAGTAACTCGTTACTCGTGTTTATTTTGTAATGTTATAATTCTATGTCATTGCGAGCCATCGCAGATGGCGTGGCAATCCATAATATGATATTTGCTGACGCAAATAAGTTTATAATGACTGGATTGCTTCGCTTTGCTCGCAATGACAGGAGAGGGGCGCGGAATGACAGGTTTGGTGCTGGGCACGGGGAAACCGTTATTGGTTACCAGTAACTTTTGTATTAAAAATCCCGCCGGATGGCGGGGATTAAACCTGACATTTGCTGTTTGAAAATTCAACCACAACCTTGCGACATGATTTGTCATATGTGCTGGTACTGGTGCATTGGGATGAACCAACACCCGTGGCGGTTATATTTGTTGCAGACAGACCCGATGATACCAACGCATCACGAACTGCATTTGCGCGACGTTGGGACAGTGGGTTGTTTATTGCATCACTGCCACTTTTGTCAGTATGGCCGGTTATGTTAATGCAGTATTCAGTTGATGTTTGCAAAACCGTTTTTACTTCATTCACAAAGGTTGTGATGACACCTTGGGCCTCGGTCGTTAATTTGTCTGAATTTAATGCAAACAAATTTCCAGTGTTTAATTCAACAGGTGGTATTTCAACAATCTGTTGCAGTGGTGTTATTGGGGTGGCCTGCTTTTGTACGCATTGTCCATTTGCATTTAATTCATGTGTATCTGATGGACAGGTGCACTTTGGTGTGGCATCCGTGCTTAAATTATATCCATCGGTACATGTGCATGCGCCGGTTGTTGGGTCTACTGTAACGTGGCCGGCGGACGTGTCACATTTTGCAACAACCGTTGGTGTTGTTGGTTGCACGCACGTATTATTGGCCGCAGGCAAAGTATCTTTTGGACATTGACAGATATTATCCACCGCAACCATATCACCCGCGCATTGTTCGCATGCGTTGGTGTTTGCATTGTGTACGTATTTTGTGTCTGTGCAAACACAGTTTGGATATGTACCTGTTGAACCCGATGGGCATTTTGCACCTGATTCACTGTCTGGTAATTTTGCAGTATTGTCGCGCAATTTTTTCAGTGGTTCATATTTAGCCAAAATTTCAGCAGACATTTCTTTTGGTTTGTCACCAACATAGTTTGTTAAAACATTGCCGGCAATACCAACCAATGCGCCAACACCCGCAGTAATTGCGCCCGTTTTTAATTGTGATGCGGTATCAGATTTTTGTGCCGCCCATTCGGCCGCGTCTGCACCGGTTGGGTCGGATAATGCCCGTGACAATGATGCATATGCACCGTCGGTAATACCAGTTGCGGCATTATCGTATAATCCAGATGTGGCAGCGTCCAGAATAACCTCGGACTCTATGCCGGCGGGCATTTCCAATGATTCTTTGCGTGTTTTCAGGTCTGCCGCCAAAGTTATATATTCATTATATATAGGCAGTAAAACATTTGCCCCCGGTAATTGAATGTTTGTTTCGCCACCGGAAATTGTCATACCCTGACCATAATCACATTTAAATGTTGCCAAATATGCCGCCATATCACGTTCTGCATCGGCATCTGCGTTTTGTTCGGCCAGTGCGGATGCCAACTGCATTCCGCCAATACCCATTGCGCCAATTGACGCGCCACCAATTAATCTATTTGCAGCTGATTGTTCGCGTTCACGCATTGCGTCGGCGTTGGCCTGTAATTCCGCAATTTGTTTTTCTGAATCTTCGCGTGACAGTGTTGGTTCAATACATGATTTTTTATCGTTGCTGATGCTGAATCCATCCTTGCAGGCATCAACGATACAAATTTCAGTGTTGGATGTGGCGTCCCATTCACGATGGGCGGATGTTGCGTTTTCAGGCATTGGGTCACAATTCCCAGAAATGGCAACGCATTTGCCGTCCGAAACTTCGTATCCATTTTCGCATTCTGTTGCGTTACATACACCGCGTTTTAATTCACCGGCGGTTGCGTGTTCAATTTGCTTTATTTGTTCATCGGAACATGGTCCTTCGCTGACGTCACATGCGGTGCCAGCATCGTTTGGTAAATATCCCTTGTTGCATTTTTGAATTTCGCATTTCAGGGTATTGTTTTCCCAAACATATTTGGCCTTTGACGCATTTGTGTCTGTTGCGGTACAGGATTTGCCAACTTGGTCCTCGCACTTATCGCCAATAATGACAGTAGTACAATTGGTGTCATCGGTACAAAAGTTTGCACATGGTCCACCGTCCTCGCTGGAACCGGTGCAAACCTGTCCTCCTGCTTTGTTTAGTAGAGGCAATGAGCGCTGGTTGGTCAATTTATATCTGTCAGAAGTACATTTTGTTGGAATACATTTTTTTGTATATGTATCGTATACCAATAATTTTATATTCTCTTCAGGAATTGATTTGCAAGCACTTATATCAACTTCTTGTATAACAAAATCGTTTTCTTGTAATGTGACCTGCATATTTTGACCGGGGGAAAGTGTTTGGTCCTTGAACCCCAGATATGAAATTACAACATCGTGGCCAGATGGAAAGTTTGTCATTGTAAAATTACCATCCATATCAGATATTGTGCCAACCCCAGTTACGCCAGATGGAACAATGGACGCGCCAACTAATGGTTCACCCGTATTATCAACAATTCGCCCAGATATAGTCATTGTTGCAGCAGATGAAGTGTTTGCTGATGTGGTTGATGTATTACCGCTTTTGGGGGTTGCGCCGTTACATTCAACATCAACCATTTCTTGCATAAATTGCTCGCGGGCCTGAACTTCTATAAAAATTTCGTCTTTTTTACCGATGTACCAACATTCTTTTGGCTGGCATTGACGAGGTGTTTGGCCTGCTTTGCATTCGTATTCATAGGTTTGTGCCAGAACCCCTGTGTATATAGTGCAATCGCCACTTGCATCTTCTGTGAGTGGTGTGTCTAATGTTTTTTCCCATTCTGTATCAATTTGATTTTTTATTTGATTATATATTTCTTGATATCTTGAGTTACTTTTATAATTAAACATATATTTGCTGTTCACGGAAGTTTCGCATTTTTCCTGTGTGCTTACAGCCCCGAATGCGGGCAGAGTGAATAAAATTGCAAAGATTCCAAATAAATGTTTTTTCATATGTTTTCGTTCCAAATGTTTTAGCGCGATGATACACCACGTGATGATACTGTGCGTGTGCCCAATGTGTTGCCCGTGGTGTTGGTGTTAAATAATCCACCACCCAGACCAGAATTTGTTCCGCCCAACAGGCCAGCACCAGTATTATTGCCGGACAGGCCAGATGTTAAATCAACCTTGAAATCCAATACACATTTGCCGTCCTGTAATTTTTGACCGTCGCCGCATTCACACAGTCCGGTTACAGTATTAAATGTGCCGCCGTTATTGCAAATGCATTTGCCGTTTAACCATGAACCAACAATCTTGCAACGTTGTTCCTGTTCGCTGATTAATAACGGTGTGGTTTCTGGGTCGCGTTCCTTGCACCGGCCGTTGAAATCGTCCCAAATTTGACCCTCGCCACAGTCGGGGTTGCTGCACAAACCATTTTTCCATGTGCCACCCATTTTTTCACATTCGGCTTTACGGGCATCCTCGTTCGGGCGGGATGACGCGGATGATTCGGTGTCGTCAGATTTTGTTTCTGGGGTTTCTGTGTCGGATGCATCGTCAGATTTATCCTGTTCAGCATCGTCAGATTTGTCACCGTAATTTTCCTCGTGCTCTTTTTCAGCCTCTTTTAAAGCCTTGTCAGCCTTGTGTCGGTCAATTGCGCGGTCAATTGCGCCAGATGTTATTGCGCCGGCCGCAATACCCAATCCAGACCCCAGCAATGCCGATGATGCAGATGTTTGTGAACGGGTTAAACGATACGCGTTTTCCATAAATGTTGTAACATCAATCCCAAACCAATTTGGGGTGCAATCAAATACGTCGCCGGCGTATACCTTTTTAGATGCGTACAGGGTTGTATCTTCGCCAGCGTAAAATTCAACTGTGAATACGCAACTGAATGTACGTTCGTCAAATGTTGCGCCCAGTGATTGGCACTGTGTGCGCATTTCATCGCGTAATTCGTACAGGCGTTCTTCGTCGCGTTGGACCTGTTCTTCGGCGTCAACACGCAGGTTGGCAAATACCTGCATTGCGCGGGATGCCAATCCACTGTCCTGTTGAATACAATTGTCCGCGATTTTTTCGCATTTTGCAATTGCTGCATCGCCCGCAGATTTGCCCAAACAGCCACCAAATGTTGTGCCACATTCGGTTACAATGCAATTATTATACTGGTTGCCACAATCCAATACCGCGTTATACGATGCCAAACGGGCATTCATATCACGGTCTGATTTTATTTCAGATGCAAATAATCTGTATTCTTCACCAGTACAGGTTACGTCCAAATCGTTACGGCAACTGTCCATTTTGCTGCCCCACATTGTGTCTGTGTCGCCACGGCATTCGGTGAAATCGTCGCCACACTTTTCGCGCATACATGCGCGCAGACCCAAATCACATGCGTTTTGATTGCCGGTCAGCGCCGCGTTGGCGGTGGTAATTGCGCTTTGCGCATCCAGTTCAGCGCGCTGGGCCGCGACCAATTCGGCCAATGTTTTTGATGATGTATCTGTTGCGGATGTGCTGGAATCAGATAAAACCTCGGCAAATTGGGATGATTTGTTTTCTATGATAAAATCATCTGTGCTGGTGGTGGATTCCGTTGTTTCAGATGTGGTATCCGATTCGGAAACGGTGTCAGCAGTTGCGCCTGTATCAGTATTTGTATTAACAGACACACTGGGCATACGACTGGTCATATTTGAACGTGTTGATACAGGTTGACGCGAAGATGCAGATGAACCGCGCGAAACAACCGCCGCATTTGATATGTTTGGTATGCACATAACAGCCAATGCCACAAACAGTGTAATATGTGATATTGATATAAAATTTTTGTGTTTATAATTCATTTGTTTATATATCGCCATCCCTTAATCCAATAAATCGCATGCCAAATCATAAAATTCGCACAACAGGTTTGCATTTACCCGTTCTGATTCGTATCCTGTGCCACACTTGTTTGGCATATTTCGTTCACATACCGTTTCAATACATGCATCGCGACCATTATTATCCGTACAGTTTTCCTGTGCGGTGGCCAATTTTTGTTCACGTGCATTTTGGTATCCAGATACGATGTTTTGAATAAGTGTATCTGCGTTTTCAATGGCTGTATCACGTGCCGCAGTCAGGGTGGTGCGGATGTCGGCAATGTATTGACCACAGTCGGTGGCCTCAATACTGCAGGCGGAAAAGAAATTGTCAAATGCATCATCGGCCTCGCACGCGGCCCAATTCGCGCCACAACGTTTTGCGTCAATCATACAGGCCTGAATGCTGGACTGACAACTGGATGCAGTTGCCGTTACTTTGTTTGCGTTGGCCAATGTTTCCGTCATTTGTGCACTGACCCCCGCCGCACGACAAGACTGTTCAATTAATTTATCGTATGTATCCGATACATCATCGGCCGTGCAACCATCAATTTTTTTAAGGCACTGGGCCGTTGCCCAAACATATCGTTGTCCGGGGTCGGTGGGTGCGTCTTCCAGTTCGTCTTCTGTTAAAGTATAGCGTGCAGATGCACCCAATGACAAACTGCGCATACCGGATTTTGCAGATGGCGGTTCGCCGGCACTGGATGTGCCACAATATTGGCAACGGGCCGCCGGATTGGATGAAATGTTTATTGCGCATACAGAATCCAAACAGCGGGTTAAATTCATTTGTGAACATGTCGCAGCAGCCACAATGCTGGGGCTGATGATTAAACTGAATATATATAATAGTGTGCTTGTTTTCATTTCTCTCTGTTTTATAAAGTATATCAAAAAACAATCTGTGTGCAAAGTGTAAAATGTCAAGGTCGTAATATTTTTTATTTTTAATATTGACAAATTAATTATTTTGTCCTATATTTTGGGTGTAGAAAAAACAAAGGAATAAAAAATGACTTTGAATAAAAAAGTTTTGGTTCATACTGGCGCAGGTATCGCGGTGGCTATTTTGTTGGCGTTCGGAATTACACAATGCAGTCAAAAGCAACGTGAACGTAATGCCACAGACGAAGCAATGCGTATGATTAATGACAGAAATCAGGAAATGGTTGATGCCAGCAATAATTTAAAGCGTGCATCACAGATATTGGACAGTTTGATTGTAATGAATACTGAACAGGCTGATTCCATTGTCGTTTTGAATGATTCTATTGCTGTGCTGAATGATTCTTTGGATTTGGTTCAGGGGCAATTGGTTGATTGCAGAAACGGTAAAAAGAAACCTGTTGTTGGACCACGTCGTCCGCAACCTGTGCGCCCACAACCGGTGCGTTCTGGAAATGGTAATCGTACCAATATTAATTTGCAGGATAATTCCGCCAATAATGAACAAATTGTTGTGCAAAATGATGGTGGTGATGCCAATGAAACACAAATTACATTGGGTAATGGCGCAACAAATAACGGACAAATCGTTGTAAATAATGGTGGCAATGTTACTATTTCTGCCAATCAGGCGGCAATTGATTCACTGCGTAATGCCATTGATACATTACAGATGAAAAGTTCGGCCGCTTCGGCTGCTGCCAGCAGTGTTGTTATTATAAAGAAAGTTAAAACTTATAGTCGTACTTATTAATAACAATTAACATTGCTGAATTTTGATTATAATGCCCCGAATCGGATTATGATTTGGGGCATTTTTGCTGGACAAATAATAAAATTGTATGTAGCATATTTTTAAATGGGAACAGGGCGAGTGGTAAATATTGTTTTAAGGATGAAGATATGAACTGGAAAAGAATTATTGGTGCGGGGGCATTGGTTGTTGCGGCGGTTGCAGTTGTTTTGTGTGTAAAAAAATGTGCAGACCAGCAGGTTAACGATGTCGCCAAGGAAGTTAATGAAACATTACAGTTGGCCGGTGATGCTGTTCAGGATTCTCGTACAACAGTAGAGAATATGAAACGTGAACTGTTGGGACAGGAACGGCAAATTGATTCCCTGAAAAATGTGATTGTGGCATATCGTGATTCTGTTGCGGGTGCACGTGGTGTCGCGCGTGCACGTGGGGGAAATAATGCTGGGGCTGTTGTGGTGCGCACTGGACGGGCGGCACCGGTGCGTCCGGCCCGTGTGGCGGCGCAAAATGCCACCAGTAAAACCAGTGTTCGTATGCATGAAAATGCAAAGAATAACAAGAATATTATTGTGCCGGCTGATGCCACGCGTGGCGATGAAATAGAAATTGTTTTGGGCAGTGGCGCGGTTAATGATGGTAATATTATTGTCGGTGGCGATAAAATTTTCTGTGCAGGTCGTGATACACTGGGCAATATTATTGATACATTGTATGTAAAAACACGATAATTTGCGTATTAATAATTTTGCGGCCCCAAACTGATTTTTTTGGTTTGGGGCGTTTTTTATGTAAAGTTTTTTGCTGGACATATATTTTAAATGTATGTTAAGATATTTTGTACAGAGAGAATTGTTAATGAAATACATCAGATTATTACTGTTTGCGTTGTTTTTAATTCCGGCGGGTGCATTTGCGGCGGTATCTGGGCAAAATAATGAATTTATGGTGGCGGCCCAATTATTATCTGCGGCAAAAAATGCTGATATTCAGCAGGTACAAAATTTAATAAATGCCGGTGCAAATGTTAATTATGTGGACAGTACTGGGTTATCACTGGTGTGCACAGCGTTGATGAATAATGATGTACGTGCGGCACAAATTCTGCAGATGTATGGCGCGGACGCATCACAATGTGACCGACAGATAAAGCAATATGAATCACGAACGCAACCGACGGAAAGTGGGGGACTGTTCAGCGGATTATCCTCCGCCCAGACGATTTCTTTGGCGGCGGCGGGGGCCGCCGTTGTTGTAGGTGGACTGTTTTTATTAACAGACTGGTTAGACCCAGGCAATGAAAATGGTGGTGGGTCGTCGTCCGGAAATCGCCCCGGTGGTGAAACCGGTGATGGCAGTGATAGTGGTGTGACCAGCGAATCGGATGAAATTCCGGTTGGGCCCGCTTATTTTACGGCAGATAATGAAATTGCATATTCAACGGCCAAATATCAGGAAAATTTGGCACAATGGGACCCGTCTGTTGGTGGTATTCGTGCGGCTGATTTTAACTATTTTCGGCCGGGGGTAAAGATTGAACAGGACGAAGACGAGGACGCGCCACAAATTCAACAGACCAGTTATTTAACTGATGGAATTACTGTGCCGTTGCAAAATTATTTGTTGATAATGCATGGTTATTCTTCGTTTGCAAATGGATATTTGGGGCAATATACTTTTCGTAATTCCAAGCATGAACCACAAAAGTTATTAAATACAACCGGTGGGGGAAAGCCTATTCGTACGGCATTAATTACTGCAAATGGTGTGAATCCAACCGGTTCTGCGGGGCGCAGTGTTGACGGAATAGAATGGTCCAGTTCAACGGCGGTTGATGCGAATACTGGTTCTTATGATAAATATGCAAATTATAATAATCCATCTGGTGGAAATCTGGGGGCGGAACTGGCAAATTTGGGCGGAAACAGTGATTTTGATTTGTCGGGCAGTGGAACGGCAATGAATCCTTTTGCGTCGGTGATGGATAGTGCATTGGCCAAAATAGTTGCCGGATGGGAAGCGGGCGGTCGTGCATATGGTGATATGATGGGATTCGCGCCAAACAGTCAATTGGCAATTTATCGTACTGGTAATGGCAAGGGTTGGGTTGACATTGAAAATCCGACCGAGGGCGAAAGTCTGGGGATTTTGACTGATTCTGGTGTGGCCGGTGTTAATGGGCAAATAAATTCCGGTGATACAATTACATTTAATGGTAAAACATATGTTATTTCATCTGCGCTGGATGATGCGGGTGTTACAAACCCGACAATCACAATTAATGGAACAACGTATAAATTGGCCGCTGGCAGTACTGTTTTAAAGGGTACGTGTACTGGTGAAGATGATGAATGCAAGGATGTGTCTGATATTGCCATATACAAGGGAACTGATGGATATTATTATTTTAACACCAGTGGTGGCGACACAATTGATGGCGTTTATATGATTGATAAAAATAATATATATGCACAAAAGGAATTAAAAGATATTGATATAAAAACTTTTGAAGCAATGTATAAAATGCCAAAAAATTACGAGGTTGGTGATATAAATGGATTGGCATCTGTGGCGGTGACGGTGTTAAATCCGGAATCTCGTAAAATTTCATATATGGGGATGGATGGGGTTGAATCTTATATTGCAACATATGCCGGTGGAAATGAATATACTGGATTTATAAATTTGGTTAATAAATATTATGACAAGGATTCCAGTGATGCATTAACACAGGGAAATTATGCAAATAATTTGTTCAGCAATTATGTTTCTGGGATGCCAATTATAATTATGCCGGCCGGTGAATTTAAGTGGGGCGATGGCGATGATGAAACGACCGCTGTGCTGAATGCGACGTTTGAAAATTATGCGCCTGCAATTTACAACAATTTGGAACATTTGTTTATGACCGTTGTTGCGGTTCAGCATTCTGTTGGAACATCAAATGCGGACAGTATTGCTGATTATGGTAATGGTACTGGTGATGATTATGGGCCGTTATATTTATCCATGTGGACTGATAATAATGGAACGCCTGATGATACCAGTGATGATATTATATATTCTTCACGTAAATGTGGTGTTGCGGGGTTGGGAATAAATGGTGTTGACCCGTGGTGTTTTTCAGCCGCCGGTCCAACGGCTGAAATGGCGACGGCGTCTGCGGCGGGTGCGGTTGCCGCGTTAAAGGGCGCGTTTTCGTATATGAGCAACAGTGAAATCTTTACGTTAATGGCATTAACCGCCGATGGGCCATATTTGGGCACGGACAGTGCTGGTAATTCGTTTACAGTTGATGGTTTGGTGACGTATTTGAAATCTATGTATGCTTTGCCACCTGAATATCACGCCGACCAATTAACCGGTCAGGATTATTTGGATGCCTTTGCCGAGGTTTATGGGTATGGTATGATAAATCTGGAGCGTGCAATGACACCGGGGAACAAGATTTATTATTATGATGGTAACAGCATTGTTTCTGATAATGGTAATGCGTATTGGCGTGCGGCGTCAAATACTGTATTTCGTGCATCGTCTGCGTTCAGCCCCAGTACTGCAACAATCAGTGCGCCATTCTTTGACGTGTTGGAAAGTGTTGATGGTGATATGTCGTTGCCACGCGTGTGGAAAAATGAATTTGCGTTGGGTGTGACGGATGCGCGTGGTTTGTATATGGGTGATGTGTTGGGCGATTTTAAAACACGTCGTGATGATGATAATCGTATACAGTTTGGCAATTTTGGTTTTTCAATGGCCGTGTCTGAAAAGCAGTATGCAGATAATCTGAACGGGTTGGATAATATGCGTTTGGATTATACGTCTGGGAATTGGAATTTTGCGGCCGGATATCAGCGGCACTTTACAGATGGCGCATCACGGTTTGATGGGATGTCTAATCCAATTTTGGGATTGGCGTCCAATGCAATGATAACTGATGTTGTGTATAATATGGGACGTTGGTCGTTTGGCGCACGTGCGTTTTCAGGTGCAATTACTGATGAATCCATGTTGGATAATGACCCGACGATTTCATCGCAATATTTGCCGGCGCGGTTGGGATTAATGCAGGGCGCACAATCAAATATCGCGTGGAATGGTGATAATTTTGGATTTAATACGTCCATTGGTGCGGCGCATGAAAATAATACTTTATTGGGTGCGATGTCTGGCGGGCTGTTGGATATGGGCAATGGGGATACGGTATATGTTGATTCGGAATTTTATTACAGTCCGTTTGATGATGTAACATTTACATTGCGTTCAACGTTTGCGCGTACAACAACGGATGCAAATGGGCAATTTATATTGGGAATGACTGATATTGATTCAAATGCGTTTGCGTTTGGTGTTGATGCGGGTAATTTCAGTTTCAGTGTGGCGCAACCACTGACGGTCAGCAATGGTTATCTGCAATATCCGTATGCAGAATATGAATTGGTTGATATGGGGAACGGGAATTACGATTTGGCAATAAACGATATGCATATTGAAAATTTAAGTTTAAGCCCTGACAAGCGCGAAGTTCGCTTTACCGGTGCATATCGTCACAATTTTGGTGAATTTACAGATGGTGCGATTGGATTTATTTATCGTGTAAATCCAAATAATACGGATGAATTTGGTAATGAATCCATATTGATGATGAAAATGACACACAGATTGGGAATATAATATTTTTATGAAAAAGCATAAATCCCCCGTGGTGGGGGATTTTTTATGGTTTTATATGCTTGATAAATAATTTTTTTATTGTAATATTGGTTGACAAAAAATAAAAGGGTGAATATGAAAATTTTGGAAATAATAAAAGATTATTTTGCACCGGCGTACAGCACACGTTTTGCGAACCCAAGTCAAGATGCAAAAATTTTGTCTGCATTGGGGAAAGAGGCCGTATATTTAACCGCCAGTAATGGCAAGGGATATTTGTATTATTTCCCATACAAACAAAAAGATATTAATATCGCACAATATTTGATGCGTCGTAATGGCGTTGGTGCGTATAAACATATGACAACATATCATTATGTTCGTGAACAAGTGTTGCGTGTGCCGGTGGGGGTAATAAAAGCAAATCCAAATATTAAAAAATTTTTGGACGATATAAATGTTAGTGGTTCTTGTAAAGATTTTGGTGGCAGTGAAAATTTTGATGAGAAATTGAATTTGGTACGTCGCCAAATGCAGGGCAAAGTCAGATAATAATTTTTTGGATGAATAATAAAAAAACGTCAGAATTTCTGACGTTTTTTTTATGGATATTGACCACATTTATTGGGCAAAGAAACGATTGAATACCTTTTCATTTACCTTTATTGGGTATTTACGTTTCAGAAATGCATTGTAATCTGCAACGGCATTTGCATTTGATGCACGTTCCATTTCTGCACGTAAATCAGCCATTTTTTTATCATCTGCTTTTGGTGCGATTTCTTTATCCACATGCAGCACATAAAATTCATCATTACCATTCACAATAGAATTATTGCCGATTGGTGAATTAAATGTGGCACTTAATAAATCCAATGGTGCACCAGATGTGCGGGTTACTGTAACCGTTTTTTTACCGGCCAGTTTGCCCGTTTGATTCAGGTCAACCAGTAATTCATTTGCGCGAACATATGCCTGTTTGCGTTGTTCTGAACGTTTCCAATCAGATGTTAATTTATCGCGAACAGAATCAAAGTCTGCGTTATGTGATGGAATGATTTCATCAACGCGGACAATCAAAAATCCTTTTCTGGTTTCCAACAGTTCGCTTTCCAGACCCGCTTCCATATCAAAAATACGGGCCATCATTTTATCTGTTAATATTTCATCAACAGGGCGATTTTCGGCATCAAATGTTCCCAAAGAAACATATTTGGCATTATGATTTTTCGCAGCCACAGCCATTGTTTCGCCCGCGATAATATCATCTTCTACCAATATTGCCTGTGCATATGCGTCATCATAACTGTCGGGTTTGTCCATTTCCGCAGGTATTAAAACATACGAAACAGTGCGTTGTTCCGGAATGGTGTGCGGATTTTGTTCGTAATATGCACGCAAATCTTCTGTGGTTGGGGTGCCGACAGAAAAGTCATCAAAATCAACAGATACATAATCTATTTGACGCTGGCCATAACGTGCGTTATATGCCGCAGTTACCGCAAAATCAGGTACTGACAGTGGGATGGATAATGCGCCCAGTGTGTATCCACGTAAAACCTGTTTACGCAGAATGTCCGCAAAGGTTGCCTCGCTATATCCACTGTTGGCCAAAACCGTATCAAATGCGTATGTTGAAAATTTGCCATCAATTTGAAATTCTGGAAATTCACGAATTTCACGGGCAATTTGTGCATCAGATACAACAAAGCCCAAATCATCAGCACGATTGTCGGCCATGGCCTGACTGGTTAATACAGACATAACCTGTTCGTTAAATGTGGACATTAATTCGTTGTCCGCATATATTTCACGTTGTTGGTCGCGTGTCATTTGGGCCAATTCACGTGTTCTTTCCATACTGAATTGCTGCATTGTGATGTCTGAATCACCAACGCGAACCAATGTTGTGTCGCCCGCAACACTGCCGAAAATCCATTCAGCAACGCCCCAGCCAACAAACGAAAACGCCAAAATTCCAATCAGAATCTTTGCCAACGGCTTGTCCGCCGCATTACGTAAATATTCTAGCATTTATTCCCCTTTTGCGTTACCATAGCAAAACGATAACAGAAAAATCAACGAAAAAAAGGGGAAAATCAATGAAAGTTATCGCAGGAAATTGGAAAATGAATGGAACAAGTGCCGCTGTGCGTGACATGGTTGCGGCGTTGCAAAATATTGATACGGCAAATCGGGTTATTTTATGTGTGCCGTTTACTATGCTGGGCGCGGGTTCAGAATGTGTTGCGATTGGTGCACAGGATGTCAGTGTGCATGACCATGGCGCATACACAGGCGAAGTTTCTGCCAAAATGATTGCTGATACTGGGGCCAAGTATGTTATTGTTGGGCACAGTGAACGTCGCCAATACCATAATGAAACAAATGATATTGTTCGTCAAAAGGCGGCTGCTGCATTGGCGGCTGGTTTAACACCAATTATTTGTGTTGGCGAAACAATGGATGAAAAGCAGGCCGGCAAAACAATGGATATTATTGAATCTGGGGTTCGTGAATCTGTGCCGTCTGATGTAAATGGTGACATAATTATTGCATATGAACCACGTTGGGCCATTGGGGCAGGGTTGACACCGACATCGGATGAAATCGCCACCGCGCACAAATTAATTGCGGATACTTTGGCAGATATGGGGTTGGATGGTACACCGGTATTATATGGTGCAAGTGTAAAGGGCAGCAATGCCGCCGAAATTATGTCTGTGCCAAATGTGGATGGCGTGTTGGTTGGTGGGGCGTCCTTGAAACCGGACGACTTCATACCTATAATAACCAGCGTAAAATAAGATTATAGTTAAAATGCCGCGGGCGTGCGTATCCCGCGCCCGTGGCATTGCGTTATCAAGGCAGGTGAAAAATGGACGAAAAAGACGTAAAAATAGATTCGGTTTCTGTGTCTGATGTTAATGACGATGTGAAATCAGTCAATGATGATGACAAATCAGTTGTGGTGGATGATAAAATTAAAAACACAGATGATGATTCTGATGCATCTGATACAGAAATAGAAAAATTAAATGCCCAAATTGCGGAATTAACGGATAAATTTTTGCGCTTGGCCGCGGAATTGGAAAATACACACCGGCGTGCGGCGTTGGATATTGAATCCAGTGCGCGTAATCGTGCGATGTCTGTGGCTAAAAAGTTTTTGCCGGTTATGGACGCAATTGATGCGGCGCAAAAACATTCCCCAGATGATGATGGGATAAAGTCCATGGCAATGGCGATGAATGACGCATTTGCGCAAATTGGCATTACTAAAATCGAATCGGTTGGTCAAATTTTAAATCCGCAATTTCACAATGCTATTCAGGTTGTTGATGCGCCGGCTGATGCAAATCCAAAACCTGCAACAAACACAATTTTACAGGAATTACAAACGGGATATATGTTTGGTGACACGGTGTTGCGCACGGCAATGGTTGTTGTATGTAAATAAAAATCCCGCACCGCGGGATTTTTATTTATGGGTATTTATGATAATTTGTGAATTACCAAACCACTGCGCAGTTTTGGTTCAAACCATGTGGTTTTTGGCGGCATAATGTTGCCGGTATCTGCAATGTCAATAATTTGGCGCATTGTTACCGGATACAGTGCAAAAGCCACCGCCATTTCGCCTGAATCAACACGGTTTTGTAATTCGCCCAAACCGCGGATGCCGCCGACAAAATCAATGCGTTTGCTGGTGCGTAAATCGCCCAGATTTAATATTTTATCAAATA
The DNA here is from genome assembly GCA_944389465.1 of uncultured Alphaproteobacteria bacterium. Classification (GTDB taxonomy): domain Bacteria; phylum Pseudomonadota; class Alphaproteobacteria; order Rs-D84; family Rs-D84; genus Enterousia. The sequence continues at coordinate 15,471 of CALXML010000003.1, forward strand.
CCAGATTAGACAATACCGTGACATCCAGCACCCCAATTGGGTCATTATCATTATATGTACCGGATTTTGCGGTCAATGAATACCATTTACCATCCAGATACATTCCAAAATTATGCAGTTTGTTTGGTTTGTATATTTCCGTTCCCATTTCAACCACATCAAATGATTCGCGCAATTTATCTAAAAATTCCGCCGGTGTCAAACCGTTCAAGTCACGCACAACGCGGTTATAATCAATTACGTGCAATTGGCTGGCTGGGAAAATTACGGCCAGAAAATAATTATATTCTTCGTTGCCGGTGTGATTCGGATTTTGTGCGCGTTTTTCCGCGCCAACGCGTGCGGCGGCGGCCGTTCTGTGGTGCCCGTCTGCAACATACATTGCGGGAATATCACGGAATATTTCTGTTATGCGATTTATAATTTTTTCATCATCTATTTTCCAGAATGTATGACCAAATCCATCGGGTGCGACAAAATCGTATTCAGGCGCGTGTGTGGCAACATAATCCGCAATGATTTTGTTCATTTCATCAACATCCGGATATGCAAAGAATACCGGTTCAATATTTGCGTTTTGAATGCGAACGTGAATCATACGGTCGTCTTCTTTGTCGCGACGTGTTAATTCGTGTTTTTTAATTTTGCCGGTCATATAGTCATCAACATTGGCCGCGGCAACCAAACCATATTGTGTGCGGCCGTCCATTGTTTGTGCGTATATGTAATACATTTCTTTGTCATCCTGAACCAGCCAGCCACGTTCCTGCCACAGTTTGAAATTTTCAACGGCTTTGTCATATACCGGTTGCGAATGTTCGTCTGCGATTGGGTCAAAATCAATTTCTGGTTTTATAATATGCAGTAATGATTTTTCGCCGGCTTCGGCCTTGGCCTCGGCAGAATTCAGAACGTCGTATGGACGCGATGCAACTTCGGCGGCCAATTCACGTGGTGGACGTACACCTGCAAATGGTTTGATTTTCATACAATACTCCTTGGGCTTATTCGTTTGGATGCAAATTATTATACACCCTTATTTTTAATTTGCCTTGATTATTTTTTTATTATAAAAAATTGCGATTATATAAATTAACGCACAAGTATTTTTGTGCGTTAATTCGTACCGGTGTTAAGTGCGCCGTTATTGCGCGGTTGTGGCGGCGGTTGTTATTTGAACAGGGATAATTGTTTCCGCCTTGGTTATATCCAATGGTTTTGATTGAAATGGAACAGTTGCAAAATCTATTTTATTTAAATCAATTGAACGCAGCGTTCTGTTGTACATTGTGTTATAGTAAATGATTTTATCGTGCATATCCGTGGCAATCGTCCATTGTGTCGCAGACGGCATATTTACAGGTACTTTGCCAACTGGAAATTCAGTTCCCAATGGTACATCAAAATTATTTAATATGTGAAATGCCTGCATGGCGGAATCGTATGATGTTTTTTGGCGTACAGAATAATTTTGCAGAAATGCCGCACGGACAAAGCGGGATGGTGGTGTAAAGTCCCCCGGCAATCCCAAAAATCCAGAGCCCGCACCAAATGCGCGCAACGTGATTGGGCCAAATTGTATGGGCCCCGCAGTTCCGGGGACTAAATTAACATAGTTATTTAAATTTTTTAACTGCCATGGATATTCTGGAGAATTTGTCAGTACGCCCAGTTCGCTGTCGTATACCTGTGCACGGCCGTTTGTAAATTCAATTATAATTTGTTTGCCTGATGGTTCGGTTACACGCCAATGCGCAGTGGATGCACGTGGGTCAATACTGGTAACGCGTATGTTTTGAATTGCGTTTTTTACCTGTTCAACTGTGGAAAAGCGTGACAAAATCCATGAAACCAGTTGAAAATCCGATATGGTATTTGCCCTGTCTTCTGGGTTATATTCTGGATATTCGCCGTATGCCGGAAAATAGAACAGGCCAGCCGACAGGCCCGCTTCGTTCATGCCGTCAACAACCCATTCTGGTTGAACAACCGCCAAACCAACGTATCCGTACATACTGGAAAAAGTCATACCACCGGTATCACCGTTTGGTAACATTGATTGCTGAATATATCCGCGGGGCACAATTGTATACAGGTTTTCCATTTCTGATTCGCCCCATTCAATTGTTCGTGCAGCAACAACACCATTATCAGCAGATTTCAGGGTTATACCCGTACAGGCATTTGCCCCGTTTGCGCAAATGATTCCCAATGTAACAACCAGCGCAGAAAATATTTCTCTCTTTCCCATATCATAATTATGCAATGTTTAAATTTTTTTATCCACAGGAAAGAAGTCTGTTATTGATAAATCTGGTTTTAATTTTAAAAACGCTGTTGCATGGTAAATTCAATTGCAACCTTGTCAAATTCGCGTTGCCATATGTTGGATTCGCGTTTTGTGTAACTGAATGTCAGCGTTGGTACAAATCCCCATATATCCAGTTTATTGTTGGATACAGATACCGCATAGCGATGGGTAAAATCTTGTTCTGTTATTTCTGTGAATGTATTATCTTTGACCGTCCAACGTGCGTCATCATACAATGTCCAATAAATGCTGGGTTCGGCATAGATATGAAATCCCCATGGTAATTCTGCACCAATACCAATGCTGATATTTGGTTGCCAATATGAATATGTTTTGTTTACTGTGTCTTCCCGTGTCAGACCGCCACGTGCCATCATATAAATACTGGCATTGAACGAATAAAATATACGACTGCTGACAGAATATGTTTGGCCATTTAAAAAATCACCATACATATCATATGTGTTGTTCATAAGTCGCAAATATAATCCACCTGATAATTTACGCGTAAAATCATAATTTGTGTCCAGACGTAATCCGTATGACCAATTATATCGTTCCCATCCATACCAACGGCGGGTTAATATTGGTGCAAGCCACACGTCCCCGCGTGACCACACGTAACGTGGGCCCGTACTGGCAGATAAATATAAATCGTCGTAATCATGCAGGTTATAAATATTGGTATAAATATTTGCGTCTGATTTCCATCGCCAATGGTCGGATAATTTAAATTCGTAATCGCCACCCAATATGAAATTAGCACCGATGGCACTTTCTGGGTCTGCCAATTCATGACACATCAGCCCAAATATTGTCATAACGCATTCTTCGCCACCAATACTGTTGTTGACATTGTTATCAGGTGCAGCACCAAAATTAAACCATATGTTCCAGTTCTTGTTTTGGCGAACAATCCAACGGTAATAGTTCATCATTTGACGGACGTTTTCAGGTAAATCATTGCCGGCCATGGCCAGACGCAGATGATAATCTGCACGTCGCCATTTTTGCTGATGCATATAACATACTGCCAATTCAAAACGTACCCGCGCCAGATTGGGTTGTGCATCCAGAATAGTACGATAAATTTTTATCGCGGTATCAATGTCGCCAGTACGTGATGCAATTTGTGCCAGTAAAAACCAGCGTTCTATTTCCAGTTCGCCACCCAGTGCCGGTGTTTGGGTTAAAATTGTGGTTGCGTTTTCGTAATCGCCACGTTCCACCAAATCGCCCGCCAGAACAATCGCGTCACGTGCAGATATTGTGATTTCGTGTGTATCTGATGCGTTTGCGCTGGTATCGGGTGTTGGCAAAGTTTCCGCCAAAGATATAACAGGCATAATTGCCAATATGAAAATGATTACAATCCGTCGCATAATTGTAATTATTTGTATCACAGGCAAATAATTAAATCAATACAAGGTTGTGGAAAGAGCAGGGCGGCATTCAAAAATAAACCCCACCAAACGGTGGGTTAATAGATTAAGTGCGTCTGCCACACTTCGTTAAAACTTCGTGTGGCACTGCTTTGCGTGAACTGTTCCGCTTCGGCTTGCCAGCGCATCGTCACAGACGCGAAGGGTGGTTGGGGCAGCTGGATTCCCTCGCACGGCGCAATGCGCCGGCTGCGGGGCATTCGTGACGATTTGACTGCGTGGACTTGTCAAATCTACTCGTTGTCGCACCAAACGACATCCGTCGTGTGGCCGAACTGCGCGTCCCGCGCCCAAAAACAAAAACACCGCAAGGGTGTTTTAATTTTTGGTTGGGGCAGCTGGATTCGAACCAACACTGACGGAGTCAGAGTCCGGAGTTCTACCGTTAAACTATGCCCCAATTGCGCCACATTATATATTGCTTTGTTGGCGTTTGCAATCTATTTTTTTGTTTGCCTTTTTGGACTGAATATATATAATTTATTTTGAATCCAAAGGGATTTGGGTTCGGGGACTTCAAAAATCCCACATAGCAGTGATGCATGCTGGTGCATTAAATCCGCACACAATATTTGTTGCGGCGCAATCGCGCCTTTTATTGTGTGATTCCCCGCCATTATATGGGTCGGGGGGCCGCCAGTTATAAAACAGGGTTTCCCGAAGACTGGCGGGGTCATACTGTTATGTGATTTTTTGAACCCACCCGACCGCCATTTCCTGAATTGGATAGGCGGTATTATTTTTGTGAAAACTGTCATAAATAAATTTTATTGAAAGTTTAAACACTTGTGATACCGTAATTAAAGACGGAAGGGTATCGGATTTTAAATCAAAAAGGAGATGGCATGTCTACATACAAGCATTTAGCAGATTTGTTAAAGATTTGTTCTGTGCTGCCCGCGTTGGCAATTATGCCTGCGATGGCGGATACGGCGCAATATACAAATCCGGCAGAGGTGGAAAATTGGTCCAACCATAAATATACAGCAACAGATTCCAACCGCACAGGTGGTGTATTAAAGGTTGCAAAGGGCGACACCGTTGATGAAATTAATGCGGGCGAAGTAAAGGATAATTCCATAACCCTGACAAAAACTGATGGATATAATGGTGAAGTTTTTGGTCAGGGTTCTGTTTTATACAATAATGGAACAATTGGTAAAATTACTGGTACATTTGAAAATAATTCTATTACTAATACATCTGCCACTGCCAGCAAGGCAACTGCAAACGGTGGTGCGTTCGCGTTGTATGCCGGCACGAATATAGACAGTATACAGGCCAATTTTACTGGAAATTCTGTCACGGCGCAATATTCGGGTGGTGGCGCAACCAGTTATGCTGATGGGAATCAAATTTCCGCCGGTGGTGGCGCAATGCATATTCAGGGCGCGTTTGGCGACAGCGGTGTAACAATTGGTACAATTGCCGGCGATTTTACAAATAACAGTGCCAACGGTGATGGATATGCCAACGGTGGTGCAATCTATATCAAGGGCGGCGCAAGTGACCGTGATATTTCCGATAAATATGCCGTTCATATTGGCAAGATAGAGGGTGATTTTACCGGCAACACAGCGACCGCCACAACCGGTACAACCAAAAACAAGAAAGATTCAACCGGTGGTGCGATTTCTGTCAAGATAGATGCAGATGCCGGTCAAAATGGCGACGTTGTTATTGACGAAATTGTTGGTAATTTTACAGACAACAGTGTTCAAACAAATACAACAAATGCATTTGGTGGCGCAATCTATAACGAAGGTACGATAAAAGTTACTGGTGATTTCAGCAAAAATGCGGCAACGGCCACCAAGGGTAAGGGGTATGGTGGTGCGATTTATAATGTTGGAACAATGGAAATTAATGGTGAATACGCCGAAAATAGCGCAACTAATGTGGGCGGTGCTGTTTACAATGTTGGTGTTTTGACGGTTAAATCTGGTTCCACGTTTACTGGCAATAAATCCAAAACAGGCGGTGCAATTTATAACACAGGCACAGTTACTGTTGAAGATAATGTTTCGCTCAGTGCAAACCAGTCTACATTGTATAACAAAGGCACAATGAACATTGGTAACAATGTTTCTATAATTGACAATGACGGTGGTGCGGCGTTGGCCAATTATAAAGGAACGTTAACCATTGGTGATAATTTCATCGTGTCAGGCGGAAACGGTTCTGGGGCTGCGTTGAATTTGACCAGTGCAAAAAGTACAATTATTGGTAAAAACGCCTTATTTGAAAATTATACGTCTAGTGGGAGCTATGGTGCAATTTATACTGGTATGGGCAACAATACAGAATTTAAACTGGGCGATGGTGCCAAATTTATTAATAACAAAACGACCAATACAAATGGCAAAGGGGGCGCGTTGGCGTTAATGGCCAATAATTTTGAATTGAGTAGTGGTTTTGTTTTTGAACAAAATTCCGCAACAAACGGTGGGGCGATATATTACCAAGTATCGTCTGACAATCCGGAATTAAGTTTAAACGATTATACGTTTACTAAAAATAATGCAACAAATGGCGGTGCATTGTTTGTAAAGAACTCTGTCAAAGGCGACATAAATGTTAATGAGTCTGTATTTACAGGAAATACAGCCAATACGTATGGTGGTGCCATTGTGCTGGAGGGGGCTGCCAATGATGCCCAAGGCGCAGGCAGTGCGGCAAACTTGGCCGTTGTTGGGTCTGTGTTTACCGGTAACACCGCCAACGTCAGTGGTGGCGCAATCCTGCAAGGTAGCGGTTCTACGGGGACAATCACGATTGATGGTTCAGAGTTCACTGAAAACGAGGCCGTTGCCGAGGGTGGTGCGGTTGTTTCTGATTCCACAATGTTGGTTAAAAATTCAACCTTTACAGGAAACAAGACCACTGGCGATATGACTTTTGATGATGCGGTGGCTGATGGTGACCCTGCATATTATGGTAACAATGGTGGTGGGGCAATATTCCTGTATGACCAGTCAAACACAACGGTGGAAAATTCCGTGTTCAGTCAAAATGAATCTGGCACATACGGTGGGGCGATTGCAACACGTAACGGCGCATCAGCAGATAAATCTGCGTTGGTGTTGAATAATTCTACATTCAGTGAAAACAAAGCCGGCCAGTGGGGCGGGGCGTTGTATAATTCTGTCAAGACCACAATTGGTGATGGTATGTTGTTTGAAAACAACAATGCTGGATTTGGTGGTGCAATTTGGAACGATGTTGGTGGAATATTGTCATTTACCAATACGAAACAAATTAACTTTGGTGGAAATAAGGCAACCGCTGATAATGGTGCTGGTGGTGCAATTTATAACAAGGGTACTATTACTGATTTGGCACACGTGTTGTTCCAAGGAAACAGTGCTTTTACAGGTGGTGCGATAAATAACAGTCAGGGTGCTGTGATTGAAAATATTTCTGCCACTACGTTTGCCAATAACGTTGTTGAATGGTCTGCGGGTGGTGCGATTCGTAACCAAGGTAAAATCAACAGTATGTCCGGATTGACATTTATGGAAAATAAATCTGGAAATGGTGGTGCGCTTTGGAATGGCACGGCCGGTGGCGTGGTTGAATCTTTGACGAACGTCACATTTTCTGGCAATATCGCAATTGCAAGTAATGAAAAGGCCGCGCAACAGGGTGGTGCAATTACCAATGCTGGAAAAATTAACCTGATTTCACAGGCCACATTTACAGGAAATCAGGCCGGTATTCGTGGTGGCGCAATTGCCAATGTTGAACCAGATGGTGAATCTGAACGTTATATCAAATTGCAGGATGCTGAATTTACTGGAAATGTCGCCGGTCAGCAGGGTGGTGCAATTTGGAATGATAACGGCAGTATCATTGAATTGGCAGGGGTAAATACTTTTACTGGTAATGTCGCAAATAATGTTGCCAATGATATTCATAATTTGGGAACATTGAATATTACAGGTGGTACAACTGTGATTGATGGTGGTATTACTGGGGATGGTGTTTTAACCGTTGCTGATGGTGCGTTGTTGGACATCGGTACAACAACAGTACAACAGGGAACATTCAATTTGGATGGAACGTTGGCTGTCAGTTTTATAAACGAATCAACGTTTGGAAAATTGGATGTTGACAGTTTCAATGTTGGCGATAACGGTAAAATGAATTTAACATTTGGGTCTGTGGGAACTTATGATTTCGGTGCGGAAATCGCAGTTGATAAAATAGAGTATTCCGGCAGTATTTATGACGTTGATGTTAATGGTTCAAATATCGTTATTTCAACCAAGGATGTTAGTGAAATTGCTGAAAACACCAATATATCACAGGATGCAGCGATTACGCTGGTTGGGTTGGTAAACAGTGATAATGTTGCGGTAAATACGGCATCGTTGAACGCACAAAAAGCACTGGAGGCCGGTGATACAGAATATGTTGAACGTGAATCTGCAAAATTGCGTGCCGAAGACAAGCCTGTTGCACAATCTGTGGCGACATCTGTTCAAAATCAAGTGTTGTCTTTGGCGGCAAACCGTATGTCTGGTGGTTTGGCGTTGGGACGCAATGGTGGTGATTTGGCAGATATTGATTATGGTGTTTGGGCACAGGGGCTGGTTAATCGTGCAAAGTATGCCGACAAGTTTACCGGTGATACCAGTGGTATTGCTGTTGGTGTGGATGCACTGATTGATGATAAATATACTGTTGGTATCGGGTATGCGTATAATAAAACGGATGTTGATTCCAATACGCGTGATACTGATATAACCAGCAACAGTTTGTTCCTGTATGGTCAGTATAAACCAAACAATTGGTATGTTAATGCCGCGTTGAATTATACAATGGCCGCATATAAGGAATCTGCAACAGCGTTTGGCGTGTTGTTTGAACCAAAATATGATGTTGATTCATTCGGCGGTCAGGTTATGACCGGATATGATTTCGCATCAGGTTTAACACCAGAAATTGGCGCACGCTATCTGCATGTATCACAGGATACATATAATAATGGATACGGTGATATTTCCGCAGAAGATACAGACTTCCTGACGGGGGTTGCTGGGTTAAAGTATGCGTTTACAATTGAATCTGATGCACGGTTGAAATTCCGTCCGGAAATTCGTGCCGCTGCAACATATGATTTTATGTCAGACGCTGCAACATCAACAGTTGATATACCGTCGGCGGGTGCGTATGTGGTAACGGGTGAACGCCTGTCACGCTTTGGCGGTGAATTTGGTATCGGACTGTCAGCGGTGTATAATGATTTGGAAATCTCTTTGAATTATGATTTGGATTTGCATGAACATTATACGTCACAAACAGGTATGCTGAAATTTAGATTTAATTTTTAAATTCGGCGTATCCAGAAAAATCCCCGACATTGTCGGGGATTTTTTCATGGTAAAATAATATTGACGTATATGTTTGTTTCGGTGTATAATATTTTTAAATAAATGCTGAAAATAAACCACCGATTATTATCGGTGTTTTTATTTGTTCGCAAATCCCAGATTTCTGGGATTTTTTTTATTTCACTGCGTGCCGAAATAAATCGGTGGGTTTGTTCAGGCAGAACATTATCAGAGAGAAACAAAAAATGAAAAAAATAAATAGGTTTTATCTGGTTATAGCAGGATTAATAGCGTCCAGAACGTATCCAGTGATGGCGTTTAGTGGGATGGAATGTTCCAAGATAATAAGTTGTTGTAATCTGTTCCCTGATAGCGATGATAGCGATATTAAGGAGGCAACTTGTTGCAGGCCGGAATATCCATCTGGTACACAATTTTCACAATGTTGGGATGTTTGTTTGAATAAGTCTGGTTCCGCGTATTGTGATGGTGATATAAATTATTGTAACAGTGCCGTCGCCCAAGAACAGGTTAACAATTGTTATAACCAATTGGCCAGTGGTACTTTTTGGTTCAAAGATGTGTGGGATGACAGTTTGTGCAACAGGTGGTCCGCATATGATTCTGATGGTGGGGTTTCTGATGATGCATATTGTATGGGTGACCCAAATAGACTGAATATATGGAATTTTTGTTGTGGCAATGACACGGATTGTATTGCGGTAAATACTGGGGCGGCTGATTTTGATGCCTTGTGTGGTTCGGGATGTGAATATGGATATTATTTAAGTGGTCAACATTGTTTAAAATGTCCGCAATATGCAGCGCAATGGACCGGTGATAGTTATACATATAATAATGCGGGCAGTGATGCCAGTGGCAGTGGCGTTGGTATACATACGTGCTATGTCCCAAACAATATACAATTGTCAGACAATGGTGGTCGTTATGTTTATGATGCCCGTTGTTATTATGGCAGTTAAGTGTGGTGGGGTATTTGTATGAATACTGAATTACAGGATTTAAAAAATGAAATATTTGCACGTCTGCAAGATATTGCCACACGACAAAATTATATTATTCAAAAGGTTGGCGAATTACACAACCATGTTACCCGTTTGTATGGATTGACGTGTGATGTTGAAACAATACCCGTGGCCAAGGGACATTTGTTTTTGCAACAACAGGCCATTGTGCGTTTGACATCAATGATAGATGCTGATTTACGTAATGCAGGCATTCCATACTTTATGGTTGGTGGTAATTTATTGGGCGCAATGAGAAATGGTTCTTTTATCCCGTGGGACGATGATATGGATTTGGGAATAATGCGACCTTATTTTCATTTGGCTGTGAATTTGTTAACTGGCAAATATAACCGTGGGCCTTTTTCTGTTGGGTGGGCAAAGTGTGGCGGCATTTTCAAAGTGTTTTTTTTGAACAAAGTATGTGTGGATTTATTTCCATGGGATACATATCACACGCGTATGACAACACCAGAAGAAATACAGGCTTTTAAAGAAGATTATGTTGCTGCAATGGATGAAGCACGCAGATTTGAAATGGGGGAATCAAAATATAAGTCTTATGAAGAAATCAGCCAAGATATGATAATGCATAATATCGGTCCTAATTATATTGATGGCGATATGTTTGATGGTATTGATTGGCAATTATTTCAGGAACGTATTGCTGGATATTATCACAGCAGAACATGGCGCAAGGAATACATATTGCCATATGGTGAAATAGAATTTTGTGGACATCGTTTTATGGCACCGAATAATCCTGATGCGTGGCTGACAACCAGATATGGGGATTGGCGGGCGTTTCGTCCGGATTTTGCCAGCCATAAACAGATAAATTGGACTTATGAAGAATTACCAATAGTAAAGAATTTTATTGACGGTAAAATATTATGAATTTGGTGTTGATTATTGCTGGGGGCAGTGGGGTGCGTATGAACGGACGCGTGCCAAAGCAATTTATGAATATATCTGGGCGGCCGGTAATAATTCATACTTTAAGTGTTTTTCAAAAAAATAAAAATATTGACGCGATATGTGTTGCTTGTTTGGGTGGGTGGGAAAAATGGTTGCAAAAGTCGGCTGAAAAATATGGAATAACAAAATTACGGCATATTGCGGCGGGTGGGAAAACCGGTCAGGAATCAATTTTTAATGGCCTGACATTGTTGGGTAATTTATATCCGATGGATTCAGTGGTTTTAATTCACGATGCTGTGCGGCCGATGGTATCCGATGAAATTATTAATAATTGTATTCGTGGGGTAAAAAAGTATGGTAATGCCGTGACCGCAATTGATTGCTATGACGCGATGATGATAACATCTGATGGCAAGACCAGTCATCAATTTATTCCACGTGAATTATTACGTCGGGTCCAAGCCCCACAGGGTTTTAAATTATCTGATATTTTAATGGCACATAAAATTGCCAATAACAGAAATATTAAAAATACTGTTACTTCGTGTACTTTGATGGCGGAATTGGGATGGCCTGTTTATTTTTCACGTGGGTCTGAAAAAAATCTGAAATTAACATACGCCACGGATATAGAAATTTTTCAAGCATTGTTAAACGAGAATGATAAATGAATGCAATTTTGTTGACAGAATTTGATGATATTTATAAACGCCTTGAATCTGTATTGCCAAAATTGAATAATAAAGCGATTTTGATTACTGGGGCAACGGGCTTAATAGGGTGTTATTTAGTAAAGTTTTTATTGTATTTAAATGAACGGCATAATATGGGAATTAATATATATGCCACATCAACATCATTGCAAAAGTTATATGACAGGTTTGGTTCAGAAAATGTGAATTTGCATTATTTGCAAATGGATTTATCTGTGTCGGTAAAATTTCACAGAAAATTTAATTTTGTTATTCATGCGGCAGGGGTTACCAGCCCTGATGTTTTTGCAAATAATCCTGTTGGGGTGATGCGTACCAATTTAATTGGCACAATGTCTGTGTTGGACAGTGCCATTATGGCACATGGTGGGCGATTTTTATTTATATCATCAGGTGAAATATATGGTAACAATATTACAGATGTGCCATTTGTTGAAACAGATAATGGAAATATAAATTGTACGGTGGTGCGTTCTGGATATCCAGAATCCAAGCGTGCGTGTGAAACATTATGTATGTCGTATGAACAACAATATGGAATACACGTAAATGTGGCACGGTTGTGTTATATTTATGGCCCAACAATAACACAGAACAGTATGCGTGTGGATGCACAATGTTTACGTGCCGCGTTAAATGGTGAAAATATTGTTCTGAATACAGCGGGCAATCAACGCAGAACGTGGTGTTATGTGGCCGATGCAACGGCTGGGATTTTACAGATTTTATTATGTGCAAAATCTGGGGCAGTGTATAATGTGGCGCATACCAAATCAATCGCAACTATTTTAGAATATGCAACAACGCTGGCAAATATAGCAGGGGTTCGGGTTTGCATATCCACCAATATATATGGGGGTGGAAACAGTATATTGGACGGGACAAAGTTAATTGAATTGGGCTGGCAACCACAATATGATTTACAAACAGGCCTGTTGCATACATTTAATATCAAAAAATCCCAGTGATTTAACCGGTACGTATATTTATACATCAAATTGTTATTATTCTTTATGATAAAAAAACGCCCAAATGGGCGTTTTTTTATTTGTTTTTGAAATATATTTTTCGTTGCGATTCGGATACTGATTCCATTTTATCAAATATATCGTCGGCCGCGGATTCATCAGTTGGGCCATTGCCATTGGATGTATAATCCGCACCATTTAATACAATAATGCGACTGGGCATTATGTCGCCACTGTTGCATTCAATGTAATATTTGGACATATCATAATATTTGCCATAACATTTATTATTGACCGTTGCAACATATCCGTAATCGGCCAATTCCTGACACGTGGGTTGTGCGCCATATGTTATTTCGCCGTTTTCCAAATATTCGTCTGCATTATCCAAAATTCCATTGCACCAAACACGTACGTATTCGCCGTTAACAGATGCCATTGCACCGTTTTCCTTTGTTTTACGTACACCAAAACAATCGCCGTTCAGAATGTTGGTGTCAAAATCCTTGTTTATATTTGTGCCGCGTTCTATGTCGTCGCGACCCATTGCAACGGGTGTGTAATCGTCGCCAGAAACCAATGCGTCGGGACAAATTAATTTCATTCCCCAACAACCCGTTTCAGAATCCCATAATTCACTGTCATATCCTGCGCCCATGGTTGCATAACAATCCGTCGGGTCCAGTTTGCATACCGTTGGCTGTTCCCACCATGGGGTGGCCGCAAATGCCATTGGCATAATAACCATACACAGCGCAGAAATCGCGAATATTTTTTTCATCTTTCTTCCTTGGTTATAAAAATTTTAACAAATTTTTTAATTTAAGGCAAGGGTCTAGTACCTGATATAACGGTTTATTTTTGCTATGGCGAAGATACGGATAATTTCCCGATTTGTATGAATGATTTTTCACTGGGTTCGGCACAAAATCCCCACTTGGTATTAGAACCTGTTTCGTCATAGAAATACTTAAATAACTTTTGACCGGTTTTATCGTGCAGGTCGTCGGGTGTTTGGTTTTCTGGGTCGGTGTTATTATATTTATCAACCCATTGTGTTGATACCCATGTCCCACCCAAACGTTCGCATTCCGCAGATAATTGATTTGCCATATCCACACGCACAGTATCCATAACGATGTTAACGTCCTGTAATACACTTTCAGGTATTTTTGCACTGCTGCTGCCGGAAACGATGGCATCGTATTCCGATGGGCGCACACAGACCTGTGTTGCGTACTTTACCATTTTTTGATATAAACTGCCGATGTAATCGTCGCCACAGTCTTGGTCAACTTCTATTCCCTCTTCACCGCCCTGTGGTGGTTGTGTGCCACCGGGGCATTGTGAATCGGCCGGACATGCCAAACACATATTTCCGGGGGTTGGATTGCCATTCGGTTTCCATACTCCTGTACCAACCTCTTTGGTTGCCATATAATAACCAACGTTACAGGACGTATACTTTTTATATGATGGGCATGAATAACCCTTGGACGGTTGAGTGCCACTGCCGCCACCCGGATTTGTTGGGTTGGTTGTTTCAGACCATGTCTTTTGATTGCACCAGTAATTAGATGCGTATATTGCATCCCCCGGTGCATAAACGCGGCAACCATATGGATATGCATGTAATGTATCGTTGCTGGGGACGGTACACATATCTTGGGCAAAGGCTTCCAACAGGGATTGACATTGGGCTTCCAGTTTTTGGTCGGTTATGTCATGCATTGCGGTCAGCAATAATTCCAAACCATTACCATTTGGGTCACCGTATAAATTACTGCATGCGTATAATTTTTCTTCACATAATTCTTCGGATAATTCCAGACGGTTACCCAATAATAATTCTTCTTTTATATTACTGAAGTCTTTTAATGATTCACTTTGTTCGTCATAACAAGAATTTACAACGTCCAAGCATTCGTTTTTCACAGTGCGGATTTTTTCCTGTTGACCCTGATATATTTCTACTATGGCCTGACGGACAAATTCATCCCAGACCTCGTCCGCGATGTCGCGACATGTTTCCAGACCGCGTTCTGCATATATACGTTTGTTATTTAATTCGGCAACAATCATACGGTTTGTTGCGTTGGTAAGTACATCGCCATCCAATGATATCTGGTTCCCCAATTCATAAAAGTCGCGGGAATATATCGGTTCGCCAGTGTCACGATTTAAATAAAGCCCCGTTATGTCCAAACAGTGAACGTAATCTTCGCCACAGGCGGTGTCCGCCGTTATATCGGCACGTACCTGTGCGATACAATCATTAATAGATGTTGAATTGTGCGCGTTGTAATTTTCCAGTCTGGCAACGTTCATTTCACGTTCTGTTTCGCGAATACTGCTGTTTGCCTGAACCAATTGGGAATCCAGATTATTTAATAACAATGAACAATCGTTTTCAATGTACATCCCATATGCAGAAACAACCATATCCAATGTTGATTGTGATGGACACTGTTCTGATATTAAATCAACACACTGTGAATGAACGGCGTTGTACAGTGCTTCGCCAGTCAGGTTGGCTATGTTTTGCCCAGATGCCAAATCAGTTGTTGCCCAGATTTGATTTATGTCGCCGGCAATGTCCAATGTGCCCAATGTAGATAAAGATTGACTTTTAGACGAAGATAAAACTTCGCGTATACCGGCCAATTGTTGGGATGATTCGGATTTATCTTCGGTTATGGCCAATTCGCCTTCGCTGGCGGTTAACATGGCATTAACTTCTTCGGCCGTTTTGGGTATGACTTCTATGTTCAAATCGTGAAAGTCCTGTAATTGGCCAGATGCCTGTGACAGGGCGCGTTCGCGTTCCTGAATATCTGTTAATCTGGATGAACATATACAGCGACGATATGTATCATTTGCGGTTGCGCAAAATTGGTCCATACAGGTAAAGTATGCATTACGGCATTCGTTATATCCAGTTCCAAATGTGTTGGTCACAGTTGATGGTGCAACCGTTGTTGCACGTGCCTGTGCGCGTGCACTGCGTGCGACATTGTTGGTGGTTGCACTTCTGGCGGGGGTGTTTGTACCACTGCGCACAACAGTGTTGTTTGATGCCGTGCGTGGGGATGTGGTTTGACCCTTGGCCGATGTGACCGCAGTGCGGGCCATTGTTGCGGCGCGTGATGTGCCACCCGATATGGCGTTTGTTCTGGATGTTGAATTTGTTGCAGAATTTCTGGTAACCGTGTTTGTGGATTCGCGTGTTGTGGTGGTTGGGCGATTACTGACCGTTGGGGATGTTATGCGACCCGTTCGCGCAATTACTGTTGATGCGTTTTCAGATGCAGATTGGTTATCACGGTTAATTACGTTTGTGCCACGAGATGCAGCGTCGGCATTTGCGATGCCGAAAAAACACGCAATAATAAAGAGCAAAATGCTTCTCATCTATATTTTATATAATGATAACAAAAATATATTTTTATTAAAAGTAATATTTGTCAGAAATAAAAAAATAAAACCGTCGGATGACGGTTGTTTAATTGTTTGCGGTGTCGTTTGATGGGCGACTGCGTTCAACGAATGTTATGCGACCCTTGTCCAAATCATATGGGGTCATTTCAACACGAACGTGTTCGCCAACGTTAACCCAAATGCGTGCCTTGCGCATTTTGCCGCACACAGTTGCCAATATTTCATGGCCGTTTTCCAGTTTTACACGAAACATTGTATTGGGTAATTTATCCTCTACAACACCATTAAAAACGATAACATCATCTTTTGCCATAAGGTTTCCTATGTTTTTACTTAAAATTTTTCTGGCATTTATAATATTCTTTTACAGAAAAAATTGCAAGTTGTTTTTATATGCTTGCACCATCGGCAGTGTTTTGATAAAATTATAATAATTACAGCGTAGGAAGGAATATAATGAGATTAGGAATAATTTTTTCTTTGTTGTGCCTGATGCCGGAATTGGCGATGGCTGCAACCCGCGGGGATACATCTGTTCGTGTCGGTGTGAACAGAATGGCACAGGCTGGCTTGCATTCTGCCAATATGTCGGTTGATGTGTCTGATGGTGGTGGAAATAAAGTATCCAATTCTATGCCTACGTTGAATGTTAACCCCGGTGTTTCTGGTTCTGGGGAAAATACCACGCCGGATGTCAGTGGAACAACAAATAATACCGGTAATACCAATAATACGGAACAAACGCCGGTTGCAAACAGTGAAAATTGTCGTGATGCGTATCGTGCATGTATGGACCAATTTTGTTTGCTGGATGAATCCGAGGGCAGTCGCTGTGCCTGTTCATCAAATATAAATCAATCAAAATCACTTATCCAAGAAATCCAAGAAATCCAAGAAGAGGCAGATATTCTGTATACCGAGGGTGTAGAACGCGAACAAATGGGGGCACAGGCTAAATTAGTCTTTGGTGAAAGCGAGGCCGCGCAAAAAAGTTCCCGTATATCTGGTATTAATTTTGCAGAATGGATAAGCAGCGGAACCGAAGAAGATGTCAGTTTGGGTTCTGACAGTGATATAGGTGACCCATTGTATGCAATGGCGGCGGAATATTGCGCATCTGAATTAGAGGCCTGTGGCGACAAGGCCGAAATGGAAGAGGTTTTATACGCACGTATGATTGTGCAGGATTGTAAAACATTTGAATCTTATTTGAATGACCAGAAAACCATTGCGGAGCAAAACAAACGCACGGCCGAGGCTGCTGTCCGTCAGGCGCGTTTGGAAATGTTGGATACCACAAATAAATATAATCGTGGTGAATGCTTGTTGGCGTATCGTTCATGTATCGCGGACAAGGGTGGTTGTGGTGTAAATTTTGAAAATTGTTTGGATGCTGATTTGTTGCAACGTCGTGCAAATGCGTGCGAAAATGTTTTGGACCAATGTATGGCGGTGCGTGAATATGTTTTGCAAGATTGGCAGGACGAAGCAGTCAGTATTTTGGCTGATGCTGCAAAATATGCTGACAGAAATGCGCGTGCAACCTGTTTGGCGCGAATCCAATTATGTTTGGAAGATGGTTGTTCCACGGAAACCAATTCTGCATGCTTAACAGATGTTAATGTTGCGGCCGGTGTTTGTCCGGTTATTGACGAATGTGAGGCGATGATTCCGGGGATTAAATCGGTTGTAAATGATAAATTGGGATATTTGCGTACTCAATTCTGTCAAAATGATGTTGATGCATGTTTACGTGACAGATGTGGTGAAAACTTTACCGCGCCGGAATGCGTTGGTAAAAGTGCGCTGGAAATTGCCGAATTGTGTCCACAGGATATGTTCCCATCGTGCAAAAATGAAACACAATTTGATATTATTGTTCAGGCCGCCATGCTGCAAATGGATTATCAAATGTTACAGGGATGCTTGAACTATTTCAGTGAACAATTGGGTGCAGTTTGCGGAACGGATATGTCGTGTTTACCAACCGATACACAAATTGCATCATTGACCAGTGTGCCAGAGGAGCAGGAAGATTTGGCCGCATTGCGTGAAAGTGTTTTGGCAAATACCGAGGCCGCCGTTGATGAATTTTTTGAACAGTTTGAACAGGACAAAACCGTTGCTGCATGTCAGGACAGTCAAAAGCCGGCCGACCGCAGCAGTTTGGGCGACAGCGTATTTAATACTGCAAAAATGATTGCACAGATTAATGCTGAAAATCGTTCTATGCGTGAATTGGAATCCAAAATTGCGGAACTGTCACGTCAACAGGATTTAGAAGAAGCAGAAGCAAACTGTTATAAATTGTATCAGGTTGAAACACCGGATGAATCTGATAAAAATTACAGTTACATCCGCAGTGTTGTGTTTGAACCAGCCCTGCGTAATTGCCATGTTTGCCGTATGCAACAGGTTTGCGAGGTTGGTGGCCAGTCCAAGGGTGCGGCCGGTGTTCAGGGTGCAGCCGGTGGTTTGGCCGCGGGTGCATCTGCCGGTACAATGGTGTCACCGGGGTGGGGTACTGCAATTGGTGCGGTCGTTGGTGCGGTTGGCGGATTCTTTGCAGGACGCAGTGCCGGTGGCGAACAAGAATTTTGTCAGGAAATAGAAAGTTGCGAGGATATTAATATGTAACCACGGGGGATTTTCCCCCTGTGGACATTTTTGCATTTTATGTAATCTGGAGAGAGCATAATGAAAATAAAGTACATAATTGGTTCTGTTGTTGGATTGGCGGCGTTGGTGGTGGCACTGGATTCATATGGGTTAACCACGTCCAGTTCAAAACGTCAATCTGCGATACAGCAGGGGACAACCGTCCGTACCAAGGTAGAGGCAACCGGATTATATGACCAAGCATGTTATGATGCTTATTTTGGTTGTATGGACCAATTTTGTATAACTGATAATGCCAGTGGTGGTGCGTGTAACTGCAGCGATACTGTTTTGGAATATAACGAAGAATTGGCGTCTATTGAAAGTATTTTGGACGAAGCAAATCGTCTGCGCACAGAAGAGATTGAACGTGTCAAGGCTGGTGCAGATGCTGATATTATTTTTACTGGGGAACGTCGCTATGACGCAGATGGCAATATTCTGGCCGAAGACGAATTAACCGAAGAAGAGGAAAAAGAAAAACGGCGTGCAGATTTATTGGCGATATTTAATACCAGCATATATTCCGAAGACCCCTTTGAAGAACAAAGTACTGTTGGCAGTATGGCTGATATGATGGGGGCGGAATTGTATAATGCTGCAAATGAATTATGTATGGCACAGGTGCCGGATTCTTGCGCGGGGGATATTGCTTTTCTGCAACAATTATATTCACGTCAAATAACATCTGATTGTTTGGGGTATAAAAATTCACTGGCCCAGCAACGCGCAAATGCAGAAAATGAATTGGCCGCCGCTGAATCCGAAGTGCGCACCGCATTAAAGGAGAGTTTTGAAAGTGCCAACAAATATGATTTGGGCCAATGTATGGTTGAATTTAGAAATTGTATGCAGACAGAAGATGCCTGTGGCGAAGATTGGGAAAATTGCGTGATGACCGTCGCGTCTGAAAATATGCAGAATAACGAGGCCACCAGTACCGCTGGCACAACGGTTGAAACTGTTGATACATATGATATAACGGCGTCAACAATGGAAATGTTAAACGCCAAACGTCCAATTTGTGAAAATGTTTTGGACCAATGTGTGGCGGTGCGTGACCAAGTGTGGCCTAATTTCCTGCGCGAAGCCGCCCCAACAATCAAGGTGGCGGAAAGTATTGTTGAATCAAAATTCCGTCAATCGTGTTTAACTGATATTTCTGAATGTATTCAAACAGCGTGTCGTGATGATATCGCAGGCAAGGGCGTTGCCACAATGGACGCCTGTTTGTCGCGTCCGGAAATGGCACGCAGTTTTTGCAAGGTTGAAATTGACCCCTGTGAACGTATGGAACCACTGATTTGGGGGTATGTAGAAGATAAGTTGGCCGCAATGCGTGTTGATGCCTGTACACAAGAGGTCAAAGATTGCTTTACGGCCGATACCCGCTGTGGGCCAAACTTTGAAAACTGTATCGGTATGGATTATGAATATATCCATGATATTTGCCCGATTGACAGTTTGGTTGTGTGCAAGGCGAATAATCCTGCATTTTCCATGGATGATTTGGATGATATGCTGATGGGATTATATTTGAATATTGATAATGCCATGATGGAACAGTGCCAGAATATTGTGGATAAGAAAATGGCCGAGGTTTGTGGCAGTACATCGGATTGTAACCGTTTCGCAGCCGATGATACAATTGGTACTGGGTCTTTGCGCAGTCAAAAGGATGGCACAACATACCGTGTTACGGGTATGATATCTTTTGGCAGCCTTAAGATGGGTGACAGTGATGGCGAAACTGTTTCTGATGGTGATGGTGGTACAATGCGAATTGGCCCCGGTGAAATCGCAATTGGTGATTATTTGGAAAAAATCCGCGAACGTAATGCCGGTGTTGATAATGCCGAAGGGATAATTTCTTCTATTGAAGAAGAATTGAACAATATTGCGGGGACTATTAATCGCACTATTGAAATGATTGAACAAGACCCTGAAATTCAATACTGTGTTAATGGGCGTGATTTGTCGCAAATTACCGGTGATGCAGGCGATAAAACCAGTGGGCGTTTCCCGAACCTGTTAAATCAGGTTAAAATGCAAATTGCTGTTTCTGCATTGCGACAGGCACAGGATAATTATAACAATAAATTAAATCACGAAATTGCCGAAGCCACCAAAAATGCATCTGCTGATTTGGCGCAATATATGTGCCAGAAAATTGCTGAAAATGGTGGGGCAGGTGGCGGTGATATAAATGCGTCAACACCGTTGGCCGCGCCATATGCAATCAGTTACGATGTGGGGTCGGGGCTGACAACCGAAGATTTGGCATCCGGTGGTGCGGGCGTTCTGCAGGCGGATGGTGTGACATTTACGAACAGTGGCTATCTGGGCGGGTCCAGTTTTAATGGGGGCGGTATGACCAAAACTGTGCGTGCAATATTCAGCCGTGAAACCAGAACATGTCATATCTGTACACAAACTGTTACCCAGAATTGTAAAACCACGGGCAGCAGCAGTTGGTTCCACAACAGCAGAAATACCAGCTGTACGACCGAGGCATCAGACGAGGTTTGTGAAGACATCGTGATGTAAAAAAACAAAAGCCCGCGATTTTCGCGGGTTTTTTGTTAAAAATAAATTCCTAGACATTTTATGAAATAAATGTGATATTATATGTACGTAAACGAACAAAAGGGGTAAACATATGAAAAAAATTTCCATTATGGCGGCTGTTTGCGCATTGGTTGGCGGCGCGGCAATGGCGGATTTTAAACCTAATACACCACAGGCACCAATGGGCGGTGGCTTTGTTGGTGGTAACGAAACAATTGCCAGTGTAAAACAGGTAAAGGAAATGCGTGATGATGTTCCTGTTATTGTTCAGGGCAAAATTTTGCAACGTATGGGTGGTGACAAATATCTGTTTGAAGATGCAACAGATTCCATTACTGTTGAAATAGATGACGAAGATTGGCGTGGTCAAACAGTAACACCGAATGATACCGTCAAATTGTATGGCGAGGTTGATTCCGGTCTGTTCAAAACAGAAATTGATGTTGATTACGTTGAAAAGTTGTAATAAAAATCCCGCAAATGCGGGATTTTTTTTATGGCACGGGCTTTGCCAGCTTATTCAATCGGACGTACAATTTGTCCGTCGCCTGTAACGGGAAAACCACCGGAAATACTGTCAGTCATTGGACATGCATTGGTAAAAACGTATGAACCAGTCCGGTCGCTGTATCTGGTATTTGCCGGTGCATACATTATGCATGAACCCGACGGGTTTGATACCAGACAACTGTCCGCAGTACCGGCGGATACATATCCAGTGGGACATGCACTGTCCGCAATTGTCATATATTCTTCCTCTATTGCTATATAGCCATCCGGACAAGATGTAGATGGTGTAATTATCGCCTGTACTGGCGGTCCGATAATAACACCTCCATCCAGTGCAAATGCCGACACAGGAAAACACAATATTAATAAAATCAATATTCGTTTCATCGCAATCTCCATTAGTCAGATAAATTGGAAAATAATGCATTCCTAATGGTATTATCAACACCACCGCATACTCTGGCACACTGGTTTATACACGCAGCATAAGTTGTTGATGAACTATAAGGCGGCCTAACCCATTGCGAAACTGCCGGACTTATCATTTTACACCAACAGTATTTATTAGAACTTGTGATTGATGAATTAACACTTATGTTTTCTAATACATCGCCTGCTTGGCCTTCATTCGCGGCACATACACCGACACCGACCAAATCAACAGTTGTTGTTCCTGTATTACACGTTGCATACCAGTCAATTGCGCCACCAGTTCCTAGACTGATAGCGGTATTATTTTCGCATGAAACAATATTGTCCCCAAATGCCACACATTTGGTGACGGCAATGGCCGGTGGGATTGTGGCCACACAAATCAGGCCGGCAATTAATAAATGTTTTTTCATATTCTTATCTCCATTTTCTTTTGTTTTTGAATAAAGAAAAACCACCAGAAATATTCAGGTGGTTGGAGTTTAAGAACAATCCAATAAATTGCGTGTTTTATTCTGTATATTCAACACACTCCAACCATTATGGTTGGATTAGTTTTTCGTCCGTATCACAGACGTATTGGATGGGTTCTTAAGCCCAATATGTGAACACCACATATCGCTTTTATTATTATCACAGACTGTAAATAAATCAACGATAAAATCATTTATTGGCGTTGGGCAATATTATTTGTATAATACCCCATAATATGAAATTGGAATCAAATGGAATTTTAATCGCACTGCAACCATTGGGTGAACGTGATTCTGTCGCCCGTATTTTTACTGCTGATTTTGGCGTTGTGTGTGGTATGATGCGCGCAGCACAAATTATGCGCAAAAACAGGCCCTTGGTTGGGCAAATCGGTACAGCCGTTTGGAATGCACGTTTGGATTCACAGTTGGGAACTTTCCATTGGGAATCTGAAAAAAATATCGCCGTTCCACTTATGACATCACGCGCAACATTGGCGTATATGAACAGTGCATTTGCATTAATCACAGCGTTATTGCCAGAACGCGAACAATACAAGATTTTATATGATAACACAGTTCGCCTGATGTATGAATTGGCCAATGCCAATCCATATGATGCATATTTAAATTGGGAAATTTTATTATTGCGTGAATTGGGATATGCGCTGAATTTAAACGCCTGTTCTGGGTGTGGGGCACATGATAATTTGGAATATTTGTCACCGCGCACTGGGCGCGCGGTTTGTGTAAATTGTGCCGCGCCTTATGTTGACAGGCTGTATAAATTGCCGTTAAACCTGAATATTACCCAACGATTTTTGGAACGTGCCTGTTTTGCCCAAGGAGCAAATTTACCACCCGCACGAAAAATGTTAACAATTGGATAAATTGTGTAATTTATTCCTTGCACAATATAAATTTTTTGATTATCTTTTAATCAGTTCAACAGATAAAGGAGAAAAACTATGACTTGGACAATCTTGGTTCTGGTGATTGGTATTCTGTTGTTCCTGTTTGGTGGTATGTTGCTGCCAAAGGGCGATGAAAAGAAACCATCCGCTGGAAAAATCGTTGCAAAAAAATGCATCACTGTAATTGCTATTATCCTGATTTCAGGCAGTATATGCCGTTTGTATATGCCATATTACCTGACCGCTGTTAATCCAGTAATCGTTCAGGAAATGGTCAACGGTATGCAGGAACAGCAACAGGCCGAAAAAAACAAACAAATTCGTAAATTTGTCCGTTCCGAAGGCGACAAAATGATGCGTGATGCCCCAGTTTTGGGTAATCGCGATGCGAAAAAGACAATTTATGTTTGGACAGACTTCTCTTGCCCATTCTGCCGTCGTGTACATGGTGAAATTGAACGCGTATTGGCCGACCGTGACGATACACGCGTAGTTATCAAGAATTTCTCTATCCACGGGCCATTGTCTGATGCACCGGCCAAGGCTGTGATTGCTGCAAAGTTGCAAGACCCAGCAAAGGCTGCTGAATTGACAAATATGTTGATGACACGTGAATTTTACACCCAAGAAGATTTGCAAGACCAATCCACATTGGCGGACAAGGTTGAAGCAAACGTTATGAAAATGGCCAAAGAAGCCGGCTTGGATACTGAAAAGTTGAAAGAAGACATGAACGGCGATGTTGTTGCACGTGAAATGCGTGACGTTCGTGATTTGGCACAACGCTTTGAAATCAGCGGTACACCATTCTTAATCATTGGTGAACAGGCTTTTCCGGGCGCAATCCCAGCCGACCAAATAGAGGCTGCATTGGATGAAGCAAAATAAATTATTCATCTGATTTATAAAAAAGTCCCACCAAATGGTGGGACTTTTTTATGGAAATATATATTTTTATAAAGTATAATTTTTGTCGTATCAGTGATATTGCTGATATGGGGTGTCGAAACCCGTCTAAACTGTCCGCGACGACATAAAACTATATCTCCAACTGTTTTGGTTGGAGGGTTGTGAATATACTGAATAAACAACACTATGTTTAGATAGTTTCGAACCTCCAACCACCTTAAATTCGGTGGTTTTTTCATTCGCAATGAAAAAGGAGGTTTAGAATGAAAAAACATTTATTAATTGCCGGCCTGATTTGCGTGGCCACAATCCCATCGGCCGTGGCCGTGACCAAATGCGTAAAACTGTCATCTTCATCAACGTGTTCCAATTATGCGGGCGATGGGTCAAATTGGTCAATAACATGTGACGGAGTGCCTGTAAGCGGTGTTATATTTTGTGGCTCGCAGGATGGTGGTTCACGGGGTGCAACATCCACCGCTGTCGCAATCAGTTCAACCATTGAGGACAACAAATATTGCTGGTGTAAAATGACATCACCCGCAGTGTCGCAATGGGTCTTCGTCAACGAGTTAACGTCAGCCAGTCAATGCAAAACACTTTGCACATTCAACTGTGCGTATGGCACTCAATCCCAAGCATCTATGCGGTCTGCGATGTTCAGCAATCTGTCTGACTAAACAGGGGGACGAATATGAAACAAATAATTGTTTTAATTATGGTGATTGCACCGATTGGCGTATTTGCCGCCGCACCGTCCACATCATGCCCATCGGGTTATGTCGCAGTGGTGGAAGAATATATGACAATCGCGAACAGTTCGTGTCCCACCGGATATACATCCGTCGGCACGGCGGACAGTTGTTTGGTATCAAACCCATCGGGTTCATGCATAATGTATGCGCCGACCGGTGTCAGTTATACGGATGCATCCGGTACATACGAATATACCGCCGCATGCGCAATGGAATAAACGGCAAAGTTTGTCGGCAACCGACAATTATCAAAATAAAAATCGCCCATGTGGGCGATTTTTTTAATGTTGCAAAATATTATTCTGCATCAGCCGGTTTTTCAGCAACTGATTCCTGTGCTGGTTCTGTATCGGTGGATACAGTTTCAGCAGCGTTTTCATTTGATTCCGCGGTTGCTTTCTCTTCAGCGGCCTTTTGTGCGCCAAATGTTAAAACTTTGCCGGCAACCAAGGCGTCAATTTCATCCTGTGATTGTGCAACATAAATTTTAACTGGAACAATTACATCCGGATGCAATGCGATTTGTGTATCAAATACGCCAACAGATTTAATTGGTGCACCCAACATAACCTGTGCTGATTCAACATTAACATTGGCAACTTCTTTTAACATACGTGCAATGTCGCGTGTTGATACAGAACCATATAATTGACCGGTATCGCCAGCCTGACGAATCATATATAATTTTGCATTCTTAACCGCATCAACGTTGGATTCGGCTGCTTTGCGGGCGGCTTCTTGGCGGGCCTGTAATTCAGCCTTTTTCGCTTCAAACAATGCGATATTTTCGCGTGACCAACGCATGGCCTTGCCCATTGGTAACAGGTAATTACGTGCAAAACCTGTTTTTACATCAACTGTGTCACCAATGTTGCCCAGTTTTGTAATTTTTTCTGTTAAAATAACTTTCATTTTATCTGTCCTTTGTTTCAAGTTAGGGTAAAACCCAAATATTAATGTGTATTGGATAATTATGTGGATAAATTGCGGGTGTTCATTTCAGTTTCAATGTGTGTTTTTGCATACATATGAAACAGTGAACAATGCGCGTTGCCACAAAACTAGCCCAAATTGTTGCGAACGAATGGCATCAATCCCAAATGGCGTGCGCGTTTAATTGCGGTTGCCAATTCACGCTGGTCTTTTTGTGAAACACCGCTGATGCGTGATGGAACGATTTTACCACGTTCTGTGATATAGTGGGACAATGTTTTGATGTCTTTATAATCAATAACCTTGCCCTTTAATGGATTAGATTTTTTACGATAAATTGCTGCGCGAACTGCCATTATTCTGCCTCCTCGGTGTTCTTTTTCATCATAATTGATGGTGTTGTGGATAATTCTTTGACGCGAACGTTCAAGTAACGGATAACGTCTTCGTCAATGCGGGCACGACGTTCCAGTTCCGCAATTTTATCGCCGGCCAATTCAATGTTCAACATAACATAGTGTGCCTTGCGATTTTTACGAATGACATAGGCCAGATTTTTCAATCCCCAAAATTCTGTGGATTTTACATCACCACCCAGTTCACGGATAATTTCTGTGTATTTTGCCGCCTTTTCTTTTACCTGCGGTTCGGTTAAATCTTGGCGGAAAACCAAGACGCTTTCATAATAAGCCATATTTATTTTTCCTTTGGTTTATACAGCCGACAACCCCATGCTGCCAGCAGGAATCCCACCAATTATGCCAATTTATTTAATAAAATCAAGTGTTTTTATGCCTTGCAGTTTTTGTTCATAAATGCCCCATATTTATATCGGAATTTTTTAACAGTTATGTAAATACTAGCCCTTGACTTAAAATAATAAAATTTACTAATATCATTATATAAGAAGACAAGAAGAGAGATATATGACAAACCAATTTCATCACGCATTAAATCGTATGGCGTTGTTTACGGCTTTATTAGTTGCCGGATTGATTTTGTTTTATCAGCCTTTTTTGCGTGTGGCTGCGGCAAATGTTTTTCTGAATGGAATTATTATCGGTACAACAATATTTGGAATTGGGTTGTGCTTTGTGGAAATGTTTAAATTGTTGCCTGAATATAAGTGGGCGCGGGCTTATTTTGCAGGGCGTAAAAATGCGCCACTGCCACCGCGTTTGTTGCGGCCGGTGGCATTGATATTGCGGGCGCGTCCGATTCGCATATCTGCAACCACACTGAATGGGATGTTGGATATGATTTTAACACGATTTGAAGATTCACGTGAATCCATTCGTTATATTACAAATACATTAATCTTTCTGGGGTTGTTGGGGACTTTCTGGGGATTGATTGTAACCGTTGGTGGGTTTGCTGATTTAATTGGTTCGCTGAATTTTGCGGATGAATCGGTTATGCAAACAATGCAGGCGGGATTGACACGCCCATTGTCCGGTATGTCCACGGCGTTTACCAGTTCGTTAATGGGATTGGCGGGCAGTTTGGCAATCGGATTTCTGGGGTTACAGGTTCAATTGGCACAAAATGGTATTTTCCGTGAACTGGAAGATTACCTGTCTGCGCATACCAGTGTTGCCGCAACAGATGCGGTTGCAACAGTATTGCCACAAATAAATAATGCAACATCAGAATTAAATAAAAGTGTGCGCGAATTAAAAGAAACGTTTTCTGAACTGGTCCAATAAAATACAAAAGCAAGAGAGAGAAAAATGTTAAACATTCGTTTCCGTGAAAAAACAAATACATGGCCCGCGTTTGTGGATTTGTTTTCAAATCTGGTAATAATACTTATCTTTTTGCTGATAGTGTTCGTGTTTTTGTGGACAACCACCAGTGTATTTAACAAGGATACAGGTGCAAAAACAGTTGCTGATTTGCGGCGGACTAATGAAGAGCAGGCACAAAAAATTGTTCAAATGACAGCTGACGAGGAAGAGGCCAAACGTCTGTTGATTTTGGCACGCAGTGAATTAGAAAATCTGACCGCCAGTAATAATCAGTTGTCTGATGAATTACAGCAGGTTGATGTCAGTATGGATGAATTAATCGCTGAATACGAGGCCAAGGTTGCAGAACTACAGGCACAGGGAACTGATTTATCCGCACAGGTTGCTGATTTAACCAATCAATTAAATCAGGCAACATTGGATAAACAGCGTACGGCTGAATTGGAACAGGAACGCCGCGCATTACAGGAACAGATGGCGTCCCAGCGTGCATCTTTGGCGGAACAATTGAATAAATTACAGGCCGCGTTGGATGCTGCTGAAGAAGAGTCGCACCAAAAAGATATTCAATATGTTGAAATGTCAACACGTTTGAACAAGGCCTTGGCGGACAAGGTTGCAGAACTGAACAATGTTTCGCAATATCAGTCTGAATTTTACAAGGGGATAAAAGATGCGCTGGGGGATGACAATTTTATTGAAACCATGGGTGACCGCTTTGTAATATCCAGTGACATTTTATTTGGCAGTGGTTCATATACCCTGTCGCCCGAGGGTAAAAATCAATTGCGCTTGATTGCCAATGTTATCAAGGGACTGGAAGATAAAATCCCAACAAACATAGATTGGATTATTCGTGTTGATGGGCATACTGACCGGCAACAGGTTATCCGTGGAACGCGTGGATATTCCAACAATATGGAATTATCCCTGTTGCGTGCAAATGCGGTTGTAAATGAATTGGTGGCAGATGGCGTGTCAAAGCGTCGCTTGGTCCCCAGTGGTTTTGGTGATTTACATCCCGTTGTATTGGGTACTGATGCGGCTAGTTTGCAACAAAACAGACGCATAGAATTACAATTAACAAACAGATAAAAAGCGGGGCGTTGCCCCGTTTTTTATGATTGATAGTAACAGTTACTGTCATATACGCCGGAACCGGTGCTGTCTGAAAAGGATGTGCCCGCCGGTATATAACATGTTGTTATACTAAAACTGCCGGTGGTGGCCGTGGTTGCGGCGGAATGGCCTGTTGCCGTGGCACAACTGGTGCATTTGCCTGAAAGGCTATTAAGGCTGTAATATCCCTTGTCGCAGGAATATTGACATGTGGCAAGTGTCCCACTTTTTACGCATCGTACTGTGTAATGGCCGGATTCGCTGTGGGTCGGTGTTGTGCTGGGGCAGGCGGACGGGCAACTGGGGCCCCCACCGCCAGTGCTTTGACAAGTGCATACTGCGGTTGGGGTTTGGCCACTGGGGCATGTCAGTCCACTGCAGTTACATGTTTTACATGACCCGTCCGGATTATATGTCGCGCACGGATATGGTGGCGTGCATAGAACAGAAGGATAGGTTATTGCATCGGCCGGCATTGTTTGTATAAGAACCGCTGTCAGTGCGGTAATAATTGTTATTGGTTTCATGATTTTTATTCCCCATGGTTTAATATGTTAAACCGCCCGTCGTAAATTTTTTACGACAAGCAAAAACCGCCATCATCGGGCGGTCGGGAATTTGAAAAATCATAAGCAAAAATGACCCTGCGGCTTTCAATATATAACCGCAGATTCCCGACCTTTTACAAAAGTCGGGTGGATAAAGCATACGGCAATCAATGGCCATGTGGCTTTATCATGGATATGTCAGTGCGGTTGCGCACTGTTTGCTTATGGGATTTTCAAGTCCCTGAATCCAACGTCCCCGTTGATTCATATTTAAGTATAGTTTATGTTGGTTATAAAAACAATAAAAACATTGTGTGACCGCATTTGTTAGCCGTGCGGCACGGCTGGTTACCCCCCCTGTCATTGCGAGGGAGGGCGTACGCCCGACCGTGGCAATCCATAAAATGCATTTGCTGACGCAAATAAGTTTATAATAACTGGATTGCTTCGCTTTGCTCGCAATGAATCCGAGTATGTGAAAACAAGCGACAGCGCAGTTTGAACAAGTACCGAGGATACGCACAGGGTACGCAGTACCCGAGCGACACATGCATAAAAAGAATCACGAATTACGAGTAACGAGTTATCAGTAACAAAAACGGGGCGATGCCCCGTTTTTTATTTGTCCGCCAATATTTCAATGCCGGGCAGGGTGCGGCCCTCTATATATTCCAGAAATGCGCCGCCGCCGGTTGATACGTATGTAATGTCATCTTTGACCCCACAGGCCTGCAGTGCGGCAACGGTGTCGCCGCCACCAACAATACTGTCCAATTTGCCCGCACGGGTTTGTTCGGCAATTGTTTTTGCAATGGCAAATGAACCGTATGACCATGTCGGTTGCCATTCCGCCATGCCGACCGTGCCGTTCCAGATTACTGTCGCCGCGTGACGAATTGCGTCGGTGTCGCGTTCGGTTGTGGCAATGCCGGCATCAATGATAATATCATCATTCTCAATTTCGGTGAAATCTTTGTTGGTGCGGGTGGCGGTTGGGGTAAATTCCTTGGCAACGCCCTTGTCCAATGGTAACAGAACTTCGCAATTATTTTGTTTTGCGTATTCCAAAATTTCCAGTGCGGTGTCTTTCTGGTCTGCTTCGTATAATGAATTGCCGACACGGCCGCCCATTGCATAGTTAAATGTTGTGCCCAATGCGCCACCGATAATTAATTTGTCGGACAGTTTGGCCAAGGCCTTTAACACACCGATTTTG
The DNA here is from genome assembly GCA_944389465.1 of uncultured Alphaproteobacteria bacterium. GTDB lineage: Bacteria > Pseudomonadota > Alphaproteobacteria > Rs-D84 > Rs-D84 > Enterousia. The sequence goes on from CALXML010000003.1 coordinate 46,408, forward strand.
GTGGAAACTTTACTGCCCGCGACAATTGATAATAACGGGCGTTTCGGGTTTTCCATAACCGCGGACAGGTGTTCTATTTCAGATGCCAGCAATTTTCCCGCATATGATGGCAGTATTTCTGCAACGCCAACGGTACTGGCGTGGGCGCGGTGTGATACGGCGAATGCGTCATTTACAAAAATGTCAAATCCGTCGGCCAATTTTTTTGCAAAATCTGGGTCGTTTTGTTCTTCACCTGCATAAAAGCGCACATTTTCCAGCAAAACAACATCACCGTCATTCATATTTTGCATAAAATCCCTGTCCAGACAGTCGGCAATTAATGGAATTTTCATATATTCTGCAACTGGGGCCAATGTGTAATCCATATTGCGCGTGCCACGTGGGCGGCCCAAATGTGCACAAATCGCAATGCGTGCACCACCCGCGCGCAGTGCGTTAATTGTTGGCATACTTTGTTCAATGCGAAATGCGTCGGTAATGCGTCCGTCAACGATTTGTACGTTAAAATCGTCGCGCAGTAAAACATATTTGCCGCGCACATCCAGATTATCAATCGTGCGAAGTTTCATTTTTATTCATCCTTTCTTTTACTGGTTTATAACTTTTACGATAATGTTCGTTTATACCATATTTTTCAATTGCGTGCAAATGTTCGGGGGTGGGATAGCCCGCATTTTTATCCCACCCGTACATTGGGTATTGTGTGGCCAAATCGTGCATAATTTTATCACGTGTTTGCTTTGCAATAATGGATGCGGCGGCAATGGACAATGATTTTGCATCGCCACGCACAATGGGCATGCCGGTTAAATGTGGCGGCAACTTGTTCCCGTCAATCAGGCAAAATTGCGGTGTGCAAGTTAATTTTTGTACCGCACGTTCCATTGCGGTCAGGGACGCGTGCAGAATGTTTAATTCATCTATTTCAGCCGGACTGCATTGTGCCACCGCCCAAATTGTGTTTTGGGTTATCCAATCGTACGCCAGCATTCGCATATGTGCGGTCATTTGTTTTGAATCACGAATTATAACCGGTATTTCAATGTCACGACGTGGGAATATAACCGCCGCCGCAACCACCGGCCCACACAGTGGGCCACGGCCGGCCTCGTCCACGCCGGCGATGGTGGTAAAGCCTGTTTCGTTTTCAATATCAAATGTTGGTGTTGTTTTCATAGTGATTAAAACCATATCACAAATTTATGGTAAATGGAAAACTTTTCATATATAATGTATGGCGTATCGGTGTGTTGCCGGTATGTGGTGTCACAACCCGTCAAAACGCGTTTCGCATATGCGAAATGAAAAAAATCTCCAACATTGGTTGGAGGGTGCTGAATAACCAATAAAGCACACTATTCGTTTTGATAGTTGTGAACCTCCAACCCACCTGAAAAAATTTTTCTGGTGGTTTTTTATTATGGGGGAAAATTATGGTTGGAATAAAGCACCAGATGTGTGAATTTGATATTAATGCCGGACGAATTATTGCAATGCTGCGTATGCGTATGGGATTAAGCCAGCAGGATTTGGGTAAAAAATTGGGTGTTACTTTTCAGCAAATTCAAAAATATGAATGTGGCGAAAACAGATTAACCGCCGCACGATTAAATGATATTTGCCGTGTGTTTGAAATATCGCCGGCCGCATTTTATGACAATGTTAACCTGCCATATGTTCATGATAAATGTATGATGGATTTAATAAATACTGTTTATAAATTACCAACTGGCCAGCGCAAGATTATTTTGCAAATCGCCACGGCATTCCATTTGGCGGGCTAAATTGCCATGCGGTCGGCGATTTGTTTTTGGACGTATTCGTCTTCGCTGTTATACAGGGGCCATTCGGCGTTTGCCAAATCTTTCATTGTTGTTAATGGTTGGTCCAGACGTGCGCGATACAACCACATATTTGACATAACACGCTTTATATAACTGCGGGTTTCGTATGTTGGAAAACTTTCTATATACAGCAGTGGGTCATATGTTTCAAACATTTTTTCAAAATCCACCAATGTGCCCATGCCGGCGTTATATGCGGCCAACATTTTTATTATATTATTGTTTATATTTGGGTGTGCCAATAAATCCACAATGTATTGTTGGCCTAAAAACATATTATGTTCTGGGTTTTGCATATCTATGTCAGACATATTGACCTTGTTTTCGCGGGCGACACGTTTGGCAGTGCTGGGCATAATTTGCATCAGGCCATTTGCACCCGCACCTGATTTTGCGTTCGTGCGGAAACCACTTTCCTGTTTAGTAATTGCCAATAACAATGCGCGGTCAATGGACCAACCGCCCATTGGTTCCCAATCGGGCAGGGGATATTGCGCCGAATATATAATATTGTCATCAATTTCCAAAATTCCGCGGTCTTTTACCAAACTGGATGCCTGAATTGATACACGCGGCAGGCCATATGCCGTTGCAATGGAATTTATTGCGTGCAGGGTTTTATCTGATACTTTGGCCGTTATCATATATTTCAGATACAATTCGGCGCGGTCCTTTTGACCCACCTGTAACAAAGCCAATGCAATTTTGCCGTATTTTGTTTCGCGCAAAGTATCAACATCGTCGTCGGTACAGTCCTGTTCAAAAAATTCGTATCGTGGTGTGTGCCCCAGCATCACGGATGATAATGCGCCATAAAATGCCATTGGATGTGCGGCGGCGATTTTCCAGTATTTTTTTGCCGCACTGCGGTTACCGTTGGCATCGGCCGCACGGCCCGCCCAGAAGGCGGCCTCGGTCTTGCGGGCATTATTTATTTGTTCCAAATCCAAAATAGCACTGAAATATTTTTCACTTTCGTCGTATTTTTCTTCTTTGAAATACAGCAATCCCATTGCCCACAGGCCATATTCTGATTTCGCATCTGATGCAACAAAGCCCCATTTTTTTGCCAATTCAAATTCACCGTTTGTGTAATATATAAATGATAAACGGCCAGCCAGACGGCCATAATCTGATTCGGTTAATTTCTTTTTAAATGATGAATCTTCCAGAATGTTGCGGGCGGTTTTTGTTGCGCCACTGCGAATTGCACGCTTGAATTTATTTATTTTGGTGTTTGTTTCGCCAGAATATTTTTTGGCTGTCCATGTTTCGGATTGTGCCGTTTCAATAGATGCACCGCCACTGATTGTGCGCGGAATGTACGGCTTGCGAACGGTGGCCTGTTTTATTTTTGCCAATTTTGCCATACGTTCAGCCCCCGGCATATCGTAATATTTTTCCATCCATGCGGTGATTTCCCTGCCGCGGGTACGATATGTATCAGAAATATACCGTTGGTATAAGACTTCGTTCATTAACAGGGGGTCGGATAATTGTTCTTGTAATTTTTGCGCCGCGGATATTTCTTCGGCATCCTGAAGTAAGAATATTTGAGTGTATAAACTGGCGTCTGCATCGGATAAAACATTTATATCCGGCAGGTCTGCTGCAATCGCAGTCAGTGGCAAAAATATTGCTATTAAAAATGTGAATATTTTTTTCATAGTTTTAATCAGAACAGTGATGTTTTTGGCAATTTGCAAACATTGGCGTTATCGTCATCTTCGGGTATTTGTGCCAATATTTTCTTGAAATCCGAAATGTGTGAAAATTTACGATATACTGATACAAAACGCACAAATGCAATCGGGTCCAAGTTCAGCAGTGAATCAGAAACCATTTGACCAACCATTGCGCTGGTTACCGTATCGTCGGCTGTTTCGGTTTCCAATCTGCGGTGTATGGATGTCACCAGTTTTTCAATCTGTTCGTCGCCAACATCACGGTTACGACAGGCCAATTTTATACTGCGACGCAGTTTTTCACGGTCAAAGGCCTCCAGCTTGCCGCTGTTTTTACGAACCATCAGGTCGCGCATTTGAACGCGTTCAACGGTTGTAAACTTTGCCCCGCATTGATTGCATACGCGACGCCGCCGAATAATTGCATCTTCGGTATCGGGGCGCGAATCTGTTACGCGACTGTCTGTTGAATTACAATATGGACATCTCATAGATATATACGGTAGCAATCAAAATCCCACCTGTAAAGCAGAAAGTGATTTTTGGCATATTGGCCAAAAAATGCGTTTTTTATAAAAATCAAGCACTTTATTTATATTCGTGTTCTGGGGGGCGGCTTTTTAATAGGGCCATTTTATGATAAAATAGGATTTGAGATTAGAGAGAGATGGAAAAATACCTGAACCAGATTTTAGCCGGTGATTGTGTGGAAGTTATGCGCAAAATGCCCGACGCGTCGGTTGATGCGGTGTTTGCTGATGCGCCATATAATTTGCAATTGGGGGCTAAAACCCTGTATCGGCCCGAAGACCAGACCGCCGCACGTGCTGTGCGGGATTCGTGGGATGCGTTTGAAAGTCCGGCGGCATATGATGATTTTACGCGGGCATGGGTTGCGGAATGCAAGCGGGTGTTAAAGCCTGATGGGGCAATGTGGGTTATTGGCAGTTATCATAATATTTTCCGTGTGGGCGCAATTTTACAGGATTTGGGTTTTTGGATTTTGAATGATATTGTGTGGGTTAAAACAAATCCTATGCCTAATTTTCGTGGTACGCGGTTCACAAATGCGCATGAAACGCTGATTTGGGCAACACCGCGTAAAACCGGCAAATACACGTTTAATTATGAAACAATGAAAAAATTAAACGGTGGCAAGCAAATGCGTTCCGATTGGGATATAAATATTTGCCTTGGCGAAGAACGCATTAAGGGCGCGGATGGTAAAAGTTTGCATAATACACAAAAGCCATTGGATTTGTTGCGTCGTGTGATTTTGGCGTCCACCAAGCAGGGCGATATTATTTTGGACCCTTTTATGGGCAGTGGAACAACCGCCGCCGCGGCCAAGGAATTGGGACGTAACTTTATCGGTATTGAACGCGAAGAATCCTATGTCGCCGCCGCACGTGCGCGTGTTGATGCAGTGCAACCAATTGATTTGTCGGATATAGAGGTTACAACCCCAAAACGGGCCGAGGTTCGCGTTGCGTTCAAGGAATTAATAGATGCGGGATTGCTGTATGTTGGGCAAACTTTGGTCAGTCCGCGTGGTGAACGTGTTATGATTACGCGTGATGGGCAATTAACCCATACTTTGTATGGCAAGGCGTCTATTCACGTTATGGCTGCGCGCCTGCAACACAGTGTCAGTTTTAATGGGTGGGATTATTGGTCGGCTGAAAAGCGCGATGGTTCATTGGTTCCAATTGATGAATTACGTAAATATATACGCAGTGTAAAACACGATATGAAGAAAGTTGCATAAAAAACGGGGCATTGCCCCGTTTTTATTAGAGAACAGAGTACAGAGATTGGTTTTCTATTCCAGTGGACATACGGATGTGAATATGTATGCGCCGCTGTCGTCTGTAAAACGAACGCTTGGTGGTGCATACATTATGCACGAACCGGCGGGATTGCCAGCCAAACAAGTGTCTGCCCTGCCGGCGGGCGCGACTGTCGGGCGGGTTGTATTTTTTATATGGTGTACTATATATATTTATCATAAATTCGCGAATCGGGTTTTTGTGTGATATAGTTTTATTTGTAAAAAGTAAGGGATTTATATTATGGCTTTGATACCAATGGTAATAGAGGAATCGCCCCGTGGTGAACGTTCCTTTGACATTTTTTCACGTTTGCTGCGTGACCGTATCGTTATGATAAATGGGCAAATTGAACCAAATATGGCCAATACTGTTGTGGCACAGTTGCTGTTTTTGGAATCTGAAAATCCAAATGCTGAAATTTCGGTGTATATTAATTCGCCGGGGGGGGATGTATCCGCCGGTTGGGCAATTATGGATACCATGCAATATATTAAATCGCCGGTGTCAACAATTGGTATGGGGTTGGTGGCGTCAATGGGTTCGGTTTTATTGGCTGCGGGTGAACGGGGCAAACGTTTTGCGTTGCCGAATACCAGCATTATGATTCATCAACCATTGGGTGGATTTGAAGGTCAGGTTACCGATGTTGAAATTCGTATGAAAGAATTACAACGTACGAAAAAAACATTGATTAAGCAAATGGCTGAATTTACAGGACGCAAAGAAAAAGAATTATTTGAAGCAATGGAACGTGATAATTGGATGACACCCGATGATGCCAAGGATTTTGGATTAATTGATGGTGTATTAAAACGTAAATAATTTTGTCCACAGCATAGGGGATATTGAATATGAGTGACGATAAAATTAAATCCACTGATGAAACACAAAATAATTCTGCACCACAATTTTGCAGTTTTTGTGGCAAGGCCGTATATGAAGTAAAAAAATTGGTCAGTGGTCGCAATGTATGCATTTGTGATGAATGTATAAATCTGTGCAACGATATTATGGCAGATGATATGCGGAACGAGGTTGGACGCGACGCCGCCAAATTACCAACCCCGCATCAAATTTATGACTTTTTAAATGAGTATATTGTCGGTCAGGATTCTGCAAAACGTACTTTATCTGTTGCCGTATATAATCATTACAAGCGTCACAGTGTTGCACTGAATACAAATGTTGAAATTCAAAAATCCAATGTTTTATTAATTGGACCAACGGGGACTGGAAAAACTTTATTTGCCCAGACATTGGCACGTATATTGGATGTACCGTTTGCCATTGCCGATGCCACCACTTTGACCGAGGCCGGATATGTTGGTGATGACGTTGAAAGTGTTTTAACACGTTTGTTGCAAAATGCTAATTTTGATGTGGAACAGGCCAGTCGTGGAATTATATATATTGATGAAATAGATAAAATTGCACGTAAATCTGAAAACCCATCGTTGACACGTGATGTTTCCGGCGAAGGTGTGCAACAGGCGTTATTAAAATTAGTAGAGGGCACAGTTGCCAATGTTCCTGCCGGTGGGGCGGGGCGTAAACATCCGGGCGAGGCCACCGTTCAACTGGATACCAGCAAGATTTTATTTATCTGTGGCGGTGCGTTTGATGGATTAAATAAAATTATTGGTGCACGTACAAATGAACGTGCGGGCATTGGTTTTGGTGCAAATGTTCAGTCCAAGAAAGAACGCGAATCTAAAAACTATTTGGATGATGTTCAACCAGAAGATTTGGTGAAATTCGGAATTATTCCTGAATTGGTTGGACGTTTGCCAATTGTTACAACACTGCAGGATTTGGATGAAAATGCATTGGTAAAAATTTTGACTGAACCAAAAAATGCGATTGTAAAGCAATATGCCGCCATGCTGGAAATGGATGGTGTTAAATTAACAATAACTGATGATGGGTTGCGTGAAATTGCTAAAAAGGCAGTTGAACGTAAAACTGGGGCGCGTGGGTTGCGCAGTATTTTGGAAAAAATATTATTACAACCGATGTTTGATGCCCCTGAAAAAGAGGACTTGGTTGAAATTGTCATAGACAAGGATGTTGTTGCCGGTAAAAAGCCACCGGTGGAAATCCTGCGTGATGCCAAGAAAGTTGCATAAAATAAAAACGGGGTGAATGCCCCGTTTTTAAAGAATTATTTTTTAATAAAAGCATTGGTCTGTAAAATAGAAAGTGCCCTCGGGTACGGTTATATCTTTACCGTATTGAATGTAACATCCTGATAATGTTGGGTTATTGGATTTACATTTTATATCAATGCCGTATTCACCATAATTTCCTTGGAATTGTGGGCATTTACTGCAACTGGTGGGTTGGGTATCTGCGTCATTATTACTGTTATAATATCCGTCGTCCGTGTCACATCTGTATTTGTAACCACATTTGCCATTTGTGCATGTTACCTGTTGCAGTAATCCGTCTTTGCCAGCAACAGGTTTGCCCAGTATATAATTTCTGTCATAATCCGGACAATCTGCTGCCCTGTTGCATGTAAATTCACATTGTTCCACCTGAAAACTGGAATTGCATCCTGTGACATTAACAGTAACCCATTTTTTTTCATGGTTTGCTTGGCAGGAACCAGTACAGTCTTCTATTGGTCCCAGCAGACCATGTGTATCTGTAAGCAAATATCTGCGTTCACCGCTGGCGCAACCGTTTTGATTTGTAAATGTTTCAACTGGACCCTCGTCATAGCATTTGGTGGTTGACATACCAGTGACCGGCAGGCATTCGTTATACTCTAACAAACCGCAATTGGCCGTATATGAACCGGCAATTTGTTTTTCAAATCCCCACGTACAGGATTCGCATTCGCGGTATGCATCGGTTGGTTTGCCCGTAATGTCGTCGGTGGGACCATAACATTTTTCTATGGTTCGGATTTCAATGCCGCCATTGGCTGATTGGGTTATTGCACAGTTGGACGGTGTGGTTGGCCCAGCAACGCCGCCGGTATAGAAAGTACATGAACGTACGCCACATTCTGCAATTGAATTGTTAATTGGCATAAAGGTTAATATTAATCCACCGTTTGTTTTCGGCGAAATGGGGGAACAAAAAAATGCAGAAATCTGGGATTTTTTCAAAAATAAAAACACCGATTTTTATCGGTGGTTTATTTTCGGCATTTGTTTATATGTATTTTACCCCAAATTCCGCCCACGCGTCAACATCATTTTTGATGTTTTTTACCGCCATACAAAAAATATTTTTTTGTGGGCGATGTTGGTCGGATTGTTTCTGGCCGATACAGGAACAAAAATAAAAAACACACATATTTGTGTGTTTTTTATTTTATCTGGTGGCCCTGGTCGGACTCGAACCGACACTCCTTGCAGAACTTGATTTTGAGTCAAGCGCGTCTACCAATTCCGCCACGGGGCCAAAACGCAATACAACAAATTATTTTGTTGCCGCCTGACGTGCTGCTACCTTTTTAACCAAACGGGCACTGCGATTCGCCTTGTGCACTGGTTTTTTAGCAGGTTTTTCAGCCGCACCAATTTTTTTGTTAATCGCTTTTTTAATTGCGGCCATTTCTGGGGTCAAACGGGATGGGGATTTGGACATTACATATGCGTCCAGACCGCCATGCTTGGTCAATGTGCGCAGACCAGCCGTAGAAATACGCAATGAAAAATCACGATTTAAAATATCACTGTGAAACTTTAATTTTTGCAAATTTGGCAAGAATGTACGCTTGGTATGGCGCATAGAGTGGGAAACGTTCATCCCAACCTGTGTTTTCTTACCTGTAACTTTACATACGCGTGGCATATTATAATCCTTTAATAACTGCGGCATAATTTATACCAAAATTAGTAAAAAGTCAAGAATTGTTTTATATTTTTGCCAATTTTGGTGTAACTGTAATATTATATCACAAAAATTTGCAATATCCAGCCATATAAAAAAATCAATGTTTTGATTCCTGTACCTTGAAAAAGCCTTAAATGCTACTATATATAGTGAAAAATAAAAGGAGATTGTAATACATGAATCCAGAAGAAATGCAAGAAACGCCCGAACAGGCCATTGCAAAATATACCACTGATTTTACTAAATTGGCGGCAGATGGCAAATTGGACCCTGTTATTGGGCGCGATGAAGAAATTCGCCGCACGATACAGGTTTTATCGCGGCGTACAAAAAATAATCCCGTGCTGATTGGTAATCCGGGGGTTGGTAAAACTGCCATAGTAGAGGGCTTGGCCGAACGAATCGTATCGCGCGATGTGCCCGAAAATTTATTAAATAAAAAATTGTTGTCGCTGGATATGGGGGCGTTGATGGCCGGCGCGATGTTCCGTGGCCAGTTTGAGGGCCGGTTCAAGGCTATATTAAAAGCGGTCAAGGATTCTGATGGACAAATTATTTTGTTCATTGATGAATTACATACGCTGGTTGGTGCCGGCAAGGGCGAGGGCAGTATGGATGCCGGTAATCTGTTAAAGCCGATGTTGGCACGTGGTGAATTGCACTGTTTGGGCGCAACAACGTTGGACGAATATCGCCAATATATTGAAAAAGACCCTGCGTTGGCGCGACGTTTTCAGCCCGTGTATGTTGATGAACCCAGTGTTGATGACACGATTTCAATCCTGCGTGGATTAAAAGAAAAGTACGAGGGCCACCACGGTGTTCGTATTTCTGATGCGGCATTGGTTTCGGCGGTGCGTTTGTCCAACCGTTATATTACCGACAGATTTTTACCGGACAAGGCAATTGACCTGATTGACGAAGCCGCCGCACGCGTTCGTATTGAAATTGCGTCAAAGCCTGAAAAATTGGACGAGGTTGACCGCCATTTAATGCAATTGAAAATTGAACAACAGGCATTAAAGAAAGAAAAAGATGAAGATTCCAAAAAACGGTTAAAGGAACTGGAATCTGTTATCAAAGAAACCGAGGCTGAATCTGAAACACTGACGGCACAATGGCGTGCCGAACAGGAAAAAATGCGCGCGTTATCCGATGCGATGGCTGCGTTGGATTCTGCCAAGGCAGAGGTTGCCGCCGCCATGCGTAATGGCGATTATGAAAAAGCGTCCGCCCTGCAATACGGTAAAATCCCAGAACTGGAAGAACAGATTCAAAAAATGAATGCGGAATCGCGTGAATATAAAACAGTTTTGCCTGAACATATTGCGGCTGTGGTCAGTAAATGGACCGGTGTGCCGGCTGATAAATTAAGTATGGAAGAGCAATCCAAACTGTTAAACATAGAAGACGAACTGCGCAAGCGCGTTGTTGGTCAGGACCATGCTTTGACAGTTATCGCACGTGCGATTCGCCGCAGTCGGGCGGGATTGTCTGACCCACATCGGCCAATGGGCAGTTTTATGTTTCTGGGGCCGACTGGTGTTGGTAAAACCGAAGTGGCCAAGGCTTTGGCAGAATACCTGTTCAATGATGATACGGCCATGACCCGTATTGATATGAGTGAATATATGGAACCGCATTCTGTATCACGCCTGATTGGCAGTCCGCCGGGGTATGTTGGATATGAACAGGGGGGCGTGCTGACCGAAAGTGTGCGTCGTCGTCCGTATCAAGTTTTGCTGTTTGATGAAATTGAAAAGGCAAATCCTGATGTGTTTAATGTCTTTCTGCAGATATTGGATGATGGGCGTTTAACAGATGGTCAGGGACACGTGGTGAACTTTACAAATACCATTATAATTATGACCAGTAATTTGCCAGATATGGATGCGGTAAAGAAAAATTTCCGTCCGGAATTTATAAACCGTATTGATGAAATTGTATTCTTTAACCCATTGGGCAAGGATGTAATGGCCGGTATCGTAAAGATTCAATTGCGTAATTTGGAACAACGTTTGTCCGAACGCCGCATAACATTGGATGTATCAGACAAGGCCATTAAATGGTTGGGTGATAATGGGTATGACCCTGTGTTTGGGGCACGTCCATTAAAGCGACTGATTACATCCGCCGTAGAGGATAAAATAGCAGACTTGATTTTATCCGGCCGTGTGGCCGAGGGCAGCACCGTATACGTTGATGTCCATGGCAAGGATTTAACCGTTCAATAACAAACGGGGCATTGCCCCGTTTTTGTTAGAGAACAGAGTACAGATATTGTTTATCTATTCCAGTGGGCAGGCGGCGGTATATTCATATGTGCCGGATGCATCCGTGTATTCTGTATTTGCCGGCGCATACATAATGCATGAATCGGCGGGATTGCCAACCAAACAACTGGTTGTCGTGCCGATTTCTGTGCGCACAGATGAACATGCTGTATCTGTTATTGTTATATATTCTTCTTCTATGGTGATATAACCGGTTGGACATGATGTTGTTGGCGTGATGGCAAAGGCCACAGTATGCGCCATTGTCACCAAAACAAAAATTAAAAATTTTTTCATATGCTGTCCCCCTTTTAGTCCGACAGTTGACTAATCATATTTGGTAAAAATTGTGGAAAATTTGATTTGAAGTTCAATCCATCACGGCACGCAGTGGCACAATTGTTTATGCACATGCCATTGGATGGGAAAGAGGATGCATACACCCATTGTGATACGGCGGGGGATGTCATTTTACACCAGCAATATTTATTGTCATCCGCCGTACCACTGCTGGTCAGGGTGACAGACAGGGTGGCGGACAATTTGCCGGCAGTGTCACCGTTTTGTGATGAACAGGCGGCAATGCCACTGACTGTTGTTGGGCCACCACGCATTGAACAACTGCCGGACCAGTCCAGATTTCCACTTTGTGCATCAATATTGCATGTCATACTGGTGTTTAATGCCACACATTTGGTGACGGCCGCGGCGGGCGGAATTATGGCCACGCACAGCAGGCCGGCGATTAATAAATGTTTTTTCATATTCTTATCTCCCTTTTTCATTTTATTGATATGAAAAAACCACCAGAATTTTCGGGTGGTTGGAGTTTAAGAACAATTGAGTGAATTGCGTGGCTTATTCAATATATTCACCACACTCCAACCGCTATGGTTGGATTTATTTTTTACGTCCGTTCCCAGACGCACCCAATGGGTTCTTAAGCCCAATGTGGAAACACCCCACATCAAATTAATAATATCATACGCGTGGGGTAAATCAACATAAATAGTTTGGCGGGCGGTTGGGGGTACCAGTTAACCATTTGCAATTTTATGTGCGTATGTTATAATTAATGGTCATTGGATGATTACCAATGTGGGGTGTAAGAACCTCTTCTTCGTGCGAACTCCAACACGGGTTGGAGGGTCGTGATATATTTGAATAAGCGACACTATTTACGAAGAATAGTTCTTAACCTCCAACCGCCTTTCATCACGGCGGTATTTTTGTTTAATAAAGCAAATTTGGGGGGATAAAATGACAGTAATATTATTTGATTCACGCGTGTTGGGCACTGCAATGGCGCATGGACGTAAAAATGCACGCCTGCGCCGTGGTGATGCGGCACGAATGTTAAAAATACAATATAAAACATTACGAAAATATGAACAGGGCCAACAAATGATACCAGATGCAATACTGGAAAAATTACTGACATATGGATTTACATTGCTGTACGCCAAACGTACTGATTTAAAGCAATAGATTTGCAATTACAATTGTGTCATTTCTGGGGTGTTGGCCCACAGAAATGGCACGATATTATTAACCGGATTTAAAAAGATAGGGATGACAAGCAAACTGTCCGTAAAAGTCAGATGGTGGACAATTAGTATTGCATTTGAATCTGGTCCATCATTTGGCGTTGCAAATGTAATTGCATAAATTTACGACGGGCGGCAATCGCACGTGGTGACGGTATATTATATTTAATTTTTTTCTGTGGTTTTAATGAATATGGTACGGTTATTTTTGCCGACAGTGCGGATTTTGTTGCATTGCGTTTTGGCGTGTGCGTAATTGTTTCAGCAGAACGTGTACGCTTTTGCAATTTATGTTTTCTGTTGCGTTTGCGCGGACCACGAATAACCGTATTAATTTGTGTGCCGTTTGTTGTGGCCGAAACAATTTGTGGCGCGGGGGTATTGGTTTTCAAATCCGTCACAGCGGTTGGAACGTTTGGTGTTTGTGCCAATGGCAATGACGATAATATTTTAAAGTCCGGTGCAGTGTTAATTTTTTGCTGATTCGTTTTATCAATAAAAAATTGTTTCAGTGTCGGGTTAAATAAAATAGTTTTTACGCCATTTTGTGTTGATTCATCAATTTGACCGGTTATTGTGTTTAACAGGTATAATTGTGGTACAATACCGTATGGCGTTGCCGAATATTTTTTGATTGCTATGAATGGTGTGCCATCAAATTGCGCAACAATTTCAAATGGACGCGTTCCAAAGCCAATATTTTTTACACGGCGTAATTTTCCGGTCGCGCTGCGCATGGTCAACGTATAACGGCCACTGCGTGTACGTACGCATTGCAATGATGCAGCAAATAATTGACTGGTGATATTGTTCAATTATGCGTCCTTTTTTGATGTGCGTTTACGTTTCTTTGCAGGGCTGTTTTTTTGTTCTGGTTTAAATTGGATATCGCGCAATTTTTTATATTCGCCGTCCAATGCGACCAATTCGGCATCAGTTCCCTGTTCAATAATGTGCCCATCCTTTACAACGCATATTATATCAGCATCCAATATGGTTGACAAGCGGTGCGCAATAACAAATGTTGTGCGGCCACGCATTAAATCACGCAGTGCCGATTGAATTAATTTTTCACTTTGTGTATCCAATGCAGATGTTGCTTCGTCCAGTAACAGAATTGGGGCGTCCTTTAATATTGCACGTGCGATGGCGATTCGCTGTTTTTGGCCACCGGACAGTAATGCGCCACCTTCGCCGACCTTGGATTTATATTTATGTGGGAATGACATAATAAATTCATGCGCGTTGGCGGCGGTTGCAGCGGCGATAACCTGTTCGGTTGTGGCATTTGGCGCGCCGTATTTTATGTTGTCTTCTATTGTGCCATTGAATAAAAATACGTCTTGGGATACCTCGGCAATATTATTGCGTAATGAATGCAGGGTATATTTTTTTATATCTGTTCCGTTGATTTCAATTTTGCCACGTTGCGGTTCATAAAAACGTTCAATTAAATTAAACATTGTCGTTTTGCCGCCACCCGATGGGCCAACCAATGCACATACTTTACCGGCCGGCACGTTCAGGTTAATGTCTGTTAACACCGGTTCATCAGGCACATATGCAAAAGATACGTGGCTGAATTTAACAGACATATTTGTTGGCTGTAATTCAATTGCGTTTTTGGCATCAACAATATCCGGACGGCTGTCAAGGAAGTCAAATAAAACCTCGGCCGCCAGCAAGCCATGTTGAATTGTGTTGCTGGTGCTGGTGATACTGCGTGCGGGTTTATATGCGGCGGTTAATGCCAACAAAAACGCAGTGAAATCACCGGTTGTAATTGCACCACTGACAATAAAATGGCCGCCCGCGATTAATGCCAAACACAGACCAATTGAAATCATTAATTCCAGCAATGGGGATTGCAGGGCGAATGCCTGTGTTCCCTTGTACGAATTAACCATGGATGCATTTAATACTTCTGCAAATTTATGTGTTTCGGATTCTTCGTTGGCGAATGCCTGAATGGTTTTAATTCCGTGCAAAGTTTGATTCAGATGTTGTGAAACGTCATTCGCAATGCCAAACGATTCGCGCGATAATTTGCGACGCCGACGCATAATCAGCACCATTGGAATCATAATCGCCGGAACCAAGAATAATAAAACTGCACATAATTGTGGGGCATAATAAATCATTAATCCCAATGTCATGGCCAATGTGGCGATTTGCTGAACGGTATTAATTAATGTGCCGGTAACCAGATTTAAAACTGCGCCCGCCTGAACACTGAAGTAATTCAAGTGTTTCCCAATGCCATCGCCATAGAATTTAGAAATGTTCATTTTAACCATATGGTTATAAATGCGCTGTTGTAAATTTGCACTGGCGTTCAGGCCGGCCTTGGCCATTAATAATGATTTGGCGTAACTGAACACGCCCTTGAATCCGAATGCGGCAATAACCTGCAGGCCAAAAAAGTATATGTTTGCCATACTTTTTTGAATAAAGGCCTTGTCCACGACCTGTTGAACAAGTGTGATGGTGTAAGCCTCGGCCCCAGCGGCGCAAATGGTTGCGATTACGCCCGCCACCAGCCATTTCCATTGCGGTTTTCCGATTTCACGCCATACGCGTCCATACAGTGACCATTTAATGCGACCGTTGGATTCGTCGCCCTTGATAAGTTTTTTTATACTTTTCTTTATATTTTTTAACATAGCAATATATTATAAAATGTGCGCCTTTTCCTGTCCAGTGAAAGATTTTATTCACTTTTTTATATTTTTAATTTGACAATATTGCCAAAAGTGTATAAAATTCATTCGCTTTCAAAGAGTTTTGGGGTCATAGCTCAGTTGGTAGAGCACCTGCTTTGCAAGCAGGGGGTCGTCAGTTCGAGTCTGATTGGCTCCACCAAAAATAAATGCGTTAAAGGGGGTGAATTGTACGATGGTAAAAGTTCTGGTTCGCGATAATAACGTTGAACAGGCACTGCGCGTTGCAAAACGTAAATCACAGAAAGAAGGCCTGTACCGCGAAATGAAAGAACGTCAGCGTTATGAAAAACCAACCACTAAACGCAAACGTTTAAAGGAAGAAGCCGTTCGCAATGAAAAAAAACGTCAATCAAAACAGCGTATGGTTTTCGGATTCTAAATAAAAAATCGCCCAATTGGGCGGTTTTTATTTTTGATATTTTTTTTGTTGTAACAAACTATTTCCCCCAGAATTTTCCAATTACATAATCTGCCGCCAATGGAACAGACAGTTTTGCAACGTTTTTCATCGCGCTTTCTATGCGTTTGGCAAATTCGTCGGCAACGTTTTCATCGCATTCAAATATAATTTCATCGTGCACCTGCATAATCATACGGATTTTATCCGCATTTGGTTGCATTATTTCACTGTTAATTTTTACCATGGCGCGACGCATCAGGTCGGCTTCAAATCCCTGAATTGGGGCGTTTATTGCCGCGCGCATTGCATATGCGCGGGTGCGGGGATTTTTAACCTCGGGCAATTCTATGCGGCGACCCCATGGGGTGTATACGCATGCGTGTGCAGTTGCGAAATTTTTTATATATTCAATGTATTCCCGTATTTCAGGCAGTCCCGCCATATATGAATTTATTATATTTTGCGCATCGGCCCGTGAAATACCCAATTGCCCCGACAGGCCAAATGATGATATGCCATAAATAATAGAAAAGTTTACCGTTTTTGCGGCGCGTCTGTATTCTTTGGGTACGGGTGCGTCGTTTGGAATGCCGAATATTTGGCGGGCTGTTTGTTCGTGAATGTCGTGGCCAGCGTTAAAAGTTTCCTTGAACGTTTTTACATTTGCGACATCCGCCAACAAACGCAATTGAATTTGTGAATAATCAGCAGATATTAATACGCGACCCGCCGGTGCAACAAAGCATTTCCTGATTTCTTCGCCCAGTTCGGTTTTAATTGGTATGTTTTGCAAATTGGGGTCACGGCTGGACAGGCGGCCTGTATTTGTGCTGGTTTGTAAATATGTTGTATGAATGCGACCGTCGGATGCAATTTGACGCGGCAATGCGTCCGCGTATGTGCCGGCCAATTTTGCAATTGAACGCCAATTTAATATTTTTTCAATTATTGGGTGGGTATCAACTATATCATTTAATGTTTCTGCATCTGTGGAACGCTTTTTATTTGCAGGCAACTGCATTTCGTCAAACAGGACCGTGCCCAATTGTTTCGGACTGGCGATATTAAATTCATGGCCAGCCAATTCCCAAATTTCAGATTCCAGTTTTGTTAATTGTTGGTGAAAAACACTGGATAATTGTTGCAGCCCGTTTTTATTTACCAATACACCAGTGCGTTCCATTTGCATCAGAATTGGCATTAACGGCAAATCACACGTATCATATAATTCACGTAATTTTTCATTATCATTTAATTGTGGGCGCATTAAATTGTACAGTGCCATGGTGATGGTTGCATCTTCGGCCGCATAGGGTGTGGCAACAGATATATCCAGTTTATCAAAGTGCATATCTGCATCACGTGTTTTGGGTGGAAACAGCGAAGCAAAGGATATATTCGTATGTGCCAAATACTTTTGCGCCAATTCATCCAAACCGTGTCCATGCAATGTGCCATGCAATGCATATGACAATAACATTGTATCATCAATTGGTGAAATTTTTGATGTGTCCCAGCCATCGTTTTCCAATATGTGCAAATCGTATTTCAGATTGTGACCTATTTTTACAATGTTTTTATTGATAAATATTGGCCACAACTTTTCACGGACAATATCCATACTTAATTGATTTGGGGCGATTTTGTTTTCAGCAAATAAATCGTCACTGTTTGTAAAATGGCGAATCGGAATATATGCGCCATGCGAATCGTTTGTTGCCAATGATATACCAACAATTTTTGCAGTCAGGTAATTCAAGCCCGTTGTTTCAGTATCAATGGCGATTTTGTCAGTTACAGTTTTTAAAAATTTATCCAGCGCGTCCGTGGTTGTGATGGTTTCATATGTTAATTTGCGCGCTGATATATTTTTGGATTGTGTTACCGATTCGGTATTAATTTCACAGTGTGAACCGGCAAAATCAAACGCCGCAGGGCGGGGCGCGCCCTTGAACTGTTCCAGTGGAAACAGTTTTTCTATTTTTACCGCCAATGAATTGCTTTCCAATTTATTGCGAACAAAATCCAATGCGGCCGGTGTGTTAAATACAAAAGGTTCTATTTTTAATCCGGTTAAATCAACATCTGTTTTTAAAGTGACCAGTTTTTTTGAAATATACGCGCTGTCGCGATTATCGCGTAATAAATTTCTGGTGCGTTCATTTTTTACATCATCCAAATGTTCGTACAGTGCGTCCAATGAACCGAATTGATTTATCAGTTCAGATGCTTTTTTAGGGCCAATTCCCATAACACCGGGGACATTATCAGACGAATCGCCCATTAAACTTTGTACATCAACAACCTGATTTGGATGAACACCGAATTTTTCCAGTACCTGTGGTTCGCGGATTTCACGGTCCTTCATTCCGTCGTATAAAAATACGCAATCAGATACCAATTGCATTAAATCTTTGTCACTGGTGATAATGCGTGTTGCGTCGTGGCCGGTACAGTTTTCGCGTGCCAATGTGGCGATTACGTCGTCGGCCTCTACATTTGGGATACACAAAACAGGCACCCCCATTGCAGCAACGCCGTCGCGCACCAAATAAGATTGTGAAATTAAATCGGGTGGTGTTTCACTGCGATTAGCCTTGTACGCGGGATAAATATCCTGACGGAAAGATATACGTGATGCATCAAACACGCATACAAACGAATCGTTTGGTTTTGCCGCGGCCAAGATTGGTAAAATCATATTGAAAAATCCGTATACTGCACCTGTGGGCGTACCGTCGCTGCGTGTCAGGCGACTGTGTACGCCGTAATATGCACGGAATAATATGGAATTACCATCTATCAGTGTCAGCATTTATCCCGCATCCTTTGGGCTTAAAATACATAGCGTAATTTCAGGCGGGCTTCATATTGTAAAAAGTCCGGTTTCAGACCCGCATATTCATAAATATCAGCGGCGTACAGGGCGCGGCCCTCTATATCAACGTCAATTGGTAATACTGGTATATCAAAAGTTACACCCAACATTGCCTGATACGCGGCGACGGAATCAATATCAATAAAATCGTCATCTGTGCCACTGAATATATTACCAATACCGACACCAATATATGGTTTAGCCACTGGGAAAGGCATTTTTGCATATGCGTTTATCATACCGATGTGCATATTAATGCTGTCTGCGGTCAGATAGTCGTATTCTAATTCAAAACGAAATACAGGAATATCAATTCCCAAAACAGCACCATATGATTGGGCGGATTTGGATACATCTGTGTCGTTTGCAAAAACCGTTGCGCCACCAACACCAACCATTGCACCCGCGTATACATCAAACAGTGCACCTGCATTGGCCGCGCCAGAAAAACTGATAACTGCGGCAGTTAAAATACCTGCATATTTTAATTTCATATTTTTCTCCTTTATATGATATTATAATAAAAAAAAGAGATACATATGCAAGAAAATAAACCAATTTTAGTTGTTGGACTGGGGAATATTGGTACACAGTATGAAAAAACGCGTCATAATGTTGGCTTTATGGCTGTGCGGCATTTTGTTCCGGACAATGCCACGTGGAAAAGCGAACATAATGCATTAACGTATT
Organism: uncultured Alphaproteobacteria bacterium; assembly: GCA_944389465.1. Classification (GTDB taxonomy): domain Bacteria; phylum Pseudomonadota; class Alphaproteobacteria; order Rs-D84; family Rs-D84; genus Enterousia. The sequence goes on from CALXML010000003.1 coordinate 66,132, forward strand.
CTGAAAATATTGATGGGCGACGGATTATTTTTGCGTTACCACAAACGTTTATGAATAACAGTGGGGCGGCTGTTGGTGCGCTGGCGCGATTTTATAAAATTCCGAATGAAAATATAATTGTTATTCATGATGATATGGATTTAAAAACAGGTGATTTACGTGAAAAAGTTGGCGGCGGCAGTGCAGGGCACAATGGAATAAAATCAATTGATGCCGCCATTGGTGCGGATTATCGCCGTATCAGAATTGGAATTGCACATCCGCGGGATTTTGATTTGCCTGTGATGCCGGCTGATTGGGTTTTGGGTAAATTTACTGATGCAGAAATGAACCGCATAAATGCGGCCATTTCAAAAATAGTATTATTTTAATAATATATTTTTTCAGGCAAAGTTTCTTGTGCTGGCAAATGAAAGCATCTTTTTTCGTTGCCATTACTGGTGTCGCAAAATTGCGTGCCATTCGTTCCAGTCAGCATATAACATTTTTCTATTGACGACGCGCCAGCGTCACTGGTTGTGCCGGCTGGACAATCTTGCTGTATGCCACCGGTGCAATAATGACCCGCGTTACAAGATGAAAATACTGGTTTTAAGTTTATTGTTGTAGAGCCCAGTGGTACATCACCGTTTGCGTTTATTGTTGGGGCGGCGCACGGCGAACCGTCGCCATATGTACATTCATAATGTTGAAATATTTTACCGGCGTCTATGTTGCCTGCATATGGTAAAGCCTTGTGTCCATTGTATTCTTGGTTGTCGTCTATTGTAAAATTCTCAACATGCCAAGTGGTTGTTCCATTGGAATTATAATAATTTATTGTTATTTCTAGATTTCCCCAACATGCATACAGTCTTTTATCAGACAATAATTCATTCCAATTTTTTACGAATTTGCCACTTACATCAAAATATAATGAACTTCCGCAATCCTTTGCTTTGTCGCTGGTTGAATATCCCTTGAAAGTTTTAATCGGTGTGTTTGGTTGTAAAACACCAGATGGCAGGGAGGTTGACCATTCAGATGACGCCGCATCGGTTGCAAAACCGATACCATACTTTGCATAGGCTGTATAATTCTTATATTCTGCGTCTTCAAATGGCCAACCCAAACTTATCAATGCAGTATTTTTTAGTAATTCCAGTTTAAAAACCTTTGGTTGGCATCTGTTTGCTTGGGTATTTCCTGTTGCACCAGATGATGCGTAATTGCCACTGCCTGTAACATCAAATGTTTGATTACCTTCTTTTGCCTCGTATCCACTGGGACAGTCTGTGCATCCAAAATTGTTGCCTGTTGACCAATATTGATTTGCTTGGCAGGTCACGGTCCACGGACAGGTGTTTGATGTTTGACCGGCGTATTCATCACCTGTTAAAAAGTGGGAATTTGTACCACGTGGTTTTACTGTACAGGATTTGCATTTTTCGCCGGCAGTACTGTTATAAGTGCCCGCAGTGCATAAATCGCAACCCAATAAGCCCGTTTGTTCACAGCCAGCGGGACATTTGCCATCAGTTTTTGTGCATTCGGTGACCGCCGCCATTGCGGTCGCGTTAAAAATACACAGGCATAATATTGTGAAAAATATCCGTTTCATTTATTCCCTGCCAACACTGTTTTAATATTTTTATATTTGCACGTTTATGATTTTGTGTCAAATGTAAAAAATCCGGCATAATGCCGGATTTTTTAATATTGATAGTCACTTAATGGACGATATTTATTAATAGTAAATCCCTTGCTGACAAACCATAAACTGTCTTGGGGCACTTTGGATGCCGCGCCGGGGTAAAACTCAAAATCACCCTTGCCCCTAAATTTTGGGGAGTATTTAAATAGTGGTTCTAGTCCGTTTTGACGTAAAGCAACGATAGTATTTGCAACATATGTGTACCATTCCCCTTCCGGAATCAGATATATTGTTCTGACAGTTGGGTCGTCTGCATAACTTTTTGCTATATCGGATATGAAAAATTGTTCATCTGGGGTGATGTTTATAATGGCAGAATAATCATCGCAATTAAAATGCAGTTCCACATCACGCAACGGTTCATCTTTCTCGCACCCGCCCATAAATAATGATGCACCGGCAATGCCCAACATCGGCAGGATTCTTTTTATTTTATATGGCACTATTTTTTTAAAGCGCATTTTTTGCCCCCTTTGGTTTGGCGTTATGTGTTTATTCGTTTCTTCACCAATAAAACACAAAAAGTCCGGAAAAATTTCCGGACTTTTATCCCTTATATGACACAAAATCATCATCTGCGGCATTTGATTCTGGTGAAAATTCATTCCCCATTATCCCCCCCACGTGACATCCGTCACATGGTGGCCAATCGGGAATATCCCCAAAATCAATATAACAAAGATTTTTATTCAAAATCATTTTATTATACCGCCTGATACATTCTGTATCGGTTATTTGTTCTTTTATAAATATATGACAAAATATACGTATTGTCAAATTTTTGCGTTACCACTTATCCGCCACCACTGTATTCAATAATCCAGTTTGTTGGGGTGTCACAGGCAGTACCGTTGTTTGTTGCCCAGCCCCAATTACCCTTACCGTCATTGTATCCATTGGTACATGTGGACTGGTCGCCGCGGTAAAAACTGGTCGGTATTTGGGTGATGGCGTCCACGTTATCATATTGTGGTGATATGTATGTACCACCGTTCGTTTTCTTGATAACGACGATATAATTCCCGTTACAGTTCAGGGTTTTGCCCGATGGGAATGTAGAGGTTTCGTCACTCGCATTGCCCATTGTACCGTTACAGAACAGGTATGCAATGTCAGCAGGCCCGTAATATGTATTATTGGATGGCGGTTTAAATGCCACAACGAATTTTGCGGTATCCGGCAGGCACAGACCGCCGTTTTGGTCAATTTTTCCATCTACTTCGGTGCTGTCGGCCGGTATATTACTGGTCGTGTTTTCGTTACCCCAGTATCCGGATGTAGCATTCCAATTAACCCCTTGGATGCTGGACTGTATTTTACCCAAACAACAATTTCCAAAAGAGTCGCGTGCGCCAGCGACTGGGTCATTGTCGGTCGGTGTACGACAACAGTTATTGGAATCTGTTGTCGTTGGCACACGCCAGTAAGTATTGGTTGGGCAGGTCAGACCATCGTCGGATACGTCAGTACGTGAAACGCAGTATGAAGTTTGCTTGTTTGAGTCCCATTGTGATATATACCCCGGACCGCATGATGTGTCACGACAACTGTCAACTTCGTCATCTGTGCCGGTGTTTTTGGCAAACCATGACAATAATGTTTCTGTATCTTCGTCAACTGGCATTTTGATTTGGTTGTGCGAATCTGCCGCGGACAAATTGGTTACTGGGTGTGCCTCGCAATTGCCCCATACTTTTTCAGCCAAACGGCATATTTGGCATTCTGGGGTGTTAACCTTGGTATATGTAATGTCGTTTGCAAGGGTGCCGTCGTCGTTGGTGGCAAACTGCATACCGCAATCATCTGCACATATATCGTATATGCAGTTGGCATCGTCTGTTGTTGTGCAAGATGTGCCGGACCAGTTTGTTTGCAATTCGTCGTTTGTAATGTCGGTGTTTGTGTCACCGTATAGCAGTTCATAGAATGAACCATTATCGTCAATTGCGCCGTCCGCAATTTGCAATTCTGTGATTTTATTAATTGCATCTGTGCCGGCGTCAGCAACGCATTCCAAAACTTCGTCCCAACAGGCTGTGCGGTTAATAATGGCCTTTCTGTTAACGGATGTTTGAATATCTTCGCACAGGCCAAAGTTACCAGAAATTGATTTACATGATTGGATGATACAGTTACGGCCAACCTCGCGACAGGTTTGCATAATTGTGTCATATGTTTTGTCGGTGGCGATTTCTGTCATACCCTCGTTCCAGATGTCGCCACTGTCAACAGTGTTCAACAATGCGGTACAGGCAGACTGAACCTCGGAACACATTTGTTTTACGGTTTTGTCGGCCTGTACACCAAAAATTGATAATGCGCGGGCATCAAAATCTTCCAGCGATTCAGCGGCATCAGATAAACACTGTGTCGTCAGGGTTGTACAACTTTGGCGAACTTCTTCCAGTTTGCTTTCTTGGGCCAATTTGATTTGTGCCAACGCGTCTTCTAGGAACGCGTCCCATACGCTGTCGGCGATGTCTTGGCAATTTTCAGTGGCGGATTCCAAATATTTCTTTTTGGAATTTAAGTATGATACGAATTTCGCATTTCCGGGGGCACCCGTCCATGTTTGATTGGAATCAGGACGGGTGATTAAATTACCCAAATTGGCCAAGTTTGATGTTAATATCGCTTCGCCGGTGGATGGGTCAATGTATTGGCCACTGATATCCAAGCATTGTTGTAAATCATCCCCACAAACGGATGTGTCGGTTAACATATCCAGCATTTTTTTCTTGCACGTTAAAATGTCGTCGGAATTATTTTTCTGGTATGTGTCCAAACGGGATATGTCCAACAGAGCACTGCCTTCGCGGATTTTTTCGCGGGCCAAATCCTGTTGGGTTTGGTATGCCTTGGCAACGGTGTTACAATCCTGTTCAATTGCCATTTGGTATCCACTTTCTATGATGTCCAATTCGTCAGGGGTGCATACCTCCAACGCCATTTCGCGGCATACCGGCAGGGCGGCCGAATATAATTCTGTGCCGGATTTTGTTGTGGTGGATGCGCCGGCCAATGAGTCAACCGTGTCAAAGGCAGCCGCTGCATTTAATGATAATGATATTGGCGACAAATCAGTATCAAAAGAACTGGTGTCAAATGTCGCGTTTAATTTTTCTGAAATGTCATCCAATAATTCCTTGGACGATGATGTATCCTCTTGCTGAAAGGCCAGTTCGCCCTCGGTCGCTTGGAATATAGACTCGGCATCTTCTTTGTCCATATTTACCGTCAGCAGGCGTTGGTTAAAGTCCAATAATTTATCCTCTACGGTGGCCAATTGTTCCTTGATATCATCAAATTCGTTTACCCGTGACGAGCATGCACAACGCTTTAATTGGCTGTCCTTGTTGGCGCAAAATTCATCCATACAACTGTAATATACTTCGCGGCATTTGGTATAGTCGCGGTTTATTATTTCCTCGGCCGACAGGGTGCCTGCGCGTGATACACGGGCGGATTGTGCCACGCCAGTGCGACGGGCGGTTGTTGTTGTATGCGTTTGTGGTGTTGTGGCGGCACGTGAAACAGATGCCGCGCGTGAAATTGTGGCAGTGGCACTGCGCGCGCCATTCGCTGATGTATTTGTATCTGTGCGGTTTATGTTCGCAGTGCGTGAAACAGTTGATACGGCGTTACGTGATACGGCCGTGCGTGACGGCGTTGATACGACGGATGATTTAGATACAGTGGCACGTGGTAAAACGTTTGTTGCACTTCTGGTTGTGGTGGATTGATTTGATGTTTCCGTTGATGTGCGTGTGCCACCATCGCGCACAACAACGTTTGCGCGTGACGATGTATTTGATTGTGTACGATTACGCACAGATTGGCCCGATTGATTCAGGTTTGTGGAACGTGATATGCCGGATGATTCAATTTTCTGTGTGTCAGATGTTTGGACCGATTGTTCGCGTGATACAGTTGTTGTTGCACCACGGCGTGTTGCGGCACGCGCAATGGTATCCGCATCATCAGCAGATGCAATGTTTGGCGCGCTGAATACCAGTAATGCCAGACATCCCGCAAAGATTTGTTTGATTCCTTTCATCCTGTTGAATTAATGTTAGCAAAATTTTAAAAAGTCGGGCAAGTATTTTATTAGAAAACAAATAATAAAAACAAAGTTTACAGTTTGGTGCGGATAGGGGGACTTGAACCCCCAAGGTGTTAACCACAGCATCCTTAGTGCTGCGCGTTTACCGTTTCGCCATATCCGCACGATGTACAACACAACGTTCCGCAACAGGGCGGCACTTCGTAGTCGCCATATCCGCACGATGTACAACACAACGTTCCGCAACAGGGCGACACTTCGTAGTCGCCATATCCGCATTATGTACCATATTGTGGTTTGCGACAAGGCGGCACTTCGCTGCGCTGCGTAGTCGCCATATCCGCATATCGCATATGCGTAATTTTTAATAATTCTTGCAAGAAGCATTTTTATTTTCAACCGTTTTGTGATACAATGGTGGTGATAATAAAATGTAGGGGACTGAAATATGAGAAAAGTTTCTTTGTTGGCTTTAATGCTGATTCCGTTTGCTGCAAATGCGGCCGGTACTTATTATTCTGGGTATACTAATTCTTATCAATCGCCGTATTCCACACGGACGTATGCGCAACGGCAAAGTGGTTATAATTACAGCAGACAGGGTAATTATACAACACCGTCTTATTCCAGTACGCGTTATAACACTGCAAATGCCGGTGCAACAAATACCAGTGCACAAAGTGGTACACAACAGGCGGTGGCCAGTTCAAAAAAAACTGGTTTCTGGTTGGATGCGGGCATAACGCATCAGATGGCACAATGGCAATTTGAAATGGCCCAATCTGGCAGTATTTTAAGTTATGACAATGTTGGGTGGAATGTGTTGGATGTCAGTGCCGGTTATGCTTTTAATGCCGGAAATACAACGATGCAAATTGACGCGGGTCTGCAATATGGTATGCAGTGGGGTGAATCCGCCATGTATGACGATGATATTTCCAATGGTGGATTTTTGGTCACAACATGGGTAGAGGCCGGCGATGAAGACAATGTTATTGGTGACCAGATTGGTCACGCCATGTCAATTGGTACCAGTAAAGGCGGAAATATGTTGGGCTTTAACGTTGGTTTTGGTCTGACTGATATTTTCAAAATTGGGAATGTTACAATAACGCCGTCTGTTGGGTATCGGTATTTGAAATATAATTTAACGACTGAAAATAATTTTGGTTTGTCTGTTGATACAACGGCCTGTTTCCAGATAGAGGGCAGTGATGAAATTCAATGTGACCCTGCAATCGTGGTTAATTTGTCCGATGGCAAGCAGCAAATTATTTGGCGTGATGATATAAATAACAGTATGGACGTGCCAAGCAATGCAACCAGTATAAATACCGGCAGTACATATTATTATCATCAACCGGGGGAAAGTCATTCGTATGAAACAACATGGGCGGGCCCTTATATTGCGCTGGATATGGATTATTTAATTAATCAAAATAATGCGGTAAATGGCCGGATTGAATTGGGATTTCCTGCGTATACGTCTGTTGGTGACCAGCCATATCGTTTTGATTGGGCGCATCCAAAATCTGTAGAGGATGAAGCCGGTATGTTTGGCGCGTTCCATTTTGGTTTGGGTGCAAATTGGACAACGGCGATAACAGATTCTGTTGCATTGTCGGTTGGTTTAACATATGATTATTACAGTGTCAGCGGTGCGGACGCAAAAACGTATCTGAATATGGATTACTATAATACATGGTATGATATGATTTTGGATGCGTGGAAGACCGAGTATCCAGATAATACCGAAGATTATATGTTGGGCCAGATAGAGGGTGTAGCCGGCGACCCAACGGCGATTAACATTAAAAATCTGGAATCACAGTGTCCGGGGGGCGTTTGCACAACCGACAGTGAAATAGAATCTTTCTATAAATCACTGGGGATACGTGTTGGTATTAATGCAAAGTTTTAGTGTAAAATGAAATTAAATAAATTGTTGTTGGCAATGTTGTTTGCAATCGCACCATTTGGTGCGATTGCGGCTGATTTGGTGGGGGTGGCGTCTGTTAATGTAACCAGTGATACCGCCGCCGCGGCCAAAGATATGGCCTTTGACGAGGCGCGTCGTCAAATTATTAACGATGTGTTGGGGCAATATTCCATACCTGATTTATTGGCGGATGCGGTGCAGAATGCGTCGTCGGCCGATTTAACAAATTTAATTGCAGCATCTTCTATCAGTGGGGAACAGCAATCTGAAACGACTTACTCCGCGGATATAACAATGACGATTGACCGTGATGCGGCGCGTGCATGGATGACGGAAAATAATGTTCAAAATTGGTTAACTGATGGAAAATCTGGGGACAGGTTTGTGGTTCAAATTGTTATGTCTGATAAATTGGCCGGATGGATTGAATTAAACAATATTGTCCGTGCCGAAGGCATAGAAATGGATACAAAATACATAAATGGCAATCAGGTGACTGTTGAAATTCCGGTGGCCAGTCGTGGTGCTTTTACCATTGCCATTGGCGAGGCCGGTTGGCGGTATGCTGACCAGAATGGGGTGTTACATATTTTAAAATAATTTTATACAGATGTTTAAAAAAGTTTCTTTTGTTTTATTGGCGTTAATGTTGCCGTTTGCGGGGTATGCTGATGATAATCACGCTTGGTTTGGGGTAACCAATGACGATACTAAATTACAATTATCTGTGCGACGTATTGGGTTGGATTTATCAAAAACACAGGTACGTAATGCCGCTGAATATCAGGATTCACCTGTTTCTGCATTAAATGCAACCAGTCAGGATTATATCAAGGGTGTTTTTGATACTATTTTGGAATATACGCATAATAAATTTAAGTGGGACAACAGTTTGTTTATGGAATATGGTAAAACAACCCTGAAACCATATAATGCGCCCGCAACAACAGATGAAAATGCCGATAAAATTTTGTATTCCAGTGATTTGTCTTATGAATGCTGGGAATTTGGCGGGTTGAAATTTGGTCCGACGGTACGTGCGGCGTACGAAACGCAATTCGCGGACAGTGAATCTTTGCCACGCCAAAATATTTTGCGTGCCAGTGGCGGTATTTCTTTGTTTGACCATAATATTATTAAAAGTTTATATTTAACCGGAATACACGAATATGATTTTACATATGCCGGTGCGCAAAACAGCAAATTGGGTGCTGAATTTGGGTGGCGTTTGGAATATGAAATCAGGGAAGGGGTAAAATTATCTGCTGATGGATATTATCGTGAATATTTTTCTTATTCTGAATATGTGCCAACGGATTTGGAACGCGATTTAAGTGCGGTTTTGCGTTTTGATACTAATTTATGGGGTGATTTTACAATGGGGCCATATGCGCAATATCGTTTGGCGCGTGCGCGTGGGGCGGAACATTATGGCAGTAATTTAATTTTTGGTATTTCTTTTAATTATATAACTAAATTTTTGCTGTAATTAATTCTTACTTTACAACACTGAAATTTATACTGGTTGCCATGCCCATTTCGTCCATTATACGAACGGTGTGGTCGCCCAGTTTTACCGGATGCATTAATGTTTGGCCAGATAAGGTTGTGCCAATCATATCATTATCCAGAAACCAAAATATTTTGGCATCCGTCATATCAGATACTGCACGAAATGCAATTTGCTGAACGGATTTATCTGAAATTATAACAGTACGTGTGTCCGCCATGGGGGATGTAATGATTGGTGGGGTTCTGGTGGGGGCGATTTCATCCAAATCGCATCCTGCCATAAATGGGGGTGGGGTGTTACGTTTAATGCCAGCACGACGAAACATATCCAGATATTCTGCGTCCCAAAATTCATATACTGCCATATGTGTTGTTGCGGGGTCGTTTGTGCATGCGCGCAGGCCTGTTTTGTTATCAATTGGTATTGCGCGATAAACAGACGATGTTTCAATTGGCGATTTTGCAGGAATAAAATATGCGTATGTTGTTTTAGGACAATATTTACCGGCCAATCCGCCGACTTCGTCACACATTTCTATTTCCGATATATTCATATCGTCGCGCAGGAAATTATTATTTTTTATTGGCGTGGCGCGTGTTGCATAATATTTTTCAACAGTGCGGGCCAACGAAAAATATATTGGTGCAGCGGTGCGTGCACCACTGAATGCGTTATTTGGTGTGCCATCAAAATTGCCAACCCATACGATTAATACGAAATCACCAAATATACCCGCCGTCCATGCATCACGGAAAGATGAAGACGTTCCTGTTTTCCAATAGTGGCGCAGGGTTGAATTTTGTTCTTTGGCAAAAGGTATGTTTTTTGTTGGTGTGGATTGATGGGCCAACATATCCAGTGTTATAAAGAATGCCTCGGGCGTCAGAATTTGTTGACCGGCTGATTGTTCGGACTGAATTTCTGTTTTTATATCGTATTTCATACCCAGATTTGCCATTGTTGTATAAATGCCGGCCAATTCAAGCATTGATACCTCGGCCCCGCCCAGTGCGATAGAAATACCGTAATAATCGGGGGATTTCAGATTTGATACGCCGATGTCAGATAAAATTTTATAAAAATTTTTAGTGCCTATTTTGCGCAATAAATTTATTGCAGGGATATTGCGTGATAATGTTAATGCATTGCGCGCCAATATCGGGCCAAAAAATTCACTGTCGGAATTTTCAGGGGCGTATACACCGAAATTGATTTTAGAATCTTTTAACAATGTCATACTGTGGATATATCCCATATCAACGGCCGTGGCATATATTAATGGTTTCAGTGTTGATGCGGGACTGCGACGTGCGCGCACACCGTCGTTTTCACCAAAAATTGTTTTATCAAAATAGTCCGCTGAACCGATATAAGCCAATGTTTCCATTGTTTTGTAATTAACCAATATGGCGGCTGCATTATTTATGCCATATGCGCGGCGGTTGTTTATTTCCTGTGTCAGGGTGTGCATCATTGCGTTTTGCAAATTTATATCCAGTGTGGTTGTAACCAGCGACGAGTGCGCCCCCATATCATTCCAATAATTATCTTGATTTGATATTTCATAATTTACAAAGTGGGGCGCATTAAATGGCAAATCGCGTGTTGTTTGTACATGTAATGGCATTTCTGATAATTGCAGCAATTCTGTATCAGATGGATTTTCTGTAACCCAGCGGCGGACTAAATCACTGCGCATATTCATTATATTTTGCAGACCTGTTTCGGTATTCAGACCGCGTTTTATGGGATTTTGCGGTACAGTTGCCAATGTTATTGATTCTATTTTATTTAATTCAGATGCCGGTTTATTAAAGTATATTAATGCCGCCGCACCAATACTTTCAATGTTGCCACCGTATGGTGCCAGATTCAGGTATGCTTCCAGAATATCGTTTTTAGAATAAAACATATCCAGATAAATTGCCGCGGCAATTTGTAACAGTTTGCCCCCAATTTGTTGGGTGTTTAAATTGTATTTCAGGCGTGCAACCTGCATTGTGATTGTTGATGCGCCAGCGGGGTGGGGTGTGCCAATAAAATAGTTAATTGTTGCGCGGGCCAGTGATATCGGATTCACGCCAAAGTGATATTTGAAATATTTATCTTCGTATAAAATGGTTGCACGTTGAATATATTCACTGATTTCAGACAGGGGGGTATATAACCTATATTTATCATCGGCGGATAATGTTATACGCAGCAATTGCCCATTGCGGTCAAAATAGGCACGGCCAAAATGAACATCGTTTAATAATGGTGGACAACAGAATAACTTGATTGTCGTATATAATAAAATCAATATCAGTAAAATTCCGTATAAAATCCTGTGGCGGCGCAAATGCGTCGCCACTGGTTTGAATGTTTGATAAATTTTACTGTTTTGTTGACTCATTTATTACTGTAAATGTATCGGTGTCGCCGGTCGCAGAAATTTGTGGATTGTACATAGATTCTGCATGAATGGCCGGAACTATAAATTGCCCAGCGGTGCCGACCTGTGCAGTATATGTAAACACACTGTCGTCACGTGTCAGGTTGGCGTATATTATTATTCTGTCGTCCAGAACTGTTGCGAAATTCATATCACCGGTAATGGAATCCGTATTTGGAATAAATCCACAAGGTAATAAATCTGTGATTGCAACATTTTCTGCAAAATCCGTGTCGGATTTTGTGCGGGCAAATATTTTGACCGTAACTGTGTCGCCCAGATTTGCGGTTGTTATTCTGTTGCCGGTGGCATCATAATATTCGCGTACAATATCCAGCCCGTTTGATTGTTCGTGTGTTTCGGTTGGGTATCCCTGTTGCAGGAATGTATAATATAACATATTATCGTTGCTGCAGTTTTTGCACTGTATATCTATACGGGTTGCGTCCGCGGGTATTGTTGTGCTGATGCCAGATTTATTTTCTGTGGCGGTTATGGGTGTTTTTGAATCAGTTGTTATTTGAATGTCTGATAAATCTGAATCTGATTTTATATCAGACAGGGCCATAATTATCGTGGCCGATGGATAAGAACTGTATTGTCCAGACTGAATATATTTTGTGATAGTGGATGATTCAGTTGGGCTTAATGCAGAAAAGTATTTGTTATGCAAATAATAATACATTGCATCATTTGATACATTGTTATTAAACATTCCCGCATATTCAAATTTATCAGATTTAGATGTTTGGTATTTTGAAATTAAATCGCGTGCCAAATCGTCCTGTTTCATAATTTTGTATGCCGATGCAATGTATGCGCCCATTAATGAATGTTGCCAATTTTTTATATTTTCGTTGGCGTATTGGGTGAAAGAATCTATATAACTGGTGGTTACATAATCATTGCTGGAAATAACATATATTGCATATGCCATTGCAGATGCGTACGCGTCATCGGTAATTGTACCGCCAACAAATGTGCGCAGGTAATCAATCGCGCGCGATAACATTTCGTTTGGAACGTTAAAGCCTGATTCGCGGGCGATTGTCAAAAATTGCGCAACGTATGCTGTTAAATAAGCGGTGTTTATATCGTTTTGATTGTTGTATGATGTTGAACCGCCCGTCCACATTGCGAATGAACCATCATAATTTTGGCGATTGCGCAGTGTGTTAATGGTGTCTGATATTTGTTTATTGGCACTGTTGAAATTTACACCAATAATTTCACTGTCTGATATTACCGCATATGGCATTGCGCGTGATATCAATTGTTCTGTGCATGGATATTCATAATGTGCCAAATATTCAAACAGGGGTAATATTAATGCGCCGGCATTACGTGTGATATATAATGTACGTGTTGCATATTCCGGATACATATCAATTTTAAAATCTGATATTTTGGTGTTTTTTGAATCTAATACATCTGAAATTATATTCGTTTCAAATACAGATGCCGGCCGAACAGACAATGTTGTATGATTCGTACGTGATACGTTTGGGGTATTATCAGATGTTAATTGTGCATTCAAAATAAATTCTGCATTCCCCAATGTTGATGTGGCGTGCGCATCAAATGTGAACAGTTTTTCTGTATCCTGTGGAATTACTGATTGGGCAGATGTGTCCCCAGTAATTTTAATTCCGTCATTTGTTGTGGTGGATATATTAACTGTTGCATTTGCACCACTGTTTTCAGTCAAATTTGTTAATACTGAATTTATTGTAAATTTATCGTTTGGTGCGGCAAACAATGGTGCAGATGTTGAAATAACAATTGGCGATTGTACCAATGTTTTTGTATCTGCACTGCCAATGGCATTGGTGTTTGCAGCAACAGCAAACACACTGATTTCACCATTAAAATATTCAGGAATATCAAATGTTATGGTGTTTGTTTTTCCCGCGGTGGCGGTCAGTATTTGTGAATAGAATGCAACAGGGGTCTGTGTTTTGCGGCCAAATGGGTTACGTAAAATTGTGTTTAATCCGCCGTCACCAGCGAAATCGCCGCCGCCTGTTTTGGCGTATTGCTGCAGGATATTATATTCTGGTAACAACAGGGATAAAATTTGATATGTGTTTACCTGCAGTGCGGCTTTCTGGAAAAAGTGTGCCAACGGATTAGGAATTTGGTATTTCGCAACCTGTAATATCCCCGAATCCACGGCAAAAATCATTATTCTGGCATTTTTGTCAGTTGTGTATTTGATTGACAGTTTATTATCGCGCACAATATCTGGAACATCCAGTTTTACTGATATATTACGTGCAGATAAATCCGCAGAAAATGGTGCAACAGCATATGCGTATGGTGTGGTAAATATATCGGGACTGTTAATGTTTCTGACAAAAGATACGTTGACGTATCCCGTACCTTCAAATCCATCAGGTACAGTTATGTGTTGTACAGTTGTTGTGGATTTTGCATTAAACCATTTGTATGCATATACTTTATCGCGTTCAATTGTTATTAATCCTGCGCCAGTATACGGGGTGGTTATGCTGATTTCTATGTCGTCACCGGCGGCATATTCATCTGAATCCAGTTTGATTTGTAAATCTGCATTTGTATCAGTTTGCAATGTGGTGTTTGCGGTGCCGGAAATAAAGTATTGCGCGCTGGATAAAATTTTATCTGATGCGTCCAGTATTTGCACGATATATGTTCCACCGTTGGTTGTATCCAGTGTTATACTTGTGCCGTTTTCTGAAATATTTATTTGACGCTGGGATATAATTTTATCGTGTGTGGTTGTTTGATATTTATAGAAATTATTATAATCTTTGACCAATGTGGTTTGGTTTTCACGCCGCATTACACGCAGTGTTAAATTGTCAATGGCAATTGCGTTTGCAGTGTGGTCAACGGCAATAAAGTTTATTTTACGGTTGGTGTCGCGCTTTATATAAGATAAATCGCCATCTGCACGCCAACCTATTAAATATTTTGCATCTGATGCGCGTGCAGTAATGTTTGTTTGTACACTTTTGCCGCCATTTGATTCAAATCCATGCACATTAAGAACCAATTTATATGTGCCCGATGGAATTGGGGTATCAAATTTTATGTCCAGTGTGGCGTTGCCGGTGGCGTCTGTGTATTCCGTTGGTAATTCAACAGAATAAGTTTGGGTGCTGGTTGCCATATTATCAGACAGTCCCGTGCCGGATATAAAGTTTGGTGTAAATTCATATTCACTGAATTTATTAAAAGAATACTGGGTTGGTATTAATGTTGCAGTGGCCGATATTTTATTGTTCGTTGCCGGTGTGCCAAATAAATTACGTAATGAAACGTGGGCCGTTAAATTATCTGGTGCAATCCATCCGTTGTCAGATGCGCCGGAAATATTGGCAGATATTTTTAATGTGTCTGGGACAAATTCTTGGACATCAAAGGTTGTCGTGCCCAGCATATCAGATAATTTATCATTTGATGTTAATGAATATAAATATGCGTTCCAACTGCCCAATGCGGCATCTGTTGGTATATTATATGTTACATCAAACATCCCATCTGCTGTCAGTGAAAATGTTTTTTCCAATGCCGTGTGGCCACGTGAATCGTATACTTGTAATCTGACTGGGATACCGGCCAATGATTTAAATGATTTATTTTTGACTATGCCGGCCAGTGTTATTGTTTCATTTGGGCGGTATATGCCACGGTCTGAAAATATAAATGCGTTTAATGGTGTTGATGCATATGAATATACCCCATCAATGTCAAATTTAGAATATTCAACCTGTTGGTTATATGAATTATATGGAATAAATGATACGTCATTGCCACGACGTGCAACAATGGCAACCGGTTCACGTGCGTTGTTATATTCAGACCATGGCAAAGACGGAATTTCTGCATGTCCGTCTGTATCAGTGCGACCGGCCCAGACAGCGTTTCCATTACGTCCCAATACAGATATTTCAACATCTGATGCGGGGGTGCCGGTGCTTAAATTTGATATAAATACATCAGATGAATTGTCTGTGTTTACTTTGCGTATAATGCCCATATCTGTTAATAAAATCAGGCGTTTGTCATTAAATTCTGTTGCGCTTTCAGATGTGCCCGTTTGGATTATAAATATTCCAGTGTTGTCGCCATATGTTCTGTCCAGATAGTCACCTAAATCAACGGATGCATAATTGGCGCGTTTGATGGATGGGTTTACAAAAGAAATTTTCTTTTGAAATACAACCGACATATCATATACGCCAAATGCCCATGACTTAAATTCCATATTTGATGCAAACACATTATATGTTTGTGATATTAAGTGATTTATTTCAGATGATTTTACTTTGTATAAATTTACATATGCCGTATCAACACCACCATGGGCAACAATGCCCAGTTCACGATTCCCCGCCAAAGATAATAATGCGCCAGTGCCTGCAATTTCAACAGATTTTGTTGGATATGGCACGCGCATAACGGATGCAAAGCCATTTTTCATTGTGAAATCGTTTGCTGATTGTGCGCCGGATTTTAAATCTGCATATATATAACGTACATCACCATCAGATACGTCATAAGAGATTGCATATTGATACATGCCGTTTGGGGCGGATATGTCCTGTTGCTGGATGGTTAATGTTTCTGATTTTGATAAAACTGTGTCTGTTATTTCGTCGTTGGCCCATTTGTGAATGGTGTTGTTTTCCTGTTCTGTATCTGTGCGATATTTGGGTAATAAATACAGTGTTAAATATTTTGTCCAATCTGTATTATTTGCAGCGGCAGATGTGGTATTTATTAATATCAACTGTTGTGCATTGCCGCCGGTATCGGTGGCAATTGTTGTTTCAACAGATGATATCTTGAATATATTATCTGCTGATTCAATTGTTAAATTTCCTGTTATTTTTTCTGTTTTTGAATCGCCATACAGGGCAGGGATATGATTTAATTTCAGTCTGATTACCTGTGCCGTATTTGTTATCTTTATCGGTTCTGAAATTATAAACGCCGTGCGATGAAATTTATCAAATCTTACATCAAAATTCAGTTTATCGTCGTCCAGTTTTACAGATACTTTATCTGCAAAATTTTCCGTATTAATTTCGTAATCAAAAGATATTACCGCAATACCAATAACTGATTGTTTATCATTTTGCGCGGGGTATAAATTAAAGTTTTCCAATTTGCCGGTTATGTCGGGTGTTTTAAAAGTTATGCGTTTTGTATCTGGGCTAACATCTGGGTTAAAAATTTCAGGGTTTATTTTTACCGTAAATTTGGTTCCCGCCGGCCATGCGTCATCGGGGGTAAATGTAAGTGTATCATTACCATATAAATACCAATTTCCACGTACAAATGGTGTGATTTTTATATTTTTTGCCACATCATTATTGGTTAAATTCATTTTAAAAGCCGGCGCATAATCACCAGATTCCACATTATATGAAATTGTCAGGTTGGATGGTGATTGCAAATTTCGTGCATTATTTGGTTCTGGCAAACTGGTTGGGGTTACAAAAAACATATTGTTGTTATCTGTAAATTGCGCAGATGTTGGGGCAGATACAGTTGTTGTTAATTGTGTTTTACCGTTGTGATGTGTGCCAATAATAAAAAATGCCAGTATAATCAATGCAATTGTTACAATTGCCGCACCAATCCAAAACAGTTTTTTATGTGATGATTTTTGCAGCCATTTACAACAAGATTTACGTGTTTTATGTGACTGTTTCTGTTTTTTTGATTGTTGTTTGTGCTGCATAAAATACCCCTTCCTTGGACATACTGTATATTAGATGTGAAATTCAGAAAAGACAAGATAATAATTATTTTTTTTACTGTGAATATTTTTCCTTTTAGGATTTTTGTCATACGTGCGGCGGGGCGCATTTGTCGCAGAGAGACGCGTATTTGCCAAAACTTAAAGGAGTATGTTGTGATATATGGCTATATACGTGTGTCAACAGACCACCAGACAACAGAAAATCAAAGATTTGAAATTCAAAAATTTTGCGAAAAGCAAGAACTGGTAATAGACTGTTGGATAGAAGAAACCATTTCCGCCACCAAAGATTTAAATAAAAGAAAATTGGGACGGTTAATAAAAAGAATACAAAAAGATGATTTAATAATCGCGTCCGAGTTATCACGACTTGGGCGTAATTTATTACAAATTATGAGTATTTTGCATCACTGTATGAACATAGGTGCACGAATTTGGACGATAAAAGATAATTATCGTTTGGGTTCTGATATTACCAGCAAAGTGTTGGCGTTTGCGTTTGGGTTGTCTGCAGAAATTGAACGAAACTTGATTTCACAGCGTACCAAGGAAGCATTGGCCCGTGTCAAGGCCGAAGGTAAACGTGTCGGTCGCCCACAGGGCAGTAAAAATGTTTCTAAATTGGCTGGTAAAGAAAAATATATCAGTCAAAGATTGGCCGACGGCAGAAAGAAAAAAGAAATCGCACGCAGATTACATGTTCATCGCGATACGTTAAGCAGATTTATAGACAGCAGGGGTTTAAATGTTCCCAAGGATTGTTTTGATGATAATGGTGATTGCTAAAAAACTGTGCGACCGCGGGCCAGAATGTAAAATTCGTCTGTTCCGTATGGGTTATCAACAAATCCTGCACAGATTGATTTATATGATATGGAATATTCCAATGATGGACGACCACGCATATCAATGGCATATGTGTGATACAATATGTTGCCGTTATCAGCACGGTCAACCGGCAGGCGCAGGTTCATTGTGCCATCAACAATTGTGTCTGGGATTGATATTCCAAATGACCAATCTTGATATTTTATTCCCATATCAACCGAGGCCATATATATGTTAGAAAAATTATTTATGAATGAATTTTTATTTACGCGCGGTGTGCCAAAAGACAATCTGGCACGTTGGAACAATTGTACGCTGCCAATATCTGTTGTGTTTTGCATACCAATAAAACTGAACAGGTCGTTGCCGTTGCTTTGCAGCAGGCCTTGGCCGAACATAATATCGCTGTTTTTAAATCCCATTTCAAAATTGCCAATATTTGCAACACTGATGTCTGTGTTTTGCCGCAGATGTTGGAAGCCTAATCCAATATTTTGTACTGAAATTATATTTGATAAACTGGTATTAAATGCGCGCCCATATTTGTCAAAAAATGCAAATTGCGGGTTTGCTTGTTTTATATTCATTGCTATTGTGCCAGAAACACGTGTGTTTTCTAATGGTTGCATAACGCCATTATCCATTGGAACCAATGGCGCACCCACAGGGCGGGTCGCGCGTTCCAAATCCAACATTCCATGCCCATAAACTGAATCAACGCCAACTGCACCAATATCACGGGCTGTTTCAAATAACAGTGATGTTATTTCGGTGGCGTTCATGTATGGAAACGCTTCACGTATGACGGCAACCGCTGCTGATACAATGGGGGTGGCAAAACTGGTGCCACTGGCAGAAATATGTCCGCCTGTATTTATGTCTGTTCCGGGGGCGGTTATACACCAATTTGCAGTTATTCCACATGCATTACTGTAATCGGCCAATGTGCCGGTTTCATTATCCCATGCAACAACATTAATAAAATGACCGTTTAATTCGGGCATTACGTTTGGCAGGGCGGATAAAGCACTGCTTTGTGTGTCAGAATCATTGCCGGCGGCCCATACAAATATTGCATCGCGTTCGGTCGCAGCAATTGATATTTGGTTTACAAAATTTTTATCTGTTAATTTGATTAATTGGTTGCGCGAATGTAAATCTGTTGCGCGCATTGGTACAGACCAACTGGCATTATATATGTTTGCGTCATTCGCAGATGCAATTGCATTGCCGATTTCATTGTATGAAACAAATTCATTGTTGTCTGCAATCTTGTATGATTTTACAATTGCATTTGGGGCAATTGTACCAGATGCGATGGCTGTTACCGCCGCGCCATGCCACGAATCCAGACCTGAATCCAATACCGCAATTGTTGAATCGCGACCGGTGTATCCACGTGCCAAAGAGTAAGATAATCTGATTTCATTATATTGATTGAAATTCAGTTCGTATTCAGGGTGTGATTCAATGGCAGATAATTGAATTGAATCTATGTCACCGCCAACCATATTATATGTCGGTAATGTTGGCTGTTGGGTTTGTGACTGTTGCGCGTTTTGCGCGGTGTCTGATGATGTGTTCGCCATCCCTATTAAAGCCAATGCGCCACCAATTACTGTTGCGCCGGATAACAGCGGTATTGATACCGAACCAACGAAAGATTGGCATTTGTCCGGATGTGATTGTCTGTATTTTGAATCAGAACAGTTTTCAGGCGTATTTGAATATGTTTTTGATAATGAAAGTGCAACTGCGCCATTATTTAATGGTATGAAAAATGCTGAAAACAATAAAAATGCAGGTACGTATTTCATTTTTGTCTACTTTATGTTAGTACAATTGTTTATTTTGTCAAGTTGTTGTTTCGCAGTGGGGTTTATTTGATAAATGCCAATTTTTGCTTGATTTTCGTATGAAATTGGTCTATTATTGGGCCACACGTTTTACGTGAAGAACACAGTCGTTCAGTAAACGATTTTCTGTCCAAATGAAAATTTGGTTTTTCCGAACGGCGAGGATAACAACAGAAAACAAAGGATATAAAAATGGCTTTGCCAACATTTACTATGCAACAGTTGATGGAAGCGGGTGTACATTTTGGTCACCACACACGTCGCTGGAATCCGTTAATGACACCATATGTTTACGGTGTAAAAGATAAAATTCATATTATTAATTTGAACAAAACTGCGCCGTTATTGCATCGTGCGCTGGTCGCTTTGGAAGCAATCGCCGCCGCAGGTGGTAAAATCTTGTTCGTTGCAACAAAACATCAGGCCAAAGATATTGTCAAGGATGCCGCAGAACGTTGTGGACAATTCTATGTTAATAATCGTTGGTTGGGTGGTATGTTGACAAACTGGACAACGGTTTCACAGTCTATTCGCCGTCTGAAAAAGATGGAAAGCGATATTGAAAATGCCGACAAATTGGGATTGACCAAGAAAGAAGTTGGCGTTATGACCAAAGAAGTTGAAAAATTACGTGAAATTTTCGGCGGTATTTTGGATATGCACGGCGTTCCACAGGCGATGATTGTTATTGATGTCCCGCGTGAAGTTAATGCTGTACGTGAAGCAAAAATTTTGGATATTCCAACAATTGCCATCTGTGATACAAACGCAAATCCAGAATTGGTTGATTATCCAGTTCCGGGGAATGACGATGCGGCACGCGCAACACAGTTGTATTGTGATTTGTTCGTAGATGCAATTTTGTCTGGTATTGAAAAACGTTTGGGTGGTGCGGCCGGTAAAAAGGTTGAATCTGATATGACTGATGCCGCAGCCGATGATTTAGAGGCTGAAATAAAAGACAAAGAAGCCCAACAAAAATCTAAAATGTCCGAAGCGCGCGCAGAACGTCGTGGCAAATTAATGGACAAGGCTGAAAAGGCCGGCAAATAATATCTGACGAAATGTTAAGATAAATCGGATTGTTTGGCGTATCTGGATTTTATATGATACGCCATAATCCAAAATAAACTTTTACATAATGGGGGAAACAATGGCAGAAATAACCGCAAAATTAATTCAAGAACTGCGTGAAAAAACATCCGCTGGGATGATGGACTGCAAAAAGGCCTTGGTTGAAAACAATGGTGATATAGAGGCTGCATCCGATTGGTTGCGCCAAAAGGGTATTGTAAAGGCTGCGTCCAAAGCGGGCCGTGTTGCTGCATCTGGTTTGGTAACTGTTGTAAAGTGCGACAATATGGGCTGTGTAGTAGAGGTTAACGCAGAAACAGATTTTGTTGCTAAAAATGAAAAGTTCCAGAAATTGGTTTCTGATATTGCGGCACGTGCAGTTGAAATGCAGGGTGATTTTGATGCAACAATGAATGCGGTCAAGGATGATGTTGCTGCAACAATTTCAACAATTGGTGAAAATATGAACCTGCGCCGTATTGCCAAGGTTACAGGTGACCATATTTATACATATATTCATAACGCCATGGTTCCGGGAATGGGCCAGATTGGTGTTGTGGTTGCAATTAATGGTGATTCTGACAAAATTGATGAAATCGGAAATAAAATCGCAATGCATATTGCAGCAAACAAACCTGAATATATGACAATCGCAGATGTTGACCCAGCGGCCGTTGAACGCGAAAAGAAGGTCTTTATTGAATCTGGTGCAACAGCGGGCAAACCAGAACAGGTTGTTGAAAAAATGGTTCAGGGTCGTATTCATAAATATTATGCTGAATCCGTATTGGAAGAACAGCCGTTCGTTATGGACTCGTCCAAGACTGTAAAACAGGTGGTGGAAGAAGCCGGTGGTAAATTGGCTGGGTTTGCATACTTTGTTCTGGGCGAAGGTATTCAGAAACGTGAAGACAATTTGGCAGACGAAGTCGCTAAAATGTTGTCTTAATTAATTTAATGGATATCCGAATAAAAAATCCGGCGTTATGCCGGATTTTTAGACTGTATTGTGGTGAAAAAATATGGAAAAATATACTGTAAAATCTGTGTTCCCTGTTGCTGGGCAAATTGTACATATTAATATAGAAAAGAATGGTAATGTTTTGGAAGTTGCGTTGCCAATAAAATTTACTGGGGTGCTGCATGTGGGGGACAAGGTTGGTGTCTTTTCTGTGATGGATAATAAAAGTTATCGGGTTGCGTATAAATTTAACAAACATCTGTGTTTTGGTATGCGGCCATATGACAGAATACATGCGCGTTTAATTTATAATTCTGTGGCGGGTTTGCGTAAATGCAGTTTTGATAAAATCAGATTACTGCGTGCGGTTAATGTGGCGTTGCGTAATTATGGGATGAATGTGAATATGCCACTGACTAAAAAAATGATGCTGTTGGACGCACAAAATCAAAAATAAGTTTTATGTATGGTGTTTGTAATAATAACGGGGAATGCCCGTTATTATTTTGTGGAAAATTGCCACACAGCGTGATATTTTTATTAGGCAAGAGGTTAATTTTATAATATGCAAAAATATGTTATAACAGATGTAAAAGATAATGGTTTATTTGCATGTGTGACAATGCAAAATAATAAATGTATAAATAATCATATTTTTACGTCTGGGTTTGCCAATGGTATGCGGACTGGTGACAGGGTTTTTGCGCTGGGTAAATACGATATGCCAATTGTCTGGACATATCGCGACAGGATAAAATTTGCCATTGAGCCCATTTCTGATTATCGTATTCGGAATTTTGTGTCGGATAATATGGATGTAATAGACGGGATTTATTTCAGGTATGTGTTAATGCGTGCTTTGGCGCGGCGTGGAATTATGCCCAGTATTTTTGTGTCAAATAATTTGCGAATGTTTTTATGGAACAAACAACGGTAAATGGTGAAAAAAATGAAAAATGCTTTGTTACAGGAATTAGAATCGCGCGGGTTTATAAATCAAACATCTAATTTGGATGGTTTGAATGATGCATTGAATGCAGGGCGGGTTACTGCATATTGGGGAACCGACCCAACCGGTGATTCATTGCATGTCGGGCATTTGGCATCATTGATGTTAATGCGCTGGTTTCAAAAATATGGACATCGGCCAATTGCGTTGGTTGGTGGGGCAACGGGACGTATTGGTGACCCATCTGGCCGTGACAAGGGGCGGCCAATGTTAACAGATGAACAGATTGAACACAATTGTGCAGGGTTGCGTAAATCTATATCTAAATTCATTCGTTTTGGGAATGGTGCAGACGATGCCATTATGGTGGACAATAATGATTGGATGAAAAATTACAGTCATATGGAATTTTTGCGCGAATTTGGTACTGATTTTACAGTGCCACGAATGCTGTCTATGGAAAGTGTGCGCAGACGTTTGGAAAATGGTATGACTTTTTTGGAATTTAATTATATGACTTTCCAAGCGGTTGATTTTTTAACCCTGTATAAAAATTATGGATGCACGTTGCAGTTCTGTGGTGCAGACCAATGGGGCAACAGTATTATGGGGGTTGAACTGGTTCGTAAAAAGTTGGGCAAAGAGGTTTTTGTTTTATCAACTGCATTAATTACTGATTCACGTGGCGAAAAAATTGGAAAATCGGCTGGTAATGCCGTATGGGTGAATGAAGATAAAACGTCGCCGTATGAATATTATCAGTATTTCCGCAATACACCGGACGATTTGGTGGAAAAGTTTTTAAAAATATTTACAGAAATCCCACTGGATGAAATTGCGCGTTTGTCAAAATTACAGGGTGCGGAATTAAATTCTGCTAAAAAGATTTTGGCATTTGCGGCAACCGAAATTGCGCATGGGCATGTGGCGGCGGTGGCGGCTGAAAGTGCGGCGGACGCATTGTTTGGTGGTGGGGCAAATTCTGAAAATGTGCCCAGTGTTGAAATTGAAATGAATGCAGATATGGGAATTGTTGACTTTTTGATGGCGGCGAAATTGTTCCCGTCAAAATCCGAAGCACGCCGTATGATAGAGCAGGGTGGTATTCAGATTGATGGCAAAAAAATAACGGACTGGAAATCGGTTGTTTCGGTGGCTGATGAAATAATGGTGCAAAAGGGTAAAAAAACATTCCTGCGTGTTAAAAGAAAATAAAAACGGGCATATTTTGCCCGTTCTTTTATGCATCTGTTTGCAATTTTTTGTGATTTTGATAAAATGTGATGGTAATGAAAAAAATTGGATTGGCTTTTTTTCGGGGGCTGTGTGTTGGGATTTTTTTGTTTGGCGCGGTTAATGTTCCTGCGTCATACGCGGCCAGTGAATTGGCAAATATTCAGGCACAGATAAAAAAAACAGAACAGCAAAATAAAAAATTAAGCCAACAGGTTAATACGTCTGATAAAGAAGTTGAATCCACAAAAAAGAAATTGGTAAAGGTTGCAGACCGCGTCAGTTCATTAGAAGAGCAGCGCAGTGCAGTTGCAAAAAAAATAAAAGAGTTGGATGCCCAACGTGACAGGTTAGAGGCAGAATTGCAACAAAACCAAGAACGTATTGCCGATGCTGCGGCAACAATTTTATTTGTTGCATCGCACCCCAGTTTTGATTCTGAAAATATGCGTGAATATGTTTTGACATCTGCCATATTATCTGGGGCGGCGGACAGTTTTGATTCTGAAATTCAAACTGCAACCCAACAAATCCAAGAATTGGCAAAAATACGCGAAGAACGCGCCATAGAAAAAGAAAAACTGGACAGAACTGCCAAACGATATGCAAACGAGAAAGATGAATTAGATAAATTATTGCGTACGCGTTCTGCGCAAAATCAAAAATTACGTACACAGCAATCTGCATTGCAAAAAAAATTGCGTGAATTGTCGGCGCGCGCAAAAACTATATCTGAATTATCCGCCGGCGTGGGGAGTTCTGAAATGTCATCTGATTCACGTTTTTCAATTCGTAAATTGAATAAACCTGTTCGTGGGCGTGTGGTTGTTCGTTTTGGTGAAAAAACTGCGTTGGGTTTAAAGTCTGATGGGTGGCGTATTCGTGTGCGTGGTAATGCATTGGTTATGGCACCCGCAGATGGCGAAGTTAAATTTGCTGATAATTTCAAGGGCTTTGGCAAGGTTATAATTATGTCGCATAAAAATGGTTATAATACTGTTATGACTAATTTGGGGGAAATTAATGTAATGCTGGGGCAAGAGGTTTTGGCCGGTGAACCAATTGGACGTATGGATACAGACAGACCAGAAATGTATTTGGAAGTACGCCGTGGGGACAAGGCCGTTAATCCGGCGCAACTGTTCCGCGAAGAAGATTAGTGTTTATTTAGAAAATTGTTTTTCCAAATTTATAAAATTTTGCATTTGGCGACGCATAAAGAATATCTTTGCCAAATTATTATCAGCACTTTTTTGACTGGCGGGGGTTACGCGTAAATCGTCTGCGGCCTTGATAAAACGGCGCAGCCAGACAACCATTATTCTGTGTTTCATAATGTCGCGCAATGTTTCGTTTTTAATACTGGGCATTGCGTATAAATTTTTATTATGTAATTGGCAATATGTTTCATATACGCGTTTATAAATGTCCAATTCAATTTGCAGTGGTGCAAATATGTCGCGATAGATGAATTTATAGTCGGCTTCGGCGAAATCTATGAATGATATTTTACTGGTATTTGCGTCATACAATACGTTGCCAGAATTTAAATCGCCATGTGACCATGCCTGTCTGGTTTCATATTCAAACGTGCCAATGTCATCACGAATCTTTGCCATTTCGTTAACTTCTGTGGGGGTGAACCATATTGACATTTTGGTTTCAATAAAGTTATCCAATCTGGTAAATTTTAAATCGTTTGATATTTTGTGTCTTTGTATATCGCCAATCGGTTTTAATTCGTTCATATCCACCAGAAAACTGGCAATGCTGTCAATGATTTCAAATTGCTGGCGTTTGGATAATTTATTGTATAATTGCGGGGTTAACGGTTCGCCCAGTGCGCGTTCTTCCAGAATTTGATATTCGTCATCATTAATAAATTTCATTGCAGGAACGTTATAACGTGGATTTTTAATGGCGCGAATGTCATCAATAAATTGCTTGGTTTTGTGCTGTTTTGCCAACCATGCACCTTTGGCAGCATCATTAAATGTTGGCAGTGGACGTTTTAACACAAATTCATCGCCGTAATATACCGCGTATGTTTCACGACCATGGTTTAAAAGTTTTTTGATTTTATCCGCCATTTTATTGCACCCCGTTTTTATAACATTCTTGAATTTTGTAACAGTGTGATTATTTCCTTTTGGGTGCGCATCAGGCACGATGACATATATGAAAAGTATTCTTTGGGATAACCGTTGGCGTATGCAGTAATGGCATCTTTGTACTTTTTCTTGTCTGTGTGCTGATTAAATACAATTGGACGATAGCCATTTTGAATTAATACCCAATTCATAATCAGGCGGGCAGTGCGCTTGTTAAAATCATCAAATGGTTGCAGCATAATCAAATCATAATGAACACCAAATGCACGACGTATGGGGTCTGTTTCAGGATTATGCAATTTAAACATAATTTCATTCATAACAGGTAATATCATACCAGCATCGGGTGCATGAACGCGGTGACCATTTACAATGATTTCAATTATTTTTGGTGCGTTGCGGAACAAACCACCCTGAATATGGGTGTTGGTGCATAACATACTGTGTATTTTGCAAATTTCTGTAATATCTATGTCTTGGTTTGTATGGCCGACGATATAGTCGTATGCGTCACCCAGATTTTTCATAGAATTATAATCCAGATATGGTTGCTGTTCTTTTGTGGACATGTAAAACAGCGTACGCGGTTCCGTGTACGATATTTCGTGGCGCAGCCAATTTAAATTATTCAGGCGTTTTACTGTGTCCGCCCCAGACAGCATTTTTGTTATCTGTTCGCGGTTTTGTTCTATTATCGCCTTGTATTTAGGTGTTTTTGTCATGGCCATATATCCATTGTTTTTCATACTAAATATAACCCTTAAAATAAATTTGTCAATATTTTTTGTAAAATTTTGATTGTTTTAACGCAAAAACGGGCTTGCGGGGCGTGGGTTTTTGTTCTATGGTACGGGTATATGTAATCGTGTTTTTTGGATGAAAGGAAATATTATGCTGAAAAAGTTGCTGGTTTTAATGGTTTTGTTTACACCAATTGTTGCGTTCGCCGCTGATAAGGCCAAGGATGAACCCGTGGAACATCTGACGGATGAACAAATTTATGAACAGTTAAAAAAACTGGCGTTGGTGTTTGAAACTGCCCGTGATAATTTTGTAGAAGAGGCCGATGAAAAAAAGATGCTGGAGGCCGCAATGAACGGTATGTTACAGGC
The DNA here is from genome assembly GCA_944389465.1 of uncultured Alphaproteobacteria bacterium. Classification (GTDB taxonomy): domain Bacteria; phylum Pseudomonadota; class Alphaproteobacteria; order Rs-D84; family Rs-D84; genus Enterousia. The sequence continues at coordinate 93,653 of CALXML010000003.1, forward strand.
ATTGGACCCACATTCTTCATATTTATCGGCTGATGATTTCAAGGAATTTAATGATAAATCTTTGGGGGAATTTGGCGGTTTGGGTATTCAAATTACCAGTGACCGTGGCGCAGTGCGTGTTATTTCGCCAATTGATGATACCCCCGCGGACAAGGCTGGTATCAAGGCTGGGGACTATATTACACATATTGATGATGAACCTGTGTTTGATTTGACATTGAATCAGGCGACCAAGAAAATGAAGGGCCGTCCGGGGACCAAGGTAAAATTAACCGTTATTTCCGAAGGGCAAGAACCACGAACAATTACATTAAAGCGCGCCATTATCAAGGTGGAATCTGTTAAATACGAAGAAAAGACCATGGCCGGAATGGAGGATGACGAAGATGCCGACAAAATTGGATATATTCGTATTTCTGACTTTGGTGCCACAACGTCCAAGGAATTAAACAAGGCACTGGAAAAGTTAGAGGACAAGGATGTAATCGGGTATGTGTTGGATGTGCGCAACAATCCGGGGGGATATTTGACGGCCGCCATTGATGTTGCTGATGCGTTTTTGGATGCTGGGGAAATTGTGTCCACCCGCGGCAAGCGTAAAACAGATATAGAACGTAATTTCGCAACGGCCGGTGATTTGGCAAATGGTAAACCAGTTGTCGTTTTAATAAATCACGGTTCAGCGTCTGCATCTGAAATTGTGGCTGGTGCATTACAGGATAATGGACGTGCGTTGGTTATGGGGTCACAATCGTTCGGCAAGGGCAGTGTTCAGCAGCAAAAGCCATTGGGTGATGGAACGGCTATTCATATTACCATTGCCCGTTATTACACGCCGTCTGGTCGTTCCATTCAAAACGAAGGCATAACCCCAGATATAGAGGTTCTGCAAAGCAAGGTAGAGGTTTTGGAACGTCGTGAAAGCCTGTATTCCGAGGCATCGTTTAAAAATGCCCTGAAAAATGAAGAGGCCGAGAAAAAAGATAAAAAGAAATCTGATGATGATGACGCGGAATTAACAGATGAAGAAAAAGATGCGTTGGATTATCAGTTACAGCGTGCAATGGATATGGTGCGTGCAATGGCAACGTTACAGGACAAGGCAAATTTAGTGCCGTTAACACCGGAACAGGCCGCGTTGACAGATGCTGAATTGGCCGATGAAGATGTGGACGCGGAATCAGAAAAAGCAGATGATAAAAAATCCGAGAAAAAGTAAAATTCAGTATTAACAATAAAAAATCGGGAAATGTCCCGATTTTTTATTTTGTCAAGTATTTTTATAAGTCTTGCCTTGTGATAATTTTCGGGGTATTATATAGCCTGTATGAATTTTTAGGGGAAATAAAAATGGCTAATTTAATTGTTGATGGCAACTGGGCCGCGGCTGATGTCGCGTACAGATGTGTTGATTTTGCAGCGATTTATCCAATTACACCCAGCAGTACAATGGGTGAATTGGCTGATGAATGGTCGTTCCAGCATAAAAAAAATATTTGGGGCGCAATTCCACAAATAATTGAAATGCAGTCCGAGGGTGGTGCCGCCGGCGCAATGCATGGTGCATTACAAATGGGCTCTTTGGCGACAACGTTTACTGCGTCACAGGGACTGTTGTTGATGATTCCAAATATGTATAAAATTGCCGGTGAACAAACGCCGTTCGTTATGCATGTCGCGGCGCGTGCGTTGGCAACACATGCATTGTCAATATTTGGTGACCACAGTGATGTTATGTCTGTGCGTTCAACTGGATTTGCATTGCTGTCCAGTCATAATGTGCAACAGGCGCATGATATGGCGGCAATTGCGCATGCCGCAACGTTGCGTGCACGTGTGCCGTTCTTGCACTTTTTTGACGGTTTCCGTACCAGTCACGAAGAATCCAGATTGGACAGATTATCTGATGAAATTTTGCATGAAATGATTCCAGATGATTTGGTTTTGCAAAATCGTGCACGTGGTATGACACCGGATAATCCGACAATCCGTGGTACTGCACAGAATCCTGATGTCTTCTTTCAGGGGCGCGAGGCCGCAAACCCATTATATGCAAAAACACCAGAAATTGTTCAGGAATGTATGGATAAATTCGCACAGTTAACCGGACGTAAATATAATTTGGTTGATTATGTGGGTGACCCAAAGGCTGAAAATGTTATCGTCGCAATGGGCAGCGCGTGCGAAACCATAGAAGAAACAATGGAACATTTGCCGGCTGGATTGGGTGTGGTCAAGGTACATTTATTCCGTCCTTTCCCGCGGGATGCATTTTTGGCGGCATTGCCGAAAACTGTGAAACGTATTGCCGTGCTGGACAGATGCAAAGAACCCGGCAGTTTGGGTGAACCATTATATCAAGATGTTAAAACAGTTGTTGGTGACAGGGCTGATGTTTTTGGTGGTCGTTACGGGTTGGGTTCCAAAGAATTTAAACCACGTGATGTCAAGGCAATATATGAAAATCTGATGCGTGGAACGTTGCATCATAATTTTACTGTTGGCATTGATGATGACCTGACCGGTTTGTCGTTAAAAACTGATGCGGCTTTTTCAGTCCAAGATTCTAATTTCAAGACGGCAATATTATATGGTATTGGTTCAGATGGCACAGTGGGGGCCGTTAAAAACATAGTAAAAATTGTTGGTGAAAATTCTGATTTATATCCACAATCTTATGCGGTATATGATTCCAAGAAATCAGGTGGACTGACCGCATCGCATATCAGATTTTCTGATAAACCGATTAAAAGCCAATATCTGGTAGAGGTTGCAGATTTTATCAGTGTATCAAACTTTATGATTGCCCAACGTTTTGATGTGTTCCGTGGGTTGCGTGCCGGCGGAACGGTTATGATTAATACATCCATGACGCCGGACGTTGCGTTTGCAAATTTGCCACGTGAATCCCAAGAACACTTAATCCGTATGCGGGCGCGTGTATTTTTCTTGAATGCAAATGCGGCGGCCGCAGAATTGGGATTGGGCAATCGTATTAACACATTTATTATGTTGAACTTCTTTAATTTAACACAGGTGATTGAACCGGCTGTTGCGGCCCAAAGTGCCAAGGTTGCAATTGAAAAAACATATAAAAAGAAAGGTATGGATGTCGTTCAGGCAAACTGGGCGGCGGTGGACAAGGCGGCTGAATATTTACATGAATATAAATTGCCATCATCGGTGTCCAATTTCGCGCCTGATTTTGTGCCGGCAATGACGGCCGATGCACCTGCGGAAATTGCGGGTACGTTGGGTGAAATGGCCGCACAGCGTGGGGATGCGTTGCCGGTTTCACGTTTTCGTGTTGATGGTGAATTTGGGGCAGGGCAATATCCTGTTGGAACAGCAAAGTATGAAAAACGTGCCATATCTGAACGGGTGGCATCGGTTGATTTGGAAAAATGTATTCAGTGTGGAAAATGTTCAACACTGTGTCCACATGCGGCAATTCGGATTAAGGCCATGACCGCTGATGAAGCAGAACAGGCCCGTGCAGATGGTGTGATTGTTGTGCCGATGAAGACACCTGAATTGGGGCCTGATATGTATTACACATTAAATATTTCACCGGCTGATTGTACAGGGTGCAATGTTTGTGTGAAAAATTGTCCGGTTCAGGCATTGTCCATGATTGCATTAAAAGATGCAGGTGATGAACAAAAGCGTTTTGATGCCGCGCAAAAAATTCCAGATATACCACGTGAAAAATTGAATTTAAATATTCCAAAGCATGTGGAATTGTTACCGCATTATTTTGAATTTTCAGGTGCGTGCGCTGGATGTGGTGAAACGCCTTATATTAAAATGTTGTCGCATTTGTTTGGTGACCGTATGGTTGTGGCAAATGCAACGGGATGTTCATCTATATATGGGGCGAATTTGCCAACAACACCGTGGACCAAGGATGCAAATGGTCGGGGGCCGGCGTGGTCTAATTCGTTATTTGAAGATAATGCCGAATATGGTTTGGGTATGCGTATTGCGCTGAATCAAAAACGCGAAACGTTAAAGGGGTTATTGTTTGAATTAAATATTCCAAATGTTGAAGAAATGTTTGCAGAACGTAATCCTGATAAACAGCGTGAAATAGAGGCGCATTTGCGCGCACAACTGGAAAAAAACGATTCGCCACGTGCGGCGTTGGCACGCAGTCTGGTTGGTGAAATCGTTGATAAATCTGTATGGATTATCGGTGGTGATGGTTGGGCATATGATATTGGATATGGCGGTTTGGACCATATATTACACAGTGGTGAAAATGTGAATATTTTGGTTCTGGATACCGAAGGCTATTCCAACACCGGTGGTCAACAGTCCAAGGCAACCCCGTTTGGTGCCAGTATGAAATTTGCCATTGGTGGTAAAGAGCACGCCAAGAAAGATTTAGGTATGATTGCGATGATGTCGGGTGCGTATGTTGCGCAAATTGCACTGGGGGCGAATCCGGCACAGGCAATCCGTGCATTCCGCGAGGCCGAGGCTTTCGCCGGTCCGTCAATCATATTGGCATACGCGCCGTGTATCGCGCATGGTTTCCAGTTGCAAAATGGTGTGGAACATCAAATGCAATTGGTTAATACTGGGGCGTGGCCGTTGTATCGGTTTGACCCGTCGTTACTGTTGGATGGTCACAGTCCATTGACAATGGATTCAAATGCCGACGAAGTGACACCGTTGGAAGATTTCTTGAAAACGGAAAGTCGTTTTGGTGCGGCGCGTGCGGCGAACCCGCACTTTGACCGATTGGTTGCCGAAGCCAAGGAAAATAATCATTATCGCAGCGAATTGAAAAAGTATATTGCGCACTTTGCGATGATGAACGCGCCAGAGGTCAAAGAAAACGGCGAAGGATAAAAACGGGGCATTGCCCCGTTTTTTATTTGTGGAACTATGGAACACATTGTTATTTATTATTTAACCGTGTAATTAATGTTTTAATTATTTTACGGTCTGAATCGTTTAATTGTAATATTTGTGTTATAAAATTATATGTTTGGTTGTCACTTTTTATGGCGTCGCCGAACAGTGCAGCAACCGGTAAATCCAATGCTGCTGCAATTTGGTACAGGCGTGATGCAGATATTTTATTAGATGCAGATTCATATTTTTGAATTTGCTGGAATGTGACGCCCAAACGTTGGGCCATATCTTGTTGTGTTAAACCCTGACGGCGACGTAAAACAGCAATCATTTTGCCGATACGTATATCTAGGTTATTTAATTCAGATTTTTGTTCAGACATTTTTCCCATCTTTGTTAAATAAAAAATCCGTCATGTAAAACAGGACGGGTTGGAGTTTAGTACTTTGCAAACAAGCTTGCTTACGATTTATTCAATATATTCATCGCCTCCAACCCGATGGGTTGGTTTTTTACGTCCGCGCGGACGGCTTGTTTGCGAGGGTACTAATCTCGCATAACAGAGTCCCTGTTACAAGGCGTATCATATCCTATTTGCGCGATGTTTGCAAAGTAATTTTATGTGGAATGCTTTTTATGTTGCATATGGGGCGGGGTTTGGTGTACATTTGGGGTATGAAAAAATTTGTTTTATTTTTTGCTGTGTTAATGACGGCGTGTACTTTTCAGACCAAACACCGCGGGTATGTTTTCCCGCCCGATTTGGAAACGGTTGTTGCTGATATAAAAACAACGCGGCAATTGACGGATGAAATAGGTTCACCACAGGTGAAAACCATATATGGTGATACTGTTTGGATTTATTATGGCGCGGATGAAAATTATCGCGGGCCGTTGCCGTTGAAATATGATAATCAAACTGTGTTATTGGCGTGGGTTGATGGCGCGCGCGTGACGGATATTCGTGTGCTGCATGATGCTGATTTGCCGGATGTTATTATTTCCGAGGATGAAACAGAAATACCGGCCGCAATTGAATTAAATGCTTTACAGGAATTGTTTAATAATGTTGGGCGTTTTTCGCCGGCTGGATTGGGACAATAATAAAAAGGCTTTGCAAAAGTTATGCAAACAGTGTAAAATATAAGACAAAGAGAATTAGGAATGAAACGAATTTTGTTTGCTTTGTTTGTTATAAATTGCGCTGCTTTAGGGGGTGTGTCGGTTGCCAGTGCTGGGGATTTTTCCTGTGGCGCGGGGTACGTTTTGGTTCAGCGCGGTGATATTGACGATATTGATGCCGCTGAATGTCAAAAATTATGGTGTCGTGATTTGGAAACTGGCAAAACAATGGGCAGTGGCGACAGGGCAAATACTGGGTATAAATCTACGTCTTATCCGATGGAATTATGTGATGCACAGGGTAACTGTGTTGAATGTTTTGGTGACCGTAAATGGTGCAGTGGCGAACCAGAAGGGTATTGGAATCCTGAATATGGGGCATATACATACGGTGGGGATGATAATGCCACATATACATCATATCAACGGGGCAGTTGTTTTGCATGGAATTTGGAACAGCCCGATTGTCCAGATGGGCAAACGGCCGTTTTACAGAATGGTCAGTGGACCTGTGCCGTGGCAACCGGTACAACAACGGGTGGGCGTGGTTCCAGTGTTCGCAGAACATCGGGTTCTTTGCGCAGAATGATGTAAAAAAATGTTGTTTTTATACAGGCCACCGCAAAAAGTGGCCTGTATTTATTTTTTTATGTATGGGGTTTGTTTTTCTGGTTTTTTGTGCTATAATATGGGGGATAGAGAGAATGGCAACTGTTAAAAGGTATCCAGATTATGCCAAGTAAAAAACTAGATTTTAAAGCCGGTCAGTATGTTGTGTATCCAACGCAGGGTGTTGGAAAATTAGTTCGGGTAGAGGAACAAAATATTGCCGGTCAGAAAATAAAAATGTTGGTTATTGATTTTGAACGTAACCATATGACATTGCGCGTGCCCGTGGAACGGGCTGAAATTTCCGGATTGCGTCCATTGACGTCCGTCAAAAAAATGGACGAGGCGATTGCATCCGCCAAGGGCAAGGCCGGTGCCAAACGTATGATTTGGGCACGTCGTGCCGCCCAGTACGAAGAAAATATTAATTCCGGTGACCCCATGAAATTGGCCGAGGTTGTACGCGACCTGCAACGTCGTAATCCGACCGATACAATGACTTTCTCTGCGCGTCAATTATATTTGCGTGCATTGGAACGTATGGCACAGGAATTTGCCGTGCTGCATAAAATTGATATTGATGCCGCGTCTGAAAAGATAGAGGATATTTTGGGCGTGCCAAAGGAAATAGATTTGAATGCCGTTGATATTGATGATGATGACGACGAAGTAGATGATGAATAAAATCGCCCCAATGGGGCGATTTTTTCAAAGGGCGGAATGGGTACTAGTTACCAGCAACGAGTAACTATTATCTCTTGCGTTAATATGGTCAATGCGGTAATATAATATTTGTCGGTGGGTGTTCCACTGATGGGCTTAAGAACCCTTTACACGCGTCTGATACAGACGTTAAACAAAACATCCAACCCACGCGGTTGGAGTGTGGTGAATATATTGAATAAGCCACGCAATTCGTGTAATTGTTCTTAAACTCCAACCACCTGAATTTTCCGGTGGTTTTTCTTTATTCAAAAACAAAAGAAAATGGAGATAAGAATATGAAAAAACATTTATTAATTGCTGGCCTGATTTGCATGGCCACAATTCCACCGGCCGTCGCCGTTACCAAATGCGTAAAACTGTCATTATCAACAACGTGTTCCAGCAGCAGTGGTGAATACGCTCAATCAAATTGGTCCGCGACATGTGGTGACGTACCAATACAGGGTATTGCATTTTGTGGTTCGCAAAACGGCGGTTCAACAGGTGCAACAACCGACGCCATTACGAATAATTCAGCCGATAATAAAAAATATTGTTGGTGCAAAATGGTGTCACCTGCCGTGTCGCGCTGGGTTCTCTCCTCCACGATCTCGTTGGGCAGTAGTTGCGCGCACTATTGCGCACGCTACTGTGCAAACTACGCAGCGAACACTGCGTCTTTCCGGTCCGCAATGTTCGGAAGTTTGTCTGACTAAATGTGGGGTGAATATGAAACGAATAATTGTTTTAATTATGGCAATTACGCCGGTTGGCGCAATTGCCGCCGTGCCGTCCACATCGTGTCCATCGGGTTATGTTGCGGTGGAGGAGGAGTATATGGATATTGCGGACGGTTCGTGTCCCGCCGGATATACATCCGTCGGCACGGCGGACAGTTGTTTGGTGTCGTCACCATCTGGTTCATGCATTATGTATGCACCGGCAAACACGCAGTATACTGACGAATCCGGCACGTATGAATATGCCGCCGCCTGTCCGTTGGAATAACCGCTGTCGTACTGTGCCCCCCTTGTCATTGCGAGCAAAGCGAAGCAATCCAGTTAATATAAACTTATTTGCGGCAGCAAATACATTATGGATTGCCACGCCACTGACGTGGCTCGCAATGACAGGATGGTTAGTCGTTACTTGTGATTAAGGTGAGTAAAAACACAGACCGCCCCCGTCACCAGTTACCCGCGAAAATTATATTTTCGTGGGTAACTATGCCCCCCCCGCAGAGGGGAACTTTGTTTTGCGATGTGCAGGATGGGATTACATAACAAAATCTTCGCCCAGATATACTTTTTTAACCATTTCGTCCTGAACAATTTCGGGGGTTGTGCCGTGCTTTAATATTTTCCCGTCGTGCAGAACATAACTGCGGTCTGTGATTCCCAAAGTTTCACGTACGTTATGGTCGGTGATAATTACACCCAGACCGCGATTTTTTAATTGTGATACCAAATCACGAATTTCGTTTACTGCGATTGGGTCAATTCCAGCAAAGGGTTCGTCCAGTAATATAAATTTTGGGTCGTTTGCCAATGCGCGCGCAATTTCCACACGGCGGCGTTCACCACCGGACAGGGCGGTGGCAGGACTGCGACGCAGGGCCGTTATGGAAAATTCGTCCAATAATGCGTCTAATTTTTTTTGACGCTTTTTTTTGCTGGGTTCAACAACCTCTAGAATTGCCATAATGTTTTGTTCAACGGTCAGACCACGGAATACACTGTTTTCCTGTGGTAAATAACCAATGTGCAGGCGCGCGCGCTGATAAAACGGCAGGTGTGTAATATCTTGGGAATTTAAGAATATTTGTCCGTTTGTCGCGCTTAATTGTCCCGTTATGCAATAAAAGGCAGTGGTTTTACCCGCGCCATTTGGCCCCAACAAGCCGACCGATTCGCCCTGACGGGCAATCATAGATATGTCGCGAATAACCATACGTTTCCCATATGATTTGGACAAGTGTTCAACGCGCAGTACTGATTGTTTCATAGTCTTATCACCAATTCATCTGTTCTTATTTTGTCGCCATTACTGGAATCAACACGTACATTATTGGTCAGTGTTATTGTTCTGTCAATTCTGTTATATACACCATTTTTTGCGGTTATATTATCTGTTATTTTTTGACCGTCTGAATTACGTGTGGTTGTGCCGGCAACTTCGTTCAATAAAATTACATTTGGTTTGTCGTATTCCTGACGGCCGCTGGCGGCGGTAATATGATATGGTTCGCCGTTTGTATCAGTGCCGGAAAAAGAGGCATTAGACATTTTGAATTGGTTGCTGACGATATCTGTCATATTTATTGCAGATATTGGTGTCCATAATAATTGGCGGGTAAACAGTGAACCAGCAATTAATGCGGCAACCATAACCAGCCCCCAACCTGTAAAGAAAAATTGCCACAGACGTTTTAATCGTCTGTGTTTGAAAAATATAATAAAACTGCGTCTGTCGCCTTTCACGCAAAACAGTGTAGCGCGTCAATAAAGAAAAAGCAATTTTTATATTTATTCCGAACTTTTTTTGTGTTATAATTCCATCCAAGAGAGATGAATAAATTTTTACTGATTTTTACAGGTGTGGTTTGTTTTCTGGCCGGTGGGGTGGCGTCTGCGGTTACTATTAACAAGGCTGCGCCCGTTGCGGCGGTTGAAACGTCCAGTACAACTGGGATGACCAGTTTGGTGCCAACTGTTTTGGGGATTATCAGCAATGTGCAACAATTAAGTGCCCAGCAAAAGGCATTAACTGATGAATGTATCCCAACCACACAGGAAGTGAATTTTGTTGATAATATTGTCAAAGAATGGGCGAAAACAGGTACAATGACCGCGGACGAGGTTCAAAGTCGTCTGGGCTATTCACGTTGTGATAATTTGGCGGTTGGGGGGTATCAAAATTCTGTTGAAATTGCGGCCGGCACTGATATGAAAGATTTGATTTGTTATGATTATTTTGCGGGCGACGGAAACAGGGGGATGGTATGGGAAGATTATCCAAAGGTTGGTGTGGCAAAGTATTGTTCTGATGGTGGGCCGGTGTCGTCATGTTCTGCGAAAAACACGGTCACGGTTTCTAATATTTACGATATTTTTAATTTGGTTGATTTTACCGAATCTGATTACAGTGAGTCCGAATTGACAATGGCGTCACGGTTAATGGCAAAAATTGAAACGTGTTCTTATTCCAGACTGTCTGCGAAAAAGCGTCAGATGTGGGGTGAATTTTTAACCAGCACAATTAATTCACTGGGTGAACCAACCAATACGGGGTCTATTATGCAGACGGTGTCTGGCATTGCCGGCGGTGGCGGTTTGGGTACATCGTTGGGTTCAATTACTTCGTTGTTCGCACAATAAAGGCATCCGATTGGATGCTTTTTATTTTTTTATTTATGTGTTGGTGGCTTTTAATTGTTTAATGTGTACTTTTTCGCTTTACTCATATGTTAAAAAATCGTATAATAACAGGGATTACAGAAAGGAATTTTTATGAAAAAATCTTTGACTTCTGCATTTGTTATTTCACGTGTGTTGGCGGTTGTGTCCGTTGTTACGTTGGCGGCGTGCGCCGGCAGTGGCAATAATGATGAATACGCACCTGTTGCAACACCAACCGTTGATTATGTAGAGGGGCTGGATGTTTATTCCGCGCCGCATCAGGATTCCTTTTTGAATCAGTTGGCGATGAATTATCGTTCTTATGCAATTTATAATGCGCGGACCAGTGGGTATCCTGATATGGGTGAATATTTCGCGCAAAAGGCGGTTGCTGCATTCAGTGGCGAATTACCGTTCCCAGAGGTTTTGGATAACTGGCCCGTGGAAAACGAACAGGAATCTTTTGAATTATACACGGCATATAATGATTTGTTGGAACAATTGAAAAATGATGCCAGTATGACTAACCCTGAACTGGCGGCCGAGGCACAGGCAAAATACGATTGCTGGTTGTCTGCGTCGGCCAGTGGGCAAATGGGTACGGCAAACGAATGTCGTGACAGATATTATAAAACTATGACCGCTTTGCGTGATTGCACAGGGGGCAAGGTTATAAATTCTGTGGCTGAAACAGTAACGGAAACAACGCAAACAACTGTGACAACAAATGGTGATACAATGGTTGCGGTTGAACGTTCTGCGAAACCTGTGGCACAGACTTATTATCCTGATACACGCAATTTGTCAGCCATGAATGGCACGGGCAAAGCGCGCGAGGGTGTAATTATCGTAAATAATGTTAATGTTCCGGAACATTTGATTAATCCTGTACCGGTTCAGCCGATGGTGTTTAATCAGAATATTTATGGTGGCGATAAAACCATCAGTGACAGCAATAATGTAAATGACAGCAGTGTCACAAAGTGCAGAAATGGTGATGTTAATTGTGGTTCTGGGGCACAGGAAACAGAACCTGTTGCACAACCGCAACCGGCTGAGATTCCGCAAATCAGTGATGAACTGGTTACACGTGAAGAATTTATTAATATGATGATGGCAATGCGTGCTGAATTGGCTGCGATAAATGCCAGATTGGATAAATTACAGGCCAGTGCAAACGAAAAAACATATGAAAAGACTTTCATCAAAGTGCAACAAATTCCATTGGAACCAAAACAGCACGTGATGGAGGAAGTCTTTGAAATAATGTTTGATTTTGACAAGGCGACGATTAAGCCTGAATACGAAGAAATCATAAAACAGTTGGCAGCTGCAACACAGGGCAGCAAAAATATCAAGGTTTCTGTGATTGGGCATACCGATACAATGGGAACAAATGATTATAATTATGCCTTGGGCGGGCGTCGTGCCGAAGCGGTTCAGAAAATGTTGATTAAATATGGTATTCCGGCCAGCCAGATTGTTGCCGTATCCGCGGGCGAGGAAGATTTAGCCGTACAAACCGGTGATGGTGTTGCAAATGCTGCAAATCGCCGCGTTCAGGTTATAAAAGAGGTTCATTATACCGAAGAAGCAGGCAAGCAAGTACAGGTCCCAATTGCCGTGGTAGAGGAATATGTTGCGCCACAGGATGCCGGTGTATGCGGTATGTATGGATGTGCTGAATAGTTAATTGAACGGGGTAGTATATAAAAATACTTGACAAAAAATATTTATTAGTATATATTTACCCCTGTCAGAGAGATGTTGTAAAGAGGCATTGAATATGACAGAAAATGTGAATGATTTTACAAAGGCCACTGCGACATTGCAAAACAAGACGCATGGGGCAGGGTATAAAAAGGGCGTCGCCGCGGTTAATTTGGCCGCTGCATTTGCAAAACGTGGCGTTAATGTGCACAGTAATGGCCAAAACGAAAAATAACGAAAAATAATAAAATATAATTATTGCTATTGTGTTACAGGGGGTGTTTTTTGCCCCCTGTAATTTTTTGCCAAAGTACTGGTTACTCGTGTTTCTTTTGTATGCGTGTGTCGCTCGGGTACTGCGTACCCTGTGCGTATCTTCGTACTTGTTCAAACTGCGCTGTCGCTTGTTTTCACATACTCTTTATTCCCTCGGCTTACGCCTGCGGGTATCCTC
>CALXML010000004.1 GCA_944389465.1 uncultured Alphaproteobacteria bacterium
CGCCGGTTTGCGTACGCAAAAGTTTCAAGGTGACGCAGTAAATCCACACTCCGCAACCAGTTAAAATAAAAAACATACCCTTGTGGTGTGTTTTTTTTATTTTACGTGTGTTGTGTTGGATTTGAACCACAGAGATAATGTGGTTCAACCGCCGAAACTAGGCGGACGGCAGTACGCCGGTTTGCGTACGCAAAAGTTTCAAGGTGACGCAGTAAATCCACACTCCGCAACCAGTTAAAATAAAAAACATACCCTTGTGGTGTGTTTTTTTTATTTTACGTGCGTTGCATTGGATTTGAATTGCGCGAATATTTACAAAAATTCAACCGCTAATTGAATTTATTTATCATCACTGCTGTTTACCGAATAATAATATTCTAACTTTTCGTGGTCATAGTCTTCTATGCGGCCCGCCGGTAATACCAACATACGTGTAATTCCAATTTGTTCCACAAATTCTGGGTTATGGCTGACCACTATGATAGTACCTGAAAAATCGTGAAAATTATCACCAATTATCATTTGTGTTTCTGGGTCCAAATGGTTTGTTGGTTCATCCAATATCAACATATTTGGCCGGCGCAATAATAATTTACATAATGCCACACGCGCGCGTTCACCGGGGGATAACACACCAACACGCTTGAACACATCCATATCAAAAAACAGAAAATTAGCCAGTGCCGCACGCAACTGTAAATCACTGTATTCGGGACACGCAACATTTTCCAGCACAGTTTTTTCAGGATTTAATTGTTCTTGTTCCTGTGCATAATATGCAATATCTGTTTTTGGATTTATATCTATTGCGCCACGTTCAGGCGTTAAAAATCCCATTATTAATTTTAATAAAGTAGATTTCCCCACCCCATTTTCACCAACAATTAAAAATCTTTCGCCCCCCGTAATATGAAAAGATAAATTACGATACAACAGTTTTTGCCCAGCATACCGAAACCATAAATTATCAACCATTATTGGAAAACGCGCCCCTTCATGCAGCGGCGATAAATCCATTTTAACACGTTTATATTCCACATCGCGCTGTGTACGATGCGCTAATATCTTCTTTAATTGCGCAGCGCGCGTATGACCAACCCTTTTTATGGTGTGTGCGGTCGGACTGGCGGCATTTGCACGCGCAACAAATTCAGACAAATGCTTTATCTGTCGTTCTTCATCAGCAATTCTGGCCGCACGCCGTGCACGCATTTGCGCAACTTTGATTTTATAATCATCATAATTACCATCAAACAGTGTTATTTTATGTGTGGTTTTATCAACAAATAAAATCTTGTTTACTATCTTGTTCAAAAATTCAGTATCATGACTGATTATTAAAACAGTCCCCTTGTACCGACGTAAATAATCACAGACAAATTCACGACTGGCCATATCCAAATGATTTGTTGGTTCATCCAACAATAAAACATCGGCCAATGAATATAATAATCGTGCAAAGGCAACCTTGGACTTTTGTCCACCCGACAAATTTGCAATTTTACAGTCAATAAAATCACCCAGTTGCATATTTTCTATGATTTCCAGCATCGCTGTTTCAGCATTATAAATATCATAGTAATCCAATCTGTCCTGTATCACAGATATTTGGTTTTGCACATTTTCATCATCTGGATTATTGGCCAGCGCAACATACAAATCATTTAATTCAGATTCCAATTTTTTAATCGGACGCGCCGTCGCGATAAAATCCCAAACAGTTATATCAGGATTATCAATTTGAATTTGTTGCGGTAAATATCCTAAATTTGCGCCACCTGTGTCCAATATTCCGGAATCAGGCTGAATTTGCCCCAACATTAATTTAAACAAAGTTGTTTTACCTGCCCCATTAACACCAATAATACCAACCTTGGCCCGCGTGGGGATATTAAATTCAGCGGAATCATATATAACATTCGTTCCAAAAGATAAAGTCAGATTTTCAGCACGCATATGGCGATTTTATGAATTAAACATTCATATGACAAGCATTTATTGATATAATACCTGTAACCAAACCAAAGGAATAAATATGAAAAAATTACTTACAGCAATATGTGCAATTATATTGGCCGCATGCAACCAATCAGATATATCCGGCACATGGGTTCAACCTGTTCCAAATATGCCTGATATGGTTCAGGGTTTTACATTGGGTGAAAATGGCGTTGCCACATCTGTAAATATGGCAACATTACAGTATGATACATGGCAAACAGATGGTAATAATTTAATAATGACCGGCCGCAGTATCGGCAATGGCCAAACAATTGAATTTAGTGAAACATATAAAATAGAAAAATTAACATCTGATACATTGATTTTACGTAATGGCGATATGGAATTAACATATACACGCCAATAAAAAACGCCCGTTTGGGCGTTTTTTATTCAAAACAAGCACGCAGTGTTTCACCGGTGTCATGTTGGTCAACACGCTTGTTACGAATTTCTTCGGCGGCCTTTATCTTTTGTTTTACCAAAATTAAATCTGGATGTGCCTGTAATTCAGCATTTAATTCATCAATTGCGGCATTAATATCATTCGCACTGCGTACAAATATTGGCGGTATTGAATCAGCCGCGGAATATATTGAATCTTTTAATTCTTTCTTGAAATCATCCATAACAGATAAATATGCGCGAATATGCTGGTCCTCGTGCGATAAAATTGCATTATAAGAACATGTATCTGGTTTATGACGAATATCAATTTGAACCAAAAAATCACTGTATCCAACAACAGCCTCTACAGTCTTTAATGCGACACAATACCCATCTTCTATGTTTGTAATATCTGCAACAATATCATAATTATCAGCCATTGTTGCGACAACATTACCATGTAATAAATCCATATGGCGCAGTGGTTGAACAACCTGTTTTGTCCACACGGGTGTTTCCAACGTAATCCGTGGTGTCAATTTATACGGCAAACAATCATCATACGCATACGCGCCGAATGAAACCCAGCAAGAAAAAAAACATAAAATTTTTGCAAATTTCATATTTTATAAATCACCTGCCCCCTGCTTTTTCAAATATTCTGCAACAAAATTATTTCCATATTTGGCATATAATTCTTCGGCCAGTAAAACCGACGACCGTCCAGATTCAAACAAACGTAATAAATTACCCAATCCACCCAATTCAGTATTTAAAATAACAGATTCCCCTGTCACCGGACGCGACAGTAACACCGCACGTTTCAGATTTGGATATGCCTTGCCCTGAATAAATGCCATTTCCAATGGATTTAAATTCCAATATTGATAATCTGATGCATCGGCCGCAGGGTTACGGAAAAACAGCACAGTTTGTGCCTGACCACGAACAACATCACCAATACCTAATTTATCCAATACATTTGCACGTTGAAATGCAACCATATACGCCTGACGATTTTTTCGTCCCTCTTGCAGGCCGGTTATAAAATTATCACGGAACATTTTGTTTTCCAGCATCGGCGCAGTTTCATCAATCATAATCAACGACGGATTTCCACCGGATATGGTGTTATTATTAATACGTTGTAATATATATGAAATAACGGCCGGTGCCAACGTTTCATCCGACAAAATATCTGTAAAATCAAATGTTGTTAATCGTGCATCTAAATCCAGCGTATCAGCATCTTCGTTAAAAATGTCACCGTATTGTAATGGGTCAACCCACTTTTTCAATGCGGACCGCATATTCCCAGCAGATGAAAAGCAAGATTCCCATAAATTCTTTAACAATCTGTCTTTTTCATCCAAATAATCAAAATTAACAGAAACTGCCCGTGCAATTTCATCAGCAGACGCCGCATCATTTTGCCCCGTTATCATTGCAAACCAACGACGCAAAAATGCGCGATTTTCCGGTGTATCAGGCATTTTTAAAGGATTTAAATGTGTCAGGAACGAATCCGCAGTTTTATTTTTATCCTTGCCCACCATTGTTACATATTTACCACCAACGGCCAATGTAAATATCTCGGCCCCCTTGTTGCGGTCAAAGAAAAACGCTTTTAATTTTTTATGACGCAATGATTGTGCAATCAAGAAACTGAATAAAGTTGTTTTACCGCCACCAGTTGGCCCAATTGTTAAAGTATGCGCCACGGCCGCCGGTTTATCAGACACATGGAATTGGAATTGATATGGCGTACCCTGTGCAGTTGGGAATATAACCAATGGCCCCGCCCCCCAATCGGAATTGGCCACCCCACGTGGCGTACTGGACATCGGAATACTGACCGCCGCCGTACGTGATAACATTTTAAAACTGCGTGGAAATACATCAAATCCGGGGATTTGTGCAAACCAAGACACTTTGGCAGCAAAACTTTCAACAATTGGTGACACCCCGAACGAAGCGGCAACCTTGTTAAATTCATCAATATATTTTTCCAAATCAGCAACAGTTGCACCAAAGATTAAAAACACAGGATAATAATTAACCAAACTTTGATTACCTGAAATATTTTCATCCATTGCGGATTCAGCAACAGATATTTGTTCGGTTGTGGATTCTGTCTTTTCATCGGCCGTTGCCCGACGTTGACGCAGCACAGATTCAACATCCGCCGCCCCCATAATATGAAACGCATTCATACAAATCATTTCTGTTTGAATTGTATAAACAGAATTAAAGAAATCTTCGTCTAAATAATCCGGCGACGTTTTAAAAGATATTGCCGCTGCAAAAGATTGCCGTCCGCCACCCGTGTATTTAATCAGCCCATTTGACATAAATTCAACATCATCAACGGTTACCACATCACCAATATCTTGATTACACTGTGCCGGTGCAGGCTTTGTAATCGGGGATAAAATACGCCCAAAAAATCGTGCCATATTATCGGACGTATCATTACGCAACACGCGTGGCTGATATGCCGCCAATATAGATTCTATATAATTACCATACTGATTTAATTTTTCACGTGCATTTGCGCCACTGACAGACAGCACAATATAGTAATTATTTGTAAAAATGCGCAATCCCTGTGATTTCCATTTATTATAAATTTTTTGTAACACAGGCTGGTCAAATTCATAATTTGTATTTTCCCCAACCGCATCACGCACAGTATAAAAACGTAAAACAACATTTGGGTCACGAATTTGATTAAATAATTGCGCACGTAAATCCAAAAACTTGGCACGCGCATCATCATCCTGCATACTGGTTTGAACACCACTGACGCGATAAACCCTGATTACAGAACCATCAGTCAATGTCATTGAATTATCAGTATATACTGTTTTAAACGGCAAATACTGCGAATAACGCGCATATCCAAATTTTGGGAAAATTCGTCTTGTTAATGCCGGTAAATACATCATTAAAACAATAAACAAAAATACAACCACCATTACCAAAATGGTTGCTGTTAATGGAAATTCCCCGCCTGCAAAATGTTCAAAAAATCCGTTCATTTTTTACGCCGCCAATCTGTTTGGTACTTTCTTTTTCAACAGTTGTATTTTTGCCGATATGATTTGTCCCAATTGTGGGTCACGTTTTGAATAAACAGCCAATATCATATGAACAACAATAACCGACACCAAAAAATACAAAGGTGATGTTTTTATATCCGCACCATTAATCGTTAAGTCAATCAAAAAAATCACAATAAAAACAATAAATTGCACGGCAAAATTAATCACGGCCAGCGTGTATGGCACATAAAATATACGTGCTGGATTTGCCAATGCTTTTAATACTTGTTGACGCATATGTGGACTGCCCCTCCCCTGCTTATGCTTGAATTATAACAATTTCAACAGTTTTCAACAAGTATAAAAAGCATTTGTTAAAAATTGTTAAAAGTGTTGAAAAGTATCAATATTTTCAACTGTTAATTAAAAGGCATATTTTTTCAACAATATTTATAAAACAGGCAGAAATCTGGCAAAAAATTGTTGAAAACCTGTTGATAAAAAGTTAAAAACACTTTTCAACAAAATAAACAGCCCCAACAATAACAACAAATAAATAAATAATATTATTTGATTTTTAACAAAAACCGTTTATAATGGCCACACAACAAAGGATTTAGATATGAAATTTTTAAGTTCATTAAAGGCTTGGAAAAAACGCGGTAATGTAAAACAAATTCGCCGTGGTAAACAGGTTATCTTGATTGACCCTAATAACCCAAAGTTAAAGGCTAAACAGGGTTTCAGAAAAAAATAAATCCAACCGCAATTGCGGAACGGTTTTTTATGTCTGGAAAAACCAGACATTTTTTTTGTGTTTAATTAAAACAAATCAAAATCATTCATAAATGCTTCACGCAGGGTATCGTTAACTTGCGCACCTGACAGACCCGCCCCACGTAAATATTCAATTTGTGGCATTGTGGGCTGATAAATTGCCGCACTGTGATTGGCAGATGTTGGGATGGATGATATTCTTTGTGCCGGTGAAAATTCAATACGGGCGGTTTTATCGGCCAACGCAGAAAAACTGATATCAGAATTTGTATTTTCGCAATTACTGTCAATTACTGCCGTACCGGATAATTGTGACAAACTGTTTCTTTCTGCAATTAATTTTGTTTTTATCAAAATAGTTGTATCTGACACAATATGCTGGGCCGTACAATTAAATTTTAATTCATTTTCATTACTTAACATAATATGTCCACGGACATCAGAATTTTTACCGGCATTTTTGATAAAAATGTTCAAAAAAGCCGGCTTTTTATTTTTTATTTTCACGGTTAAAAACACCGGTTGATTTTCAACAAAAACATTTACATCCAACCGGCAATTACCGGCAATTTCGCCAATATATATAATATGAATTGGTTTATCGTATTTTTTGTAAAAATCAGTACCAACAATCGTGGATAATTCCGGACAAAAGACGCCATCACGGTAAACAACTGTTTCCGCTGGAAATGTTTTTATATTGAATTTACCCCACATGTATGACATATTATTGGCATTATAAAGGAAAAAGATATGGGATTCAATTGTGGAATTGTTGGGTTACCTAATGTCGGTAAATCTACATTATTTAATGCATTAACACAAAGTGCCGCGGCAGACGCGCAAAATTATCCATTTTGCACCATTGAACCGAATACAGGCCGCGTTGTTGTGCCTGATGAAATGTTACATAAATTGGCCGATGTTGCAAAATCGCAAAAAATAATACCAACACAATTGGAAATTGTTGATATTGCAGGATTGGTAAAGGGCGCATCCGCTGGCGAAGGATTGGGTAATAAATTTCTGGGCAATATTTTGGGTGTTGACGCAATAATCCATGTTGTCAGATGTTTTGAAAATGACGATATCGTCCATGTAAATGGCAGAATTGACCCATTATCTGATATTGACACGATTGAAACAGAATTAATGTTGGCCGATATTGACAGCATTGATAAACAAATGAAAAATCTGGAAAAAAAGGCCCATGGTCTGGACAAGGCGGCAATAAAATTATTGGATGATGCAAAAATAATCCGTGATGGTTTGGCGTCTGGTACACCGGCACGTGCGTCCGCGGTTGATGCCACGCCATTTAATTTATTAACCGCAAAACCAGTGATATACGTTTGCAATGTGGATGAAGCATCCGCCGCACGCGGCAATAAATTTTCAGATGCCGTTCGTGAAAAATATGGCAACACGGCCCCAGTATTGGTAATTTCATCAAAAATAGAAATGGAAATAGCGCAAATTGTTGACCCATCAGAACGTAAAATATTTCTGGAAGATTTGGGATTACACGAATCCGGTCTGGACCAAGTTATCAAGACAGGATATAAAACATTGGGCCTGCAAACTTTTTATACTGTTGGTCCCAAAGAGGCACACGCATGGACAATCACTGTTGGAATGACTGCGCCACAGGCGGCCGGTAAAATCCATACTGATTTTGAACGGGGCTTTATTCGTGCAGAAATAATTTCGCCGGATGACTTTATCACATATGGCGGCGAAGTTGGCGCACGCGATGCCGGAAAAATGAGATTGGTTGGCAAAGAATATATTATGCAAAATGGTGATATTTGCCATTTCTTGTTTAATAATTGACAATAAAACGCGCGTTTGGTAAAATATAAACATTCTCTGTAACAATTAACGAGGCGTGGTAAAAAAGAAAAATATACTTTTTTAGGGGACGCCTACAATTTGAATTTTTCAAAAGAGGTTACAACCCCTTTTTTAAAAAAATAATGACCGGTATTTACCGGTCTTTTTATATATTTTTATCGTACAATTTCATTTGAAAATATTACCCTGTTTATAATTTTTTCAATTGGCACCGTTACAGGATATAACAATTCAAAATTTTTATTTAATGGTATTTCGTTTGGTTTAAATGTTATTGGTTGGTTGTCATCGTATATAACATATATGTTATTACTCCAATTTATTATTTCACCGTTCTGTGTTTGTTTTTTTACACCAATTTGAAATTTTTTTAAATCAGAATGATTGCGTGCCAACATATTTAATATGTAATTCAAACTGACCGGTTGGCCCCGTAATGGAACAAAATAGCATGATATTTTTTGTTCGCCTAATTTTCTAAAAAGATAAGTATAACGTGTATCCATCGCCGTTTTTTACATAGAAATCAGTGCGTCAATTTTTTGTTGTGCATCTGATATTTTTTTATTTACTTCGTTTATCGCGGTGCCAACATCTGCCCCCGCCAGTAATTTTGATGTTAAATCTTTTTTTTCAGATTGCAAGTGTGCCAAATATTTTTGCAATTTTAATGATACGATGTATTTTTCTGCTGATTTTTCGTCCATTTGCATTTCAGGCACATTTTCATCAAAATTTAAATTTAAAGTTGCCAAAAAATCACCATACCTTTCCGCAATTTCAGGATATTTATTTACAATAAATATAACGGTGTTTTTTGTAATATCATCAACAGTTGGCAAATTGATTTTTGGAATATTTTGATAATTTTTCTTCCATTTATGCCACGCATTAAATATACGTTGTTTGTATTCTTGTTCGTATTCATTACGTAAACCGGCATCTGTAATTTTACTGGTTTTTTGTCGTATAAATTTTTCAGCCTGACTGCGTCCATTCGGTGTGGATACATTAAATTCAGTATTTGCCAAATTCCATAAAAAATCAGTTAACGGTGTTGCGCCATCAATAATTTTTTGCATTGCATTTACACCACCTGATTTTAAAACCTCGTCTGGGTCTTTGCCACCGGTGACAAATGCAAATTTTACATCAGACGTATCACGCAGGAAAGGCATAACAATATCGCATGCACGTGCCGCGGCCTTTTGCCCCGCACCATCACCATCAAAACAGAAAATGATGTTACGATTTGCCTTGCACAATATTGCAATATGTTCATCGGTCAGGGCCGTACCCAATGGCGCGACTGTTTCAGGAAAACCATTACATTGCATTTGGATGGCGTCAATTTGACCCTCTACCACGATGCTGCGATTTGCGCGATGTATTGCATCACGCGCAAAATTAAATCCGAATATAGTTTTTCTTTTATGAAATAATTCTGTATCTGTGGTGTTTATGTATTTTGGTTCACTGCCGTCCAAACTGCGCCCTGAAAAGGCAACAACCTGTCCATGTGCATTAAATATAGGAAACATTAATTTATCACGGAAAAAATCATACATTCCGTAATCGCCACGTCTGCACATACCGGTTGCCAACAAATTATCCTGTTTTACATTTACAAATTTATTGGCAATAACATTATTTTTTGGTGCGTAACCAATACGATATTTTTTTATCATATCATCAGAAAAGCCACGCCGCCGCACATAATTCAATGCATTTTCACCGGCCGGCGAAAATAATAAATTTTGATATATATCGGTGGCCCCTGACATAATTTGATAATAAGATTCTTCGCGTTGAATTTGCGCGGCCGGCTTTGGTTTATAATCAGGCATTTTTAATCCTGCCTGATTTGCCAATTCAGCAATAGCCGCCTTGAAATCCAAATTTTCAGATTTCATAGTGAATGAAATAATATCGCCATGTTCACCACATCCGAAACAATGATAAAATCCTTTTTCTTCATTAACAGAAAAACTGGGCGTTTTTTCATTATGAAACGGACAGCAGCCCCAATAATTTTGCCCTTTTTTTACCAATGGCACACGGCGGGAAACAACGTCAACAATAGACAGGCGTTCACGTAATTCATCGGTAAAATTTCTGTCATATTTGGGCATTATTTATTTGTGTTCCTTTTGAATTTTGGTGATGGCTTTTTATTATTAATTAAATCAATTGCAGTATCCAAACTGGGCTGTTCCTTTACAGATACATTTACACGATTTGATGAAATATATGCACCATATCGGCCGGTTGGATAATAAAATATGGGTTTTCCTGTTACTGGATTTTCACCCAGATTAATTGGTTGTGCTTTCTGTACGCCATTTTCCAATAAATCACGTGCCACATCCAATGTAATTGTTTCTGCCGTATATTGCTTGGCCGGTACATTTTTTTCACCATTTGTAACATATGGTCCATATCGCCCAATACGGAAAGAAATTCCATCACCCAAATCCACAGAATTTTGTTTTGGCGTATCGGTACTTGCTGTATTGTTTTCATCGGTTGCATTTGGTGCATCAGAAGAATCAGACAATTTTTGTGTGTAATTACATTTAGGATAATTTTCACAACCGATAAAAGCACCATATTTTGATAATTTTATCCCCAGTTTTCCGCCACATTTTGGACATTTATCATCTGAATTTTGAAACAAATGCGGACGCATAATTTCATTAATTGCATTGATAATTTCAGTTGTTTTAACATCCCGCGCCCCATTAATCATTTCAGATGTTGGCCCCCAAAATGCGCGCAATGCATCCAGTTTGTCGCGGTTACCATTTGATACATCGTCCAATGTATCTTCTGTTTTTGCGGTAAAGTTTACATCAACCAAATCATTAAAGTATTTTGATAAATACGCAGAAATCACCCATCCACCGGCGGTTGGATGAAAGCGTCTTTGTTTGTCCTGTTCAACATATTTTCTGTCAACGATTGTGGACATAATTGTTGCATATGTTGATGGACGGCCAATTCCCAACTCTTCCAGTTTTTTTACCAATGATGCTTCGGTATATCTGGCTGGTGGTTGTGTAAAATGTTGTTCAGGTTTTAATTCTGTTATTTTAATTTCATCGCCAACGGACAACACAGGTAATTTTGTTTCATTTGCTTCATCGGAATCATCTTTATCCTCTATATACACACGCATAAAACCATCAAATGTGCGTGTTGTACCAACGGCATGAAATACGGCCTGTTTATTTTCTGTTTCAATATCAGCACTAACACTGTCAAATTCAGCATTGGTCATTTGACATGCAATTGTACGTTTCCAAATCAGTTCATATAACTTGGCCTCGTCACCGGTCAGTTTTGGTTTATCACCATCAAAATGTGTTGGACGAATTGCTTCGTGTGCCTCTTGGGCGTTTTTAGATTTAGTCACATATACATTTGGTGTTTTTGGAACAAATTTTTCACCATAGTTTTTATTAATATATGCGCGTATTTCATTCACTGCATCGGCAGATAAATTTGTTGCGTCCGTTCGCATATATGTGATTAAGCCCTGTTCATATAATTTCTGTGCGGTGGCCATTGTACGTTTTGATGAAAAATATAATTTACGTGCGGCCTCTTGCTGTAATGTACTGGTGGTAAATGGTGCGGCGGCCCTGCGTGATGATTTCTTTTTATCAATTGATTTAACCGCGGCGCGTATCACAGGTTTACCAATTTTTTCCAAGATTTCCTGCATATACGCGTTATTTTCAATTGTCATTTTTTCAATTTTTTTACCATCAAAATTTGACAATTGCGCGTTGAATGTATCTGCACCTTTTGCACAATCGGCGGCCAGTGACCAATATTCAACAGGTTTAAAAGATTCTATTTCACGTTCACGGTCAACAACCAATTTAACCGCAACCGATTGTACACGTCCTGCGCTGCGCCCCAGATTACGTCGCCACAGCAATGGTGAAATTCCAAAACCAATTAAATAATCCAACGCACGACGAACCAAATATGCATCAACCAAATTCTTATCAATCTCGCGTGGATGGGCGATTGCCTCGGTCACAGCCTTTTTAGTAATTTCATGAAATGCAACACGATAAACTTTTTTTCCATCCAGAACTTTTTTTGCTTTTAATATATCCAGAATGTGCCATGCGATGGCTTCCCCTTCGCGGTCAGGGTCGGATGCCAAATATACAGCATCAGCCTTTTTCAGTTCACTGATAATTTGTTTAATTTGTTTTTCTTTCCCCGGCATAATTTGCCAACGCATTGCAAAATCGTGTTCGGTATCAACACTGCCGTTTTCAGGAACCAAATCACGTACGTGGCCGACGGATGCAATTACGCGCCACCCCGCCCCCAGATATTTTTCAATTGTTTTCGCCTTTGACGGTGATTCAACGATAAGCAAGTTCATTGTATTAACTTCCTTTGGCAGATAATTGTTGATCTTTATGAATATGTGCGTTCTGGCACAGACCAAATCCGAACATCAGTGATAACAGACTGCTGCCACCAAATGACATTAATGGTAACGGTACACCAACCGTCGGCATCAATCCCAGAACCATTGAAATATTTATAAAATAATAAATGAAAAAGTTCAACATAAAACCAAAACAGACCAATTGTCCAAATCTGTTACGGCATGTTTTTGCGCACCAGAATAAAACCAGAATAATAACTGTATACAGCACCAATAAAGCAAATGCACCGATAAAACCAAATTCTTCGCCCAGCATGGTAAATATAAAATCAGTTTGTTTTTCAGGTAAAAAAGATTGCTGTGATTGGGTGCCGGCCATATAACCCTTGCCCAGCATACCGCCCGAACCAAATGCTATTTTTGCCTGATTAATTTGGTAACCTGCGCCCTGTGCATCATGGTCTGGGTTAATAAAAGTAATAATTCTGTCGCGTTGATAATCGTGCAGGCCACCAAACCAAACCAATGGCGCGGCCATCAACCCCAAAATCATTGCAATAATGAACCATTTTTTTTGTGCACCAACAATATAAAACATACCAACTGTAATCATTCCCAACGATAACGCAGTTCCCAAATCTGGTTGTGCAACAATTAATAAAAATGGCACCAGTAACATTGCAAACGGTAATGCATAATTTTTCAGTTGCGATAATTCCACAGAATTCATCCATGCAAAATATCGTGCCAATGCCAACACCAATGCTATTTTTATTAATTCAGATGGTTGTACATGGAAAAATCCCAGATTTAACCATCTTTGTGCGCCCATACCGGTATGGCCGACAAATGTAACCAAAATAATCATAATCAACGCAATGGCATATATGACATAGGCGGACTTAATCCATGTTTTAATATTGGTAAATGCGGCAAAAAAGAATACACAAAATCCCAATACAATTTTGGTTAATTGTGATAAAGCAAATGGTTGCCATGCACCGCCACCCGCCGAATACAGCACAACAATTGATACAGCCAAAATCAAACACATGGGAATAAACAGTGCCCACGAAAAACGCCCCAGTTTTTCAGGAAAACTCATCATACTGGCATTAGAAACGCGTGTTTGACGTGTCATTATTTCTTTTTATCCCCCAACAATGCCCGCATGGTTGCGGCAACTGTGCGTGCGGCCGGTCCGGCACCACCCGAATGTTCAGTTATTGCACATACGGCATATTTTGGATTGTTTGTTGGGGCATATCCAACAAATAATCCATGATTACGCAAATTCCATTTTAATTGTTCATTGGTTAAAACACCACTTTCACGTTCTGCACGTGAAATACTGCGCACCTGTGAAGTACCCGTTTTCCCAGCCATACGTGCACCATTTACATTTATTGCGCTGTATGCAGCGGTTCCGCCCTTGCGCGTGACCTGTTCTAATCCCTGCATAACAGCATTTATATTCTTTTGTTGTAACCCCAGATTTGCAAATTGCGGTTTTTCATCTGTTAAAATTAATCGCGGCATTACAACCTTGTTTGACACAGTACGTGCAATCATTAATGCCAATTGCAAACAGTTTGTTAATGTAAATCCCTGACCAATCCCAGAAATAATGGTATCACCATGTACCCAGTGGTAACCAATGGCTTTTTCTTTCCAATATCTGTCAGGAATAATCCCAGCCATTTCACGCGATAAGATATCATCCATATATTTTTGTGTAAACCCCAGTTTAATGGCCATATCTTTTATTGAATCAATACCAATTTTTAACGCCAATTGATAAAAATATATGTCACAGGAATGTTTCAAAGCACCGGCCAAATCAACATACCCATGTCCCTTGGTTTCCCAACAGTGATAACGTCTGTCACCATAATCCCAGTGTCCAGAACAATATACTTTTTCATTTGGGGAAATTGCGCCGGCCTCCAGTGCGGCCAATGCCACAACTATTTTAAAAGTAGACCCCGGTGGATACAGTCCTTCTATGGCTTTGTTCATAAAAGGTTTCATAAAATCATTTCGTAATGATGTTAAATATTCATCTGCATCATCAGATGTAAACATATTTGCATCAAAACTGGGGGTGGATACCATGGCCAATATATCGCCTGTTTTAATATCCAATGCCACACCACATCCGGATTTATGCTGTAATAATGCATCATACATCGCACGTTGTGCAGCATCATTAATTGTTGTACGAATATCAGCCCCAACAACAGCGGGGCGAAATTGTGATTTATCTTCGCCTGTTACACGCCCAACAGCGTTTGTAATCATAACAGTTTGGCCGGCAATTCCGGATAACTCATCATTAAATCTTTTTTCTAATCCTGTTATACCGGTGGTAAAGAAAGGTGCATTTTCAATTGGTTTTGGTGGGTCACCGACATATCCAAATACCTGTGCGCCGGCCGGCCCCATTTCATATACACGTGCAAAACCACTGCGTACATGCAGACCTGCAATGTTTTTAGCCTGCAGCGCGGCCAAATCAGCCCAATTAGAATTTTCACTGACCAATACAGGTTGAAATCCAGCCTGTTTTTTTATTTTTTGATATATTCTGTTTATTCTTTTTTTATTCAGATTTAATTCTTTGGCGACAATATTAACAACCGCGTCAATATCATCTGTTTCTTCTGGGATAATATAAATTCTGTACGTTTTTGTATCGCGTGATATTGGTGTGCCGGATGCAGACAATATTTTTCCACGTTCAGGCATATTAATTTGAACACGGAATGAATTATTTTCACTTTTACGTGTATATTCCTTGTAATTAAATACCTGCATTTGCAACATACGCAAAATCAGCGCAGATGTCAGCACCGCACCCGCCGTTAAAAACAGCGCACTGCGACGGTCAAAAGTACGTGCAACTTCTTTATCTATCATCGTACACCCGTTTAATCAGTGCCGTTATTGGTATGTACAGCACACTGACCCATGCAAATAACCATATTGCGTGAATCATGTTTGTAATATTTAATTTAAATAATGCCAAAATTAAACTGCATACGCCAAAGAAAATCATAAATACATGCAATGCGTTTTTATCAACGCGTGTTAAATCAAATACAGTTTGAAAACCATTTATTGCATAGAAAATACAGTACATAGCAGTCCAATAAAACAATGTATCAAAACGATAATCAATCAAAAAACAGCATAAGATTGCAGCAATTGGAAACCACGGCACTGGCCGCACAAAAGAACAATAAAACACAGGAATTATTGCCAATATTCCTGCTGGATTCCAAAATGCCACGGACAGACGCCACAAAACAATTACGGCAATAAAAGGAAAAGCGTCGCGTAAAAAATTTATAATTTTATTTTTCATTATTTATATTCATTTTGCGGTGTGTCAAATTGTAAAATGATAACACGTGATAAAGTACTGGGTTGCAGAACATCAACATCTGTATCATTTATCATTTCACCAACAATAATGCCGTTTGGTACAACGCCACTGATATTACTGGTTACTAATTTCACGCCGGCTGATGGTTGAAATTCAGGGTCACTGAACAGGCCAATTGTTGGCGTATCAGAACCATTACCGCGCAAAAAACCATATACTTCGGACCCAGCGATTCTGACCGCTATGTTTGTATTAGAATCAGTCAGTGCCCGCACGCGTGAAAAATAAGGCGCAACATCAGTTATAATACCGGCCAATCTGCCGTCTGTGGAAACAACAACCATACCATTTGATAAACCGTGTTTTATACCCTTGTTAATTAAAAAAGTACTGTGATGAAACGCAGTATTATCATATGTAACATCGGCAACAATTGCGCCACGTGATTGTGATTGAACAATGTCCAATTCGCGTGCCAATTTTTGATTTTCTGCAATTGCGACATCGCATGCGTTTTTATTACGTAATGCATCATCCAATCTGACGCGTAATTCTTCGTTTTCAGTGCGTAAATTTGATAATTCCCGAACATTATCCACCGCCGCACCAATTGCACGCACAGGCCACGTTATAACATCGCCCACCCAATTTGCCACCGGCAAAACAATATGCGCCAAACCATTCATAATTGTATAGTCCGGCTTTGCAATCATGACATAGATGAACAATATCGGCAATACAGCCGCCGCCGCTGCGGATTTTATAATGGTGCGCAATCTGGAAGATAATTTATTCTGGTTCATCGGGCATAAGTTTAAACGCTAAAAATCAGATATTCAATAAAAACTTGATTTTTCATTTAATTATGCCAAAATATAGCCCGTATTAGTAACGCCGAAATGGCAATGGCATTGCCATCAGGTGCAGAAAAAGGGGTAAAAAATGCCAAAATTAAAAACCAAGTCGTACTTAAAAAAGCGCGCATCTATGACAGCGACCGGTAAAATCCGTGTTGCCAGAAATGCTCATAAAAAACTGTTGCGTCACAAATCCAAGCGTGCAAATAACGCTGGGTCTAAACCACAGTACCTGAATGATAATATGACGGGACAGGCGAAAATCTTGGCCCCATATGGACTGAAGTAAGTAAAGGGGGCAAATTATGGCAAGAGTTAAACGCGGAACAACCGTAAAACAAAAACATAACAAGATTTTGGCACGTGCCAAGGGATATTTGGGTCGTCATCATTCAACATATCGTGCCGCACGTGAAAAAACAGAAAAGGCAGGACAGTACGCATATCGTGACCGTCGCGTTAAAAAACGTGAATTTCGTGGTTTGTGGATTGTTCGTATCAATGCCGCTGTGCGTAACAATGGTATGACATACAGCCAATTTATGAATGGTCTGAAAAAGGCCGGTGTCGCACTGGACAGAAAGGTTTTGGCCGAAATGGCATATGCCGGTGACGAAAACTTTGTAAAATTGGTTGAAACAGCAAAACGATTTATCGCCGCAGACGCTAAATAAGCCTTGGCGGTGGGTATATTATTTTGTATTATAAGGCCGTCGTATGACGGCTTTTTGTTTTTAACACGGGGTAAAGTTATGCAGGAACAAATTAAAAACATTAATTCATTGGAAGATTTACAATCATTGTACACGGCGACATTTGGAAAAAATGGTACAATGACGGCAAAATTAAAAAATATGAAAAATTTGGATAATGATGCACGTATGGCATTAAATCGTGAAAATACCGAATTGCGTGAATTGTTTCGTGTGCGTCAATCTGAATTGGAAAATGCCGCATTGATGGCCGGATTAGAAAAACAGCGTTTGGATGTGTCATTGAATCCAATGCCTGAAAATCGTGGAACATTGCATCCATTAACGCACGCCTTGGCCAATGTGTCGGCTATATTGGAATCTTTTGGATATGAAATGTGGACTGGGCCAGAAATAGAAGATGATTGGCATAATTTTACCGCGTTAAATACACCCGAATATCACCCTGCCCGTGATATGCAGGATACGTTTTTCTTGGAAAATGGAAATGTTATGCGTACACAAACGTCCGCCATTCAAATCCGCAGTATGGAAAAAATTGGCGCACCAATAAAAATGTTTGGTATTGGCGCAACATATCGCAAGGAAATGGATGCCACGCATTCCCCAATGTTTCATCAGATAGAGGGTCTGTACATAGATAAAAACATAACAATGTCTGATTTAATTGCTGATGTTCGTGAATTTTTAAAGCGATTCTTTGAAATGGATGATGTGCAATTACGTATTCGTCCATCTTATTTCCCATTTACTGAACCCAGCATAGAAATAGATATGATGTGGCAGGGTAATAAATGGCTGGAAATTATGGGGGCTGGTATGGTGCATCCAAATGTGTTACACAATTGTAATATAAATCCAGATGAATATCAGGGATTTGCCTTTGGTTTTGGTTGGGACAGATTGGCAATGTTAAAATATGGCCTGAACGATATACGTAAATTTTACGATGGCGATGTGCGCTGGCTGCAAAAAACAGGTTTTTAATTACGGGGGCGAAAAATGAAATGGACATATGATTGGTTAACAGATTATTTAAAAACAGATTTATCGGCCCAACAAATTGCCGATACTTTGACACGTACCGGCCTAGAGGTAGAAGATTTATCCGCCCCAATTGCACCAATTGCGGCAAAAATCGTTGAATGCAGACCCATGGACGGCAGTGACCATTTGCATATTTTAATGGTTGATGATGGAACTGATACATTGCGTCAGGTTGTATGTGGTGCGCCAAATGCACGCGTGGGATTAATATCTGCATTGGCATTGCCAAATTGCGTCATAGCAGGCCATGAAATCCATGCCGGCAAACTGCGCGGTGTGATGTCAAATGGTATGATGTGCAGCGGCCGTGAATTGGGAATAAACGATGACCACAGTGGCATTATTGAATTGCCAGCGGATACAAAAATTGGCACGCCCGTATTAAAAACAGAAACAGTGTTTGATGCTGGAATTACACCAAATCGTCCTGATTATTTGGCGGTGCGTGGAATTGCGCGTGACCTGTCTGCATGTGGTGTGGGCCAATATATTGCGCCAACAGACGACGAATTAAAACCAGTAAAATCACAACGCAATGTAAATATTAAAACAGATAAATGCCCTGTGTATCAATTCTGTGAAATACATAATATAACGGTTGCCCCCAGTGATAATACAATAAAATCACGTCTGGCGGCGATTGGTATTAATCCAAAAAACGCGCCGGTTGATGCAACTAATTATGTTTGCTATGACATGGGACAACCAATGCATTGCTTTGACGCAGATGAAATTCATGGCGATATCACTGTACGTATGGCAACGCCAGATGAAAAGTTTACAGACTTGTTTGGTAATGAACATACGTTATGCGAATCAGATATGGTAATTGCCGATGATATGGGCGTATTGGCATTGGCTGGTGTTATTGGTGGTGCACGTGGTATGACAACCGATAATACAAAAAATATTATTTTGGAAAGTGCATATTTTAATCCTGTATCTGTGCGTAAAACGTCCAAACGTTTGGGAATATCAACTGATTCATCATACAGATATGAACGTGGTATTGACCCAACAATTACGGGCATTGCATTGGCACGCGCGGCACATATTATAATGAACGCGTGTGGCGGTGAAATAATTGGTACAGGTATCGGTGGCAAAATTCCAACAGAAAATCGCC
Organism: uncultured Alphaproteobacteria bacterium; assembly: GCA_944389465.1. Taxonomy (GTDB): domain Bacteria; phylum Pseudomonadota; class Alphaproteobacteria; order Rs-D84; family Rs-D84; genus Enterousia. The sequence goes on from CALXML010000004.1 coordinate 19,612, forward strand.
ACATAGAATACAAACCAGAATTATTCGCGCGTAAAACAGGCGTTGAAATGCCAACTGACAAACAACGTGCGATATTAAAAAATCTGGGGTTTGACGTTGTGGAAAAATCAGGTACGTGGTTAATTACGCCACGTCCGGCCCGTGTGGATATTGAATTACCTGAAAACATAGTATCAGAATTAATCCGTATTTATGGGTATGACAATATTATAAAAAATGCTGTGCACAGGGCATCTGATTCTGCACCACATCGTGATTATTATATTGAAACGAAACGTGAATTGGCGTCACGTGGTTTGAACGAGGCTAAATCTTTCGGCTTTGGTAATTCCAAGACTGAAAATTTATTGTCAGATAAACCAATTGTAAAAATAGCCAATCCAATTGTCGCAAATATGGATACCGCGCGTAATGGTCTGTTGGGCAATATGTTGAATATTGTTGCTGAAAATGAAAAACGTGGATATCCAGATTTGTCTTTGTTTGAATTGGGCACTGTATTTGACGGTGACGCGTCAGGTGCACAACACACACAAATTTGCATTGTGCGCACGGGTGAAAACGCGCCACGTCATTGGACACGCCGTAATCGTAAATATGATATTTATGATGTCAAGGCAGACGTAATCGCATTATTACACGGACAAAAATTCACCATATCATCTGAAAATCCGCCACGTTGGGCACATCCATTCAGATATGGCGCGGTAATGCAGGGCAAACGCAAAATTGCTGAATTTGGTGAATTACATCCATCTGTGGCACGTGCATTAAAAATCAAGACAAATGTAAATATTGCGCTTGTGGATGATGTTGAAAATCTGCCGATGGGCCATAAAGTGCATGAACCAACCCTGTCAGAATTTCAACCAATAACACGTGATTTTGCGTTTATTGTGGACGGTGATATGCCGGCCGAAAAATTAACATCTGTGGCGCGTGCGACGGATTCACGTATATCGGATGTGATTGTGTTTGACGCGTTTGATATGTCAGATGGTAAAAAATCAATTGCTTTTACAATAACAATCATTCCGACAGAAAATATGACAGATACAGAATTACAAAAATTACAATCTGCTGTCATAGACAATGTTGAACGTAAATGCAATGCACAAATTCGTGATAAATAGTATGTACAATCCCGCGTAAATATTATTTGCGCGGGATTTAAAAAATTGGTATAATTATATCCATAATAAATGCCGAAAATAAACCACCGTTTCTTATGGCGGTTTTTATTTTTGTAAAAATACCAGTTTTCTGCATTTTTTTGTTCCTTTTGCTTGCCGAAATTAAACGGTGGTTTTCAAACAATAATTTTTGCCGTGTTAATAATTGCCGTATCCACGTCTGCGAACGCAGCACCGGTAAACAGGGGCCTGTGCGATATGATTGCAAAATTTCAGGATGTGTTCAAATTACTGCGCACATTGGCGTTTGTTGGGGCGGGCTTTATATTGGCCAAATACGGTTGGGAAGCCATATCTTCTGGAAAATTGGCTGGTTCAGACAATGTTGTTGATGGATTAAAGAAAATCGGGTTACCAATGATTATTGGATTCGCATTACTGTTTTCAATCGGAATATTATTGAATTTCTTAAGTAACGGTGAAAATTTCGGATGTGAAAATTTAACAATCGGCTGGTAATAACGGGGGATGATATGAAATTTGAAACAAAGAAAAAGGCAGTTTTTATTATAATGGTAATCGCCGTTTTGATATGCGGTTATATGATTGCATTATAATTACAAAAAGGCCGGCATTTACCGGCCTTTTTAATATATTTTTTATATAATTTTATCCGGTGCGGTGCACCATTTTGCCACCGGACATTCTGCACATTTTGGGCGTAATGCCCGACAAATATAACGACCATGTAAAACCATTACATGATTTACAACAGGATGATATTTTTTTGGAACAATTTTTAATAATTGTTCTTCTACCTTTTCGGGGGTATTGGCATCCGCCCCAACCCAACCATAGCGATGTGCATTGCGGAAAACATGGGTATCCACCCCAATATTTGGTGCGCCCCATAAAACATTCATAATAACATTGGCTGTTTTTTGCCCAATTCCAGATAATTTCATTAATGCATCACGATTATGATATTTTGCCGGAAATTTATAATTATCATCCGCCCCACCCGCGTCATTCATTAATTCAGCGGCCAGTCCCATAATACTTTTAGCCTTGTTATTAAAGAAAGACAAAACACAGATGTGTTTTTTTAAACCTTCTTCGCCCAGTGCCAACATTTTTGCAGGTGATGGCGCAATGCGAAATAATGCGGGTGTAACCTCGTTTACTTTTTTATCAGTTGCCTGTGCGGATAAAATCACTGCAACTGCGAAAGTAAATTCATTTACTGAATACAATTCCGACCGTATATTCATATTTATAACGGTCGGAACGTTTTTAAAATAAATTTCTGGTGTTAACGCCATTTTTATTTATTCAGAAAATGTAAAGTTTACTAATCTGCCCTCGCATAACTGTTGACATTCTGTGTCACAAGTTTTGCGCACTGCATCAGCAGATTCACCGGCCAATTCAACAGTATCAACCCAAATATTTTTATGTGTGGCATCAGATGCGAAACATAAACAACGGGCAGTATATTTTTCAGACCTGTTTTGTTCGTCACGAACAACTGTGCCATTTATTTTTTCATAATTGGATGAAAAACTTTTTTCCACACCAATGCCCGCACATTGTGAAGTAATTTTTACTTTGTTGGCATCGGCATCCAATGTTCCGATATAAAAACCAGCAATAAATACTAATAATACCCCAATTACACCAAACAGCCAATGCAAAGATTTGTGTATGTGCATGATTTCTTCTCCTTTTTATGCTTTTTCAATATTAATTGATAAATCATAACCTTCAACAGATGTATTATACACCCCATTTTCACTTTGCGACATATTTTTTATCAGTGCATCACGCATAATACGGTCACGATGTTGTTCAATGGCGTTTGCCAGTGCAGGTTCTGCATAATACGTCATATTTATACGGTCAGAAACATCCAATCCGATTTCTTTGCGTGTATCTTGGATAAAACGCAGGGTGTCATTTGCCAACCCTTCGGCAACCAGTTCAGAATTAATTTCTGTATCCAGCACAATAACAGCGGTATTATCAGGCAATGCAGCACCAGTTATATTATCACGCAATGTTAAACGTTTTTCAAATTCATCTGCATTTAATGTATATTCGCCAACGTATAATTTTCCATCACGAATTTCATAATTACCCTGTTTAACAGCAGGAATAATTTCCTTTAATGCGCCACCCAAACGTGCACCAATTTTTGGTGTAATCAGATATACAAACGCATCAGCCACACTGCTAACATCATTTGTAAATTCCACAGATTTTACATTTAATTCATCACGGATAATATCTGAATATTCATTTAAATCTGCACCGGCCACAGTCAGTTTATTTAAAGGCAAACGATTACGTAATTTATATTGTTCGCGTAATTGTTTTCCAACTGATACAACCGATTGCACACGTCGCATATCAGCAACAATTTTTTTGTCATATTGTTCAGCCGTTGGGAAAGACTGTAAATGCACACTTTCTGCACCAGTTAAATTTTTATAAATATAATCAGATATAAATGGTGCAAATGGTGCCAGCGCACGGCATAACACGGTCAGCACTGTATACAGCGTATCAAACGCGTTTTGTTCTTCGTCCCAGAAACGCACACGTCCACGACGAATGTACCAGTTATTCAGCACGTCCAAGAAACGAACAATTTCTTTGATTGCCACATCTGGTTTATATTCATCCAATGCGCCCCCAACAACTGAAACCAGTTCATTTAATTCCGCGATAATGTATTTATCCAATACATTTTCAGAATTTACATTTTCACGCGCAGTAATATTTCCTGCATTCGCATATAATGTAAAGAAGTGATACGCATTCCACAGTGGTGTTAATATCGTTTTTGTTGATTCAGAAAATACCTTGCCGGCCATATCAATGCCAACCGGTTCAGCCTTCAGGAAATTAGAACCCAATATAAACAGTCGCACTGCATCCGCACCATATTTTTCAATCTGTTCAGATGGGTTAACAAAATTCCCCAGTGATTTAGACATTTTCTTTTTATTATCATCAACCACCATACCGTTAACAGACACTGTTTTGAATGCAGGCTGGTCAAACAAAGCGGTCGCCAACACCATTAACGAATAAAACCACCCACGTGTTTGGTCTTGGCCCTCTATGATATAATCTGCTGGGAAAGTTTCTTGGAACTTGTCAGCATTTTCAAACGGATAATGCAACGACGCAAACGGCATAGAACCGGATTCAACCCAACAGTCCAAAACATCTGGAATACGTGTCCAACCATCTTTGGTTAATTTATCCAATGTTGGACGATGCAGGTCATCAATCTTTTCGCCAAAGAAATCTTCTATTTCCGCAATAGAACCAAATACCTTGTATTCACCATCTTTTTCCCATATTGGCAGTGGTGTTCCCCAGAAACGATTGCGTGACACAGACCATGGGCGTGCGCCCTCTATCCACGATAAAAATCTGTCACCAGCAGAAGTCCAATGTGTGTATTTTTTTGTGTTTTCAATTAATCGTTCACGAATCTTTGGTACATCAATATACCATGAATCAGTTGCACGATAAATTAACTTTTCTTTGCTGCGTGGCCCATATGGATAAGAATGCTTGTACTGCTCTTTCTTTACCAAATGCCCATTTTCGCGCAGATGTTGAATAATTTCAGGATTGGCTGTGAATATATTTTCACCGGCCCAATCGCGTACTTCATTGGTAAAGTTTCCATAATCATCAACATTTAAAATTACTGGGAATTTAGCATCAATGTTTTTTGCCGCCCAAAAGTCATCTTCGCCATATGCGGGCGCAATATGCACAATACCAGTACCATCACTGTCGGAAACATAGTCTGCCGGTATAACCTGATATAACAAATCAGATTTTCCCACATAATAATCAAACAATGGTGTATAATGCAGGCCAACCAATTCAGTCCCCATAATTTCACCAATTTTTTCCGCGTTTGCAAATTGCTTTTCATACGCCCCCAGACGTGATTCAGCAATAATATAAACCGCACCATCGCTGTCACGCATACGCAGATATTTCATATTTGGATTTACCGCCAATGCAGAATTTGCCGGCAAAGTCCACGGTGTTGTTGTCCACGCCAACACGCGGTCACCTGTTTCCAGTTCAAACCATACTGTTATTGCATCATCAACAACATCCATATATTCAGATGATGCCTCGGAATTAGATAATACAGTGCCCAGTTTCCAGTCATATGGATTAACACGATAATCCTTGTACAATAAACCGCGATTATATAATTCCTTGATTGCCCAAATAACAGATTCCATATAGTTTTTATCCATGGTGCGATAACCCTTGGCATCGCCACCATCAACCCAACGACCAATGCGTTCAATAAACTTCAGCCATTCATTTGAATATGTTAAAACATCCGCACGACACATATCACAAAAGGCAGCAATACCATCACTGGCAACAATATCCTTGGCCTGTCTGTGTTGTTTTTTTTCAACAGACTGTTCGGCGGGCAATCCATGGCAATCCCACCCCAGTTCACGCACAACATGACGACCACGCATTGTTTGATAACGACCAACCATATCCTTGACAGCAGAAACACCCAAATGCCCCCAGTGTGGCAAATTATTTGCAAACGGTGGCCCATCATAGAATGAAAAAGGATGCCCCAATTTGGTTTGATTTAAAGATTTATGGAACGTATCATCTTTACGCCAAAATTCCAGTATTTTATGTTCCAGTTCTGGAAAGTTAGCCTTTGTATCAGTCTTTGGATATGCCATGGTTAATTACTCCTTGTGCTTATAAAAAACGGGCGCCTATGCGCCCCAGCCACGTGCAGAAGCGCATGTGCGGGATTATTTTATAATAATTATTGTTGCCTTACTCATATACTAAAATCTTTATCTGGTGCCGGTTATAGGACTTGAACCTACGACCCCCTCATTACGAATGAGATGCTCTACCAGCTGAGCTAAACCGGCGCATGCGCATATAATAATATATGTTTATATTAATTTCCACATTTAATTTTGCGCAGTACAACCATAATGCCGGCTGGTGTCATTCCAGATATACGGGATAATTCCGCGATATTTTCCGGCCGCGTGGCGGTTAATTTTTCAACCAATTCATTGGTCAGACCGGCCAAACCACGATATTCAAAATTGGTTGGAATTTTTAATGCGGCATCACGACGGTATGCGGCAATTTCACGTTCATTGCGCTGGATATATCCGGCATAGAATTTGTCATTTTCGCGAATTTTATCGGCGCGATACGCATATTTTTCATCCCGCGCGGCGGCATCCAACAACCCCAATGTCACCGCCATATCGCCCAGTCGTGCAATTGCATTATCCGCACGCAACCGCAGACGATATTCCGCACGTGATGTAAACATACGATACGGCTCATCCACACCCAATGTTGTTATGTCATCAATCAACACACCAATCATTGCGTTTGTTCTGTCCAATTGCACCGGCGGCAACCCCAGTGCATATGCGCCCGCATTTGCACCCGCAACAATGCCCTGTGCGGCGGCCTCTTCATATCCAGATGTGCCATTTATTTGTCCCGCAAAGAATAAACCTGATATGTCTTTGGATTCCAGCGTGCTGCGCAATGCGCGTGCATCAATTGCATCATATTCAATTGCATATCCATAACGTGCAATACGTGCGTTTTCCAGTGCTGGGATTGTGCGAATCCATTTATCCTGTATATCTGCGCCGAAACTGGTTGAAATACCGTTTGGGTAAATTAAGTCACTGTCCAGTCCCTCGGGTTCCAGAAAAACATGATGTGATGTATGTTCTGGAAAACGCATAACCTTGTCTTCTATGCTGGGGCAATATCGTGGGCCTGTGCCCTGAATATCGCCATTATACATTGGGGCATTACTAATATTTTCACGAATTATATCATGTGTTTGTTGATTTGTATGCGTGATATAGCAAACAGCATCATAATTATTTGCCGGATTTGGTGCACTGAACCAATCATGTGGTGTGTCACCCCGTTGCAGTTCACATACAGAAAAATCAACAGAATCACGATATATACGTGCGGGCGTTCCTGTTTTCAGACGCATTAATTTAAACCCAGCATTCGCCAATACGCCCGATATATTTTTATCAGCCGCCTGATATTTTCCATCATCCATCATACGACCAGAAGGAATTTTTTCCGTACCACGTGTTACCAATCCGCGCAGGAAAGTTCCCGTCGTCAACACAATTGCACGCGCTGAATATTTATTGTTTATAACTTTGCGTTCAATATCCAAACTGTCAACGGGTTCAAATTGCAGGGTCAAATTTTTATAATTATTCAGAATTTGTGTGATTGCATTGTGATACAGATTTCTGTCTATTTGCGCACGTAACGCTTGGGTTGCTGCGCCATGTGATGCATTCAGCGTACGAAAATGAATGCCGGCCGCATCAGCCGCACGCCCCATAACCCCGCCCAATGCATCTATTTCTGCAACCATTTGGGATTTTCCGGCCCCACCTATACTGGGGTTACAAGACATTGCACCTAAATCAGTCGCACATTGTGTTATTAACAATGTGCGTGCACCACGTCTGGCGGCGGCGGCGGCGGCTTCGGTTCCTGCGTGTCCACCACCAATAACAATCACATCAAATTCAGTCATTGATTAGAACCGTCCCATACCACCGTTTATGTGTAAAACCTGACCATTGATGTATGATGATTCATCAGATGCCAAAAATACACATGCATACGCAATATCATCTGGTTCGCCAAAGCGTCCCGCTGGGATTTGTGCCAAATATGATTTTTTCAAATCATCAGATAATACGTCTGTCATTGGGGTTTTAATGAACCCCGGTGCAATACAGTTTGCAGTGATACCACGTGAACCAACCTCGGCCGCGATGGATTTAGTCATTGCAATCATACCACCCTTGGACGCGGCATAGTTCGCCTGTCCTGCACCACCAATTGCACCAATAATAGATGCCATATTAATAATGCGACCACTGCGATTTTTCATCATTGGCATAATAACCGCGCGACATATTTTGAAACAAGAACGCAGGTTAGTATTAATTACATCGTTAAATTGTTCGTCTGACATACGCATTAACAGTGTATCTTTGGTAATGCCGGCATTGTTAACAACAATGTCAATTTTGCCGGCTGTATCAATTGTGGATGCAACCAAATCAATTGCGCCACTGTCAGATGCCAAATCAATTGGAATTTTGATATATGAATTATCAAACTGTGCATCCAATTTATCCATACTGCGCCCAGTCACAACAACGGTTGCGCCGGCCTGTTTCATACGTTTTGCGATTGCGCCACCGATACCACCGGTTGCGCCAGTAATTAATGCAACTTTACCTGTTAAATCAAACATTTTATATCTCCAATTTTTTTGCTGTCATTTCTGGACATATGCGTGGGGTCAGTCCGGTCAATACTGCACCGGGGCCAACCTCTATGGTTTCTGTGATTCCCAATTCATGCATTTTCAACACGGATTCACGCCACCGCACACCATGCGTAATTTGGTATATTAACGCTTCTTTTATTTCAGTCGGGTCGGTCATAGGCGCGGCAGTTTTATTAGAAATTAAAATTGCCCGTGGTGTTTTTATTTCTATGTTTTCCAGTGCTGCACGCATTTCATCTGCGGCCTGTGCCTGAATGCGGCAATGTACCGGCACGGACAGTGCCAATGGCATTGCGCGTTTTGCGCCTGCCTCTTTGGCCAGTACCATTGTTTTTTCTACTATATCGCGTGCACCAGAAATAACAACCTGACCGGGGGAATTATCGTTTGCCACATCACAGTCAGTTTTTGCACATATTTCACGCACCTGTTCAATGGTCAGCCCTAAAATTACCGCGGTTAATCCCGCACCAACCGGTACTGCGCGTTGCATTGCATCCCCACGCAGGCGTAATAATTTTGCCGTATCGCCAACCGATAATGCGCCGGCCGCACACAATGCGGTATATTCACCCAACGAATGCCCCGCAACATATTCTGTCAGTTCTGTGCCTGATGCACGCAGCATAGCAATTGACACAGCCATAATTGCAGGCTGAACATTTGTTGTTAACGTTAATTCATCCATTGGCCCGTTAAAGATAATATCAGACAATTTTTGATTTAACGCATCGTCCACTTCGTCAAACACGGCACGTGCGTCTGGATTATTATCATATAATTCACGCCCCATACCGACCGATTGAGAACCCTGACCGGGGAAAACAAGTACAGATGACATATACACTCCTTTTACATCGTGGTAATTATAGAATTGAAATACGTTATGCGCAAATATTATCTGATGGGGATAATTTTTTGTTTTTCTGCATTATTTTTATCGCGCGTTGGGCGCATTGAAAATTCACACCCACAATAATTTTGCCGATAAAAATCAGATGCACGTCCAATTTGTTGACGTAATTCTTCATCCCATTTAATTGGAATATATTGTGCACCCAATGCATTGTTACCGGCATCGTCAACCTGTGATTGACTTTTGTGACGCGATACACCAAACACAGATGTTACCGCGTCATATCCGTGTTCTGTGGCCCACCGACGTGCATATTCAAAACGAAATTGAAAGCATATACTGCATCGTGCACCACGTTCAGGTTCATTTTCCATTCCACGCACAGCATCCCGCCACGCGACGTGGTCATATTCACCAATGGCGTATTTAACCCCAAATTGTTCACAGTACCGTATTTGTTCGGCCAATCTTTTATCATATTCAGCGGCCGGAAAAATATTAGGGTTAAAAAACAGCACAATAAAATCATCAACGTTTGGTATTTCACCATCCGCCAATTGCTTTATCGCGCCCGCACTGCATGGCGCACAACACGACATTAACACCAGTTTCATTTTTACTTTATCGTATGCGATTAATATTACGTAACTTTATTGCACGTAAAATAATCGTTTCAGCCTGTTCCATATTATCAGATTTAATAATAATGTTCGGTTTGTTTTGGTTTAATGTGAAATATACGTTCGGCAATCTGGCAGATATGTATTCCAGCAACTTGCATTGTTCTGCACCCTTGCATGATTTAAAAGATTTACACATATTGCAACTGAATGCGAAATTTTGTTCATTTAAATTAATATATATTTTTCTGTCAAACATATTTTACCTTTATTTTTTATAAACACTGCCGATTGTGGCATCGTCCCCCAATTCAATCAGGTCCTCTGCATTTTCGCCAACACCTAATTCAGCGGCACTGCACATCATCCCATATGATTCAGTACCTGCAACAGTGCGTTGAACGATGGGCTTTTTAGAGCCATGTAACACGCAACCAATTGGTGCCAATACGCCAATCATACCGGCGCGTACATTCGGTGCACCACATACAATTTGTAATTCGTGATTTACCCCGTCGTCCACCGTTAAAATATGCAGATTTTCACGTGTTGGATGTTGACGTACATCAACAATCTTTGCCACGGTTGGTTGTGGTGTATCATCGGTTTTTGGTGCATATTGCGCCGTCAGTTTTGCAACAGTTTCATCATCTAGGCGTGAAAACAGATTTTCAGGCACGGTAAATTTTGCACCATCTGTGATACGTGGCGCGTATTCAGTTGGCCATGATAAATCTAAATTTGTATCAACAAATATGTCGCGCATTTTTTCGGCTGCATTTGGTATAAATGGTGCGGATACACGCGCATATAAATCAATTAATTGAAAACAGGTGTTTAATATCGCGCCTGCGGTATTCATATCACCGTTTTTTACCAATGTCCATGGTTCATGCACCGTCATATATTCATTGCCAATTGCGTACAGTGAACGTAACGCGACAATTGCAGCGCGAAATTCGCACGCATCCAACGCGGTTGTTAATTCGCGCAATTTTTCATTTATTTGTGATTCAATGTCTGCATTATGTGCACCAGCGGCCGGCACAGTATCGCCAAAGTTTTTATTTGTTAATTTGCAAACGCGGGATACAAAATTCCCCAACATACCATTTAAATCCTTGTTCACAATATCGGCAAAACGTTCAAAAGTAAAATTCGTATCATCCGTTTCTGGGGCCGACGCCATTAATGCATAACGCCATGCATCTGCCGGCGCAACGGATACAGCGTCACTTAAAAACACCCCACGATTTTGTGATTTAGAAAATTTGCCGCCCTCAAAGTTCAGGAAATTCATAGATTTTAACATATCCACTGTTTTCCAGCCCTCGTTCATGGCCAATTGTTGTTCAGGGAAAAATACGGCATGGAATTTAACATTATCCTTGCCCATAAATTGTGCATAATAACAATCATCATTTTTCCACCAAGACGCCCAATCATCGGTTGCGGCCTGTGAAATAGAAACATATCCCCACGGTGCGTCAAACCATACATAAAAAACTTTGTTTTCGTATCCGTCCTTGTTAACAGAAATGCCCCACGGCAAATCACGGGTAATGGACGTATCACGCAGTTCATCATTTGCCCAACCCTGTGCAATTGCTGCGGCGGTGCGTGACCATTTTGGTGCATGTGATTTTAACCATTCGCGCCATACGCCCTGTACACGTGATGCCAAGAAAAACAGATTTTTTGTTGGCCGCATTTCAATATTCGTACTGCCAGAAATTGTACTGCGCGGATTAATTAGTTCAGATGCGTCATATGTTGCACTGCAATTATCACATTGGTCACCACGTGCATTGTCATATCCGCATTTTGGACATGTTCCAACCAATTGTCTGTCTGCCAGAAACATATTGTCATCAACGGAAAAAGGCTGCAGTGTTTCACGTTCTTCTATTAATCCCAAACTGTCCAAACGGTTAAACAGTTCATGTATTAATTTTTCCTGTAATTTGGTGTGTGTGCGACCATACAGGTCAAATGATAAATTAAAATCGCGCACTGCACGCAGTTGCCGTTCATAGTATTTATTGTTGTATTCCAAAATGGGCATATTCTCTTTCATTGCACCAACAACGGCCGGTGTACCGTGTTCATCAGCCCCACAAACATATAAAACATCGCGCCCACGCGCACGACAAAAACGTGCATATACGTCAGACGGCAACCAACATCCCACCAAATGCCCCAAATGCAGTTCGCCATTTACATACGGCAATGCGGATGTAATTAAATATTTTTGTTTTTTATTGCTTGTTGTCATTATTTATGCCCTTTTGTAAAAATATATGGGTGCCCAACGGGGCACCCATGAATCCCGTCAGAATTTTTTATTAAAATTAATTATACATTCGCATCATTTTTTATAACTTAATTTTTATATTATGTCTTGCGGTGGCCTGCCACCCGAAGCCTTGGCGAAGGGTGGTGGGTGGTATTGGACTCGAACCAACGACCTTTACGATGTCAACGTAACGCTCTAACCAACTGAGCTAACCACCCGAAACCGTTTCAAAATGTATGTCAGGTAAAAATATCCCTGTCATTACCCGCGTGATTATACCAAACAAAATTCAGATTGCAATATTAAATTAGTTTTGTACCGTCGTTATCCCGCGGTTCAAACAAATTGGCCAGCGTTTGCCGGCCTGTTTTGTTATTTTATTCTTTATCTGAATCCGATGTTTCAGACTGTTTTTTATTCGTCTGTTTGGACGACTTTTTCTTTTCCGCTTTCTCGCGTTCAGATTTCAAGAATGATTCCAACCAATGATTGTCAAAGTTCAATGTTTTTACATCACGGTTGTTTAACAATTTTTGTTGTAATGGGATGGTTGTTTTTACACCCTCTATTACAAATTCATCCAACGCACGTGATGCACGCATAATACATGCGGGTCTGGATTGTGCATGAACAATTAATTTTGCAATCATTGAATCATATGTTGGCGGAATGGTGTATCCAGTGTAAACCGCGCTGTCCACACGTACGCCCAATCCCCCAGACGGCGCATACAGCGTAATTTTCCCCGGATTTGGAATAAATGTTTCAGGGTCTTCTGCATTGATACGAAATTCAATTGCGTGACCGTGCGGAATAACATTGGATTGTGTATAACCCAACTTTTCACCGGCCGCAACACGAATTTGTTCACGTACCAAATCAATTCCATAAACCATTTCAGTTACCGGATGTTCCACCTGCAGACGGGTATTCATTTCCAGAAAATAGAATTTACCGTCTTCAAACATAAATTCAAAAGTACCCGCATTTACATATCCCATTTTCTTGGCGGCGTTTTTACAAATTTCAATCATATCGTCGCGTTGTTTCTGGGTCAGTATTGCGGCGGGGCATTCCTCCATCACCTTTTGGTTTTTGCGCTGCAGTGAACAATCGCGTTCACCAAAAATCACAACATTGCCGTGTTTATCGCCCAAAACCTGAAATTCAATATGACGCGGATGCATTAACAATTTTTCCATATACAGCGTATCGTCACCAAAACCGGATTTAGCCTCGTTCTTGGTCATTTGAAACGCTTCGGCCAATTGTTCTGCATTCATAACAGGGCGAATACCGCGTCCACCACCACCGGCGGCGGCCTTTAACATAACGGGGTATCCAATTTTTTCGGCCCACGCATATGCGTCTTCCAGTGTTTCAACCGCACCATCAGACCCCGGAACAACCGGCAGACCGCATTTAATGGCGGTTTGTTTGGCGTTAACCTTGTCCCCCATTTTTTCAATCATTGCGGCCGATGGCCCAATCCATATCAGACCGTGTTGTTCAACCTTTTGTGCAAAATCAGCACGTTCAGATAAAAATCCATATCCGGGGTGAATCGCATCAGCATTTGTTAATAACGCAGCCGTTAAAATCGCAGATTCGTTCAGATAAGAATCCTTGGACGGTCCGGGGCCAATACAGACAGATTCGTCCGCCAACTGTACATGCATTGCGTTTTTATCAACAGTTGAATAAACCGCAACAGTACGAATACCCATATCGCGGCACGCGCGAATAATACGCAACGCAATTTCGCCACGATTTGCAATTAAAACTTTTTTTATTTGTGACATTTTTTATATCGTTGCTTTTATTATTCAATAACAATAATAGGTTGGTCAAATTCAACGGCCTGACCGTCGGAAACCAATATTTCTTTGACCACGCCATCTTTGTCAGATTTGATTGGGTTAAATGTTTTCATTGCCTCTATTAACGCGACTGTATCACCAGCCTTGATTTGTGCGCCAACCGATGTGAATGGTTTTGCCCCCGGTTCTGGTGCCAAATAAGCAACCCCAACCATTGGTGACTTTAATGCATATCCACTGATTTCATTATTTTCAGATGCCGCAGGTTCACTGTTAGTATTTTTTGATTCTGCGGATACTGGGAAATTCGGCATGGCGACGGTTGCACCGCCCTGTTGTTTAGATAAATGAATATGTTTACGATATACGCCGAATAAAAACTGACGTTCCAAATCCAATTCTGTAATACCCATTTCATCCATGATTTTAGACATAGATTCAACGGTTGCACGAAATGACATTTTTATATCCTTTTATATTTAAACTTTTTATAAAATGTACTTAACTGTTCAATGTGCCTGAAATTTTACCATAATCAGGCCGGATGTCAAGGGACGGGGTCGTAACCGAACCCACCCGCCGGTCTGCAGCGCAGAATCCTGCGTATCCCCAGCATCATTCCCCGCCACGGACCATATTTTTCAATTGCCTGACGTGTGTATTCACTGCACGTTGGAATAAACCGGCATGCCGCACGCCCACCGATAAAGGGGGAAATACACACCTGATACATTCGTACCATATAAATGGCACAACGTGCCAGTAAACTGTTATTTTGTTTTTGCATGTGTTCGCTTGATATAATTCAGTGCCTTGCGCATGGCAACGCGGCCATCTGTGCGTGACGCATCAAGTATGCCATGACGTGCGATAAAGATATAATCTAAATCATTGCACATATGTTTTTCATTAAAACGAATCCAGTCGCGCAATAACCGTTTTGCGCGATTTCTGTCAACTGCGAATTTAAACAGGCGTTTTGTAACAATCAGACCATAACGTGCATCGCCATCAATTTTGGCCGCCCGCGCACGTATAAAGAAGAAAGAACATCTGGCATTAATGTCATTGTCCTGTATCAAAAAATCTTGGTGCTTTTTTATAGTATTTCTCATAATGGGTTTTATAATATCAAAATATCAGGATAATCAAATAAAAAACATAAAATAATGTATGGCGGCTTGATTTTTTCATTATCACGATTTATAGTTCAAGAAAAATCACTACATTAGGGGAAAATTATGTACAATTGGCTGATGAAATTCTTTTCTGCAGACATGGCCATTGATTTGGGTACTGCAAATACTTTGATTTATGTAAAGGGTCGCGGAATTGTTTTAAATGAACCGTCTGTGGTGGCGGTTGCTGAAAACAGATTATTGGGACGCAAGGAAATACTGGCTGTTGGTAAAGAGGCCAAGCAAATGTTTGGTCGTACCCCCGGTTCAATAACTGCGGTGCGCCCATTGCGCGACGGCGTTATTGCTGACTTTGAAGTGGCCGAAGAAATGATAAAATATTTCATACGCAAGGTACATCACAGAAACCCATTGGCCGCCCCGTTAATTATTATTTGTGTGCCATCATGTGCAACACAGGTGGAACGTCGCGCTATCCAAGAGGCTGCAGACGCCGCCGGCGCACGCAAGGTATATATAGTAGAAGAATCAACCGCTGCCGCGATTGGTGCGGGTCTGCCGGTGGAAAAGCCTGTTGGTTCAATGGTGTTGGATATTGGCGGCGGCACGACCGAGGTTGCAGTTATGTCACTGGGGGGAATTGTATATTCAAATGCTGTTCGTACGGCTGGCGACCAAATGGATTTGGATATAATTGATTTTGTTCGCAAAAACAAGAATCTGTTAATTGGTGAAAATACCGCCGAAGATATTAAAAAACGCATCGGTAACGCCATTTCACCAAAGGACAAGGCAAATGAATTAACAATGAAGATAAAGGGGCGCGATTTATTGTCCGGCACACCGCGTGAAACAGTTATTACAGAATCACAGGTTGCATCTGCATTGGCGCAAACCGTGTCCAAAATTGTAAATACAGTGCGTCAGGCATTGGAATTAACACCACCTGAATTATCTGCTGATATTGCAGATTTGGGTATTGCGATGACCGGTGGTGGTTCATTGTTGCGTGGTTTGGATGCGGCGATTCGCGCTGCAACTGGATTACCGGTATTTTTGGTTGATGACCCATTGGCATGTGTTGCGCGTGGTTCGGGCCAAATGTTATCCAGTTTGGATAAGAACAAACACATATTACAGACAATGTATTAAAAAAACTGGCATTTGCCAGTTTTTTATTTGGGATTTTTTTTGTCTAGATTTTATTGCTTTATATTGCAATAATACTTATTGCACTGGACGACTACCAATGCGGGGCGTGATAACCTCTGAAGTTGTCGGAAACGACATAAAACATTTACTCCAACTAAGCGTTGCAGGTTGGAGGGTCGTGATATATATGAATAAACGACGCTATTACTTCAATAGTTATCAACCTCCAACCGCCATTAGTCAGGCGGCGTTTTTATTTGCATTTTTTGCAAAAAATAGGGGAAATACTATGAAGAAAAAATTATGTTTAATTAGCTTATTTTTGTGTGATGCGGCATTTGCGGTGGGGACACCTACACTCTATTACTGTAATTGTGGGCCTGGTTATGAAAGTACTAATAGCGTTTATAATCGTTTGGATGCGTGTAAAAGTTCAAGTGATACAGAATGTATAGTGTCATCTTCGTCAACTGGATTTGTGTACAGAATGTCATATCAGGAAGCAGAACCAGCCTGTGGTGTGTGTCAGTGTTATTCAACTGTAAATGACTGGGAGTATAGCAGCTATTGTACGGTAAAAAGGACTAATATCAGAGTTTATGATAGCGGTGAGTTTTCAACAACTTGCAATTATGAATTTGAAACAGATGTTGGGTGTGATGACGGATGTTATATGGAGTGGTATGAACCTCAGAATCTTGATATTGGGTGTACAAGCTGTCCCAGAGTTTCTGATGATTGGACAGATTGTTATGGAAGAAGCAAAATAGGAAATAAACAAGGAATAGATGGATGCTGGCTTCCTTATTGTGGTAATATGGACGATGAAACTGGTACTTGGGTTATTACGGAAGACGAAAAATGCTTTTATCAACCGTAATAATATAACTTATTGATTTCTTTTCTTTCTAAATTCGTCCAATGAAACAACGCGACCGTTGTCTGGTACTGTGTCTGGTTTTTCGTCCAATGGCAATTCCATATCATTATCCGCCGCCGGAACATTTTTTGGATGAAAAGATAACATAAAATCAACAGATGGGTCTTTAAATTCCACCAATGCTGAAAAAGGCACACGAATAAAGAACGGGCGACCATCAAAAGTTAATTGAACACCAAATTCTTTGTCCGATACGTGCAGATTATTATAAGAATATTGTAATACAATCGTCATAATATCAGGATAACGAATGCGCAAAAAGTCAGGCAAAACAACACCAGCCGCACGTGTTTTAAATGTAATATAAAAATGTGTACCGTCCCCCAACCCGTTAAATTGTGCGTGAATCAGTGCCTCTCTGACCACAGATTTCAGGGCATTGTCTAATAAAGTTTGATAATCTATTTTACTCATTTTTTTGTCCTGACCACAGTATATTATTTATTTCACCATCGTTGCAAGTAACAAATACTGCATTCGGAACATCTGCAAAAACATTTGCATCCAACCCTGTTGCCCAAACCTGTGCGTCGGCCGCCCCCAAATCGGCAAATAATTTGGCGCGTGCATTTGCATCCAAATGTGCGGCCGCTTCGTCCAGTAATATCAGTGGGCGACGGTTTGTTTTTGTATGCATTAATTTTGCATGTGCCAAAATTAAATTTAATAATACTGTTTTTTGTTGGCCGGTGCTGGTTAATGCCGCTGGTAAATTTAACATTTTATTAAATACACCAAAATCAGATTTATGCGGACCGTCAACAATCATTTTGTCTGCAATTAATTCACGTGCACTGTGCAAATATTCTGTATATTGACGTTCTGCTGCTGTGGCCCCTGTGCCATCAATCAGCATTTGTTCAACCATTCCCGAAACAGTTACCGCGCAATCAGATAAAAAATAGTTTAATTCGCCCGCATACATAATTCGTGCATACGCCACCGCCACCGCCAGACCAGATATTTGTGCATCCAGCGCATCCAACCAACGCGCGTCATTTCCGTTTTTCAGTGCAAATGCGCGTTCAGACATTAATTTAGACAATCTGGCCACGCGTCCCGAATGTGTGGCATCAAAACTGCCGGTTAATCTGTCAAAGAAAGCGCGCCTGTCAGATGCTGCATCAACAAATAATCTATCCTCTCGTGGGGTTAACCATATTGTGCGCAATTGCGTGGATAAATCAGCCAATGTTGCATTGTCACCATCAATTCGCGCACGACGATTTGAATCGCCGGCTGTAAAATAAACAGATATTTCCGTATCATCATTTAACAGTGCAAACACAGAAAAACCGCCATCGCCACCGAAGCGTGCAATATCTGTCATTGGTGCGCCACGCAAACCACGGTCCCCCCCCAGCATTGATACCGCTTCCAATACGGCGGTTTTGCCCGCCCCGTTTGGGCCGGTTATTATAACATTGCGCTGGCCGTGGGTTTGAATGCGGCATAATTTATGATTGCGAAAATTAGTCAATGTTACAGAATTAATCATAGCCAGATAATACACCAAAACAAAAAAAATACAAATATCAAAAAAACACCCAATAAACTTGAGTGTTTTATTTTGGAGGCCTGAGTCGGAATCGAACCGGCATACAAGGATTTGCAGTCCTCTGCATAACCACTCTGCCATCAGGCCAATCTGAAATATGTGTAACACATACTAGGCAAAAAAAATTTGTAATTCAACTGAAAAATTGTATTATATGTATAAATATGTTTTTCAGAATTTATTAAGAGAGAGTGTTTTTATGAAAAAACTGTTATTTTGTATGTTGTGCCTGATACCGGCACAACTGATGGCGGCCACGGATGAAAATTGCCGCACCATGACAACCGTGCCGGATGGTGAATTAACCCTGCAACAGGTTATTGAATTGGGATTGTGCCGTAATCCTGAAACGGCATCTGCATATTTATCATTGGAATCAGCGCGTTTTAATAAAAATGCGGGCTATGGTCAATATTTGCCCAGTGTCAGTGTTTCTGGTTCGGCCAGTTTGCCATACAGAAACAGGGAATTTGACGATTGGTCATATGGTGCATCAATTTCTGCATCTTATTTAATATTTGATTTTGGCAAACGTTTATCTGATGTTAACAGATTAATAGATACATGGCGCGCCACGGGTTTTGATTACAGTGAATCTGTGCAAAATTATGTATATGGTATAATTGGTGCATATTATGCATTGTTAAACGCTGATGCAGACGTATTTACCGCAAACGCCGTTATGCAGGTTTCCAAAACGGCCAAGGATACCGCCGATAAAAAATTTAATGCCGGTGCAGTGGCCAAGGCCGATGTTCTGAAGGCGGACGTTACATTGGCCAGCAGTATTTTGGATTTGGAACGTGCAAAAAACAACCGCGAAATTGCCAAGGGTACATTAC
Organism: uncultured Alphaproteobacteria bacterium; assembly: GCA_944389465.1. Classification (GTDB taxonomy): domain Bacteria; phylum Pseudomonadota; class Alphaproteobacteria; order Rs-D84; family Rs-D84; genus Enterousia. The sequence goes on from CALXML010000004.1 coordinate 39,373, forward strand.
TGGCCAAATTGTCTTTCCCCGCGGACCAAGATATTCAGATTGCAGATATGTCATCTGATTTTGGTTCCGAATCAGAAAACAAAAGTATTGATGAATTAATTGAAATTGCGCGTGAACGTCGCCCTGACCTGTTGCGTGCATCTGCAAACAAGGATGCTGCATGGCACAGCAGAAACAGCGCGTTTTTATCAAATCTGCCATCTATTTCGGCCAGTGGCAGCCTGTCTTGGAATAATGTTCCATCAGATGTATATAACGCCGGCCAAGATGAATGGAGTGGCAGTATCGGTATTCGTGCGTCTATGCCAATATTTGCGGGCTTTTCAAATATGTACAGTGTTCGTTCTGCACAGGCCAGTTATGAACGTGCCAAGGAACAGGAACGTATGACTGTTGATAACGCAATGTTGGATGTGTTCAGTGCATATCAGAACTATAAAACTGCACAAACTGTATTAAAACAAACAGAAACGTTATTGGCATCGGCCAAGGAAACAGAAAGTGTTACCGCCGGTATGTACAAGGTTGGCAAAGCAACCATGCTGGATTGGCAACAGGCATTGGCTGATTTGGCCGATGCTCACAAACAAAATAATGCGGCTAAATACGATTTGTTTACCAAACGTGCGGCATTGGCATTATCAATTGGCGATATAAAAGAGGGATTAATCAAGGACGAGGGAGAATCAACAAATGAATAAGCAACAACAACAGCCAAAACAACATAAATTTTGGAATTGGGTGCGCCGTCGCAAATGGTGGATTATTTTGTTCATCATTGTTGCTGGTGGATTTGTGTACTTTATGGGTGGTGATGATAATCAGGGTTCTGGTTTTGCAACTGCAACTATTTCGCGTGGCAATCTGCGTCAGGTTGTAACTGCAACCGGTGAAATTCAACCACTGAATACAATTAACGTTGGTTCACAGGTCAGTGGCACAATAGAGGCAATATACGTTGATTATAATTCCAAGGTTAAAAAGGGCGATGTTTTGCTGAAAATTGAACCGTCTGTTTTACAGGCGTCTGTTGACGAAGCGTTGGCATCATTGGTCAGTGCAGAATCACAACGTAATTATGCCAAAAGTGAATATGAACGTAACAAAACATTGTATGATGCAGGATATATTCCTTTGGCGGATTTGGAACAATCACAAACAACATATGAACAGGCCGAACAATCAGTTAATCGTATGCAATCGCAATACGACCGCGCGGTAACAAATCTGGGGTATGCAACGATTACATCACCTGTTGATGGTACGGTTATTTCACGTCAGGTTGACGTTGGACAAACAGTTGCGGCATCATTCCAAACACCGGACTTGTTTGAAATTGCCGAAGATTTATCAAAAATGCAAATTGAAACCGCCGTGTCCGAGGCTGACATCGGTATGATTACCGAGGGTCAATCAGTCACATTTACTGTTGATGCATATCCAACACAAACATTTGAAGGCTTTGTTCGTCAGGTACGTTTATCACCAACAATTACATCAAACGTTGTTGTGTACACCGTTGTAATTGATGTTGATAACAGTGATTTACGTTTGAAACCGGGGATGACTGCTTTTGTAACTATTCTGATTTCTGAACGTAATGATGTATGGAAAGTGCAAAATTCAGCATTAATTTTGCGTTCTTTTGACGGAATTGTTGAAAATGCTGGTGATGCAACGCCTGCCGACCATTTGGCAATCCAGCGTGTTGTTGATGGCAAACAAACAATTGTTTTAATCCCATATGAAAAGGGCTTGGTTACGGCAACTGAAACAGAAATTATTTCTGATGAAATTCAGGATGGTGACCGTGTAATCTTTGGACGATATGGTTTGGCATCGTCCGGTTCGGCGCGTATGGGGCCACCGCGTTAATGTAAATAAACAGCCGGCATTTGCCGGCTGTTTATTTTTTACTATTAAAAAATTATGAAAACTTCATCATAAATGATATAATTATCCAAAAAATATCAGAGAGAATGTTTAATGAAAAAAAATCAGAAACAAGACAATGATGTCAAAATTATTTCTATGAAAAAAATCTGTAAAAGTTTTCCACTGGAAATGGGTGGTGAACAACAGGTTTTGTTTGATATCACATTTGACGTAAAACAGGGTGAATTTGTATCTATTATGGGCCCATCGGGCAGTGGTAAATCCACGTGTATGAATATCATTGGTGCGCTGGATACACCGACCAGTGGCACATACGAATTATACGGTCGTGATGTCACACATTTAACGTCTGATGAATTGGCGGTGGTTCGTAACGAATATATCGGATTTGTATTTCAGCAATTTAATTTATTGGCCAAACGCAGCGTTCTGGACAATGTTATGTTGCCATTAATGTATCGTGGATTGCCCATGGATGAACGTGTGCGTCGTGCACGTGAAATGTTACAGCGCGTCGGTTTGGAAAAATTTGAAACATATTTACCAACACAACTGTCCGGTGGTATGAAACAGCGTGTTGCAATTGCGCGTGCATTGGCGGGTGACCCTAAATTAATTCTGGCGGACGAACCCACCGGTGCATTGGACAGTAAAATGGGTAATGATATTTTAACTTTTTTTAAAAAATTAAATCAGGAAATGGGCATTACGATTGTTATGATTACCCATGAATTTGAAATCGCCCAATATTCAAACCGTTTAATTCACATATACGATGGCCGTATTACATATGACGGTCGTGTACCACGTGATGAACGCGTATTACAGAAATAATAAAAACAGGTAAAAAAATGACTTTTAACGATATATTAAAAGAATCTTGGTTATCCATCAGCGGAAATAAAATTCGTTCATTCTTGACCGTTTTGGGTATTGTTATTGGTGTTATGGCGGTTGTGATAATGGTTGCTGTTGGTGAAACGGTGTCCAAACAAATTAATGACCAATTTTCATCACTGGGAACAAATACAATCACAATACGTGCCGGCGCGGCGCAAAGTGCGGGTGTTCGCACCGGCAGCAGACAAACCCTGACCATGGATGATGCTGAATTTATCGGCCAATTACCCGATGTTGCGGCGTTCAGTCCGGTTCAAAATGCGTCTGCACAGGTTATTTATGGTAATCAGAACTGGGCAACATCAATGGTTGGTGCATACCCCGGATATGAACAGGTTCAAAATCTGGAAATGAAATACGGAACCTTTTTTAATCAATCAGCGGTGCGCAATGGTTCTACATATGCGGTTATTGGGCCACAAACCGCCGAAGAATTAAATATGCCTGAAAATCCAGTTGGTGAAATAATCCGTGTTCAAAATATGCCTTTTACAATTATTGGTGTGACCAAGGAACGTGGTGATTCCACCATGGGCAGTCAGGACGATATGATAATTATTCCTGTTACCACGCTGAAAAAGCGTCTGCAGGGCAGTCGTTTTCCAAATTCAGTCAGTATGGTTACACTGAAATTATACGAAGGTGCAGATAACGCATTGGTCATAGAACAAATAACCGCCCTGCTGCGTGACCGGCATGATTTGGCCGATGACGAGGCCGATGATTTCCAAATTATGGATATGAAACAGGTTATGGAGGCCATGGACAGTGTCACCGGTTATATGACAATGCTGTTGGTTGCAATTGCGGCTGTATCATTGTTGGTGGGGTCAATTGGTATTATGAATATGATGCTGGTATCTGTTGCAGAACGTACCCGTGAAATAGGTATCCGCAAGGCCATCGGGGCACGGGAACGTCATATAATAACCCAATTCTTGGCCGAGGCTATTTTAATATCCTTTATGGGTTCTATGGCCGGATTGATATTGGGTGTGGGTCTGTCACAGGGAATTGGCCGATTCGTTATGGGATATGATGTTCCTTTCAGTGCATGGCCGGTTGTTGTGTCTGTGACGGTTGCGGTTGTGGTTGGTTTGGCATCCGGTGTAATGCCCGCAATGAAGGCTGCAAAATTAAACCCAATTGACAGTTTGCGTTATGAATAACTGGCATTAAATATAAAAAACACCGGCATTTGCCGGTGTTTTTGTGTCATATATAAATTACCAATTCCGCCCCACCCCACCCCGATAATTTATATAACAATGCACAGAAATAACCATATGCACTTTTATATAATTGACAAAATAAAATTCTGTAATACACTGGCGATATGCTTACACGTATCATTATAAAATATTTTGATTTAATTGATAAAGTTCTGCCGGTTGGCGGGATAGTGCGTCGTTTTCCATATGCGATGGTATTTAAAACAACCAATTGGTGTTGGTATAAATGTGCGCACTGTTGTGAAAATGCCGGCCCAGACCAACCACACGAATACATTCCATCTGATATAATTAAATATTATATACAACAGGGTATAAACGACCCCACCTTTTCGCAAGAGGTTGTCTTTACCGGTGGCGAAATAATGTCTGCGTATAAATTTGGTGATGAAAATTACGTACGAAATTTGCTGGATTTTTGCGGTCAAAATAACATAGGTACAGATATTAAAACAAATGCTGGTTGGGTAAAAACGTCTTTTGCGCCACGTATATATGATGATTTGGCGGATATTATTTCAAACAATGCACCATACCAGTTTCAAATATCATTGTCTTTGGACAGGTTTCATCCAAACAGTTTGGAAAACTGTGCACAGTTTATAAAGCAACTGTCACGACGGCCAAATATGCATACTGCGGTGCATTTATCCTCTTTTGGGGATGATGCGCATATGTATCCAGAATTATTAAAAACACTGATGCAGTTGGGCGTGCGTATTAACAGCGGGTTTGTGCAAAAAGGTAACAAAGTGACAGAGGTTGATATTGCCGGAAAACAATTGGTATTAAAACCTTCTGCTGATGCGGTATTATTCAGCAGTGGCCGCGCAAAAAATTTACCGAACGCCGCCCAGAACAGTTATCCACAATTTAAGTTTTTAACGCGTGATGCGCGTGTTTTAATGGCATTTGATTCATTTGGTCGGGTGACATTGGGGGAAAATGCGGATAAAAAAATATCTGCACAGTGGCGCGCAAGTAATGGCACGCCCCGCCCATTAAACCACATTCAATATGATTTAATAAAAAATGCACAGTGGCATGAAATACGCGCGCGCATATTTGACCATTTCAGCCCATTTGCAAAACAAAAATAAAATAAAAAACACCGGCATTTGCCGGCGTTTTTATGCTAAATTCATTCGGTGTTGCATTTCAATTAAAACAGGCACATCAACGTTTAATGCCGCTGCGCGACGAATTAATCCATTTAATGCAAATATGCCCTCTACTGTGCCGGCGGGCGCATCCCCACGGGCAATGGCCATACCGCCCGCAAAATTACGACTGGTTGCGGATGTTGCAGACAGGAACAAATCCCCTATGCCGCATAAATCCAGAAAAGTTTGCATTTGTGCACCACATTTCAGACCGATTTGCATAACTTCGTTCCATGCGCGGGTAAATATCAATGCGCGTTCATTTTCACCAGCCGCAGCAATGGAATTATATCCGCATATTAATGCAACAGCATTTTTTCCAACCCCACAAATTTCCGTACCAACAACATCATTGCTGGGGTTTATGTGCAATAAATGTAACGCCGCCCTGCCCGCGTCAATTGCGCGTGCCGTGCCCGCCAGTGTTGAACCCGTTGGAATACCACGGGCAACTTCGGCTGCAAATTGTGGACCGGACAGTACGCCAAAATCGGTGACATTTGGTAACTCGTCGGCCATTATTTCTGACATAAAATTACCGGTTGTGTTTTCTGCACCCTTGGTACAAATGATAATAGGCTGGTTTTTGTATACATCCTTGGCCTTGTGCAAAGTTTCGCGAAAGAACGCCGCCGGTGTTACAATTAACCATGTTTCGCATTCCCCGATATTTGCCATATCATTGGTCAATGTAATGTTATCTGGCATTTGTACGCCATCAAAATCCTTGTATCCACCATCATAAGACCATAAAACAACATCTGCGCCACCACGTGCGCAAATAATAGCCAGCGCAGTTCCCCACGCGCCTGCACCAATTACACCAATTTTCATTTTAAATCCCTTAATTTTTTACGAACCTGTGGGACGATAACCAATCCATCATCAGATAATTCAATTGCACGTGTGTACGCATCGCGTGCCAGATTTTCGTCACCAGATGCAACATATAAATCACCCAGTTGTTCAAACAGTGATGAACATGTTGCAGAAACCTCGCCGACACGTTCCAATACATCCAATGCCGGTTCAATTCCTTCGCGTACAGTAATAACGCGGCCCAACGTATCCCATGCCATTATGCTGGTTGGGTCTTGCTTTACCAATGTCATTGCATAATCATATGCGTTTTCAATTTCACGCCCCTGTGCGGCCCAAATTTTGGCCTGTAAAGCCATAATTTCACCATCCAGCGGCATTATTTGTGATGCTTCGTGTAAATCGTTTTGTGCATCTTTTAAATCGTCAAACATATAATATATGTGCGCCCTGCTCTTCATAAAAAAAGCGCGCCCATATTCAGTTATGTTTTCATCATCCAATGCCATATTTACAGTACGCAATGCTGCGCGACGGTTACCGTTTTGGACATTATATGCAATTAATTTATTTACCGCCGGCACAAACAGTGGATTTTGTTTTACTGCCTTTTCCAGTGCCCCGATATCATTATTACTTTCTGCGATTTTCATCACTGCAAACAGATAAAAAGGACTGTCGGATGATATTTTTGAAAAATATTTTTCAAAATCGCCATGATTATTATAAAAGAATTGCCCCAGATAATAATTAATTGCATCACTGTTTTTGCCGAAATCAGGACTGCTGACCTGTGCAAAACGTAATAATAACATTGCCAAATCAGAATACATCATTATTTGTGTGTGTGATACGGTTTGCACCAAACTGAATGCCAATTCATTTTGAATGCCGGAAAACATTTCCCAATCAGGAACATCCGCATAATCCAGCATATACATTCCGCCCGCACGTGCGGTAAAATCATCGTGCAGTTTTTGTGCCGCATCATTCAGATTATTATGTTTGTAAAAAGACATTACATACAAATAATCGCTGATATTCATAAAATCAACGCGTACCTTGGCAAAATATTCGGCGGCTTTATCAATATCATCAGTTTCAGCATAAATTTGGCCGGTGATAAAGTTTTGCCATGCCTCGTTCGTGGGTAAATCCTTTATAAATTTAATGGCGTCTTTTTCTTTGCCAATTGCCACAGATGACCATATGCGCAACGGTGCGGCCAATGCAGATTCATCCTTTTTATGGCGTTGATACAAATCATCCCATTTGCCCTGTTGTGCCAAATAAGCATCATAAATCAGGCGTGATGCGGTTGTTTTTTCCTCTTCCAGTACTATGACGCCATCTGGCATACGGCCACTTAAAAAATCGGCTAAAAATTTAGTTGATTGTACAATTGAATAATCAACATCAGTTAATAAATTGGCGTATTTGGACGCACTGTCAAAATCATTAACGTAAATAGCATGTTGTGCAGCCAAAAAGTTACCGTATTGAGTATCTGGATAAATATGTGTTTTTGACGTGTCGGCAATATGGCCGTGATACCATACAGCACCACCAATCACGGCAAGAACTGCAACCAATGCGACACCAATAAATAATGTTTGTGCTTTTTTCATACCAAAAATATGCTACAATAATATTTATGAATAATAAAGAGAAATTTGTCCGTTACGCACAAATGTTACGTGATTGGTCGTCGCGTATGAATTTGGTCGCGCCCAGCACCCTGAATGATATAGAAAAACGTCATTTCGCGGACAGTGCCCAATTGGCCGATGTTTTGCCGGCAAATGCAAACGTTATTGATTTGGGCAGTGGGGCCGGATTCCCCGGTGTTGTTTTGGCAATATTGGGATGGCGTGTTACGTGTACGGAATCTATTGGCAAAAAGGTTGCATTCTTAAACGCCGTGCGTGATGAATTAAAATTGGATAATTTAACAATATATCATGGCCGGATTGAAAATTATATCGCCACCCTGCCCCACGATAACAAAACTGTATTTACCGCGCGTGCATTTGCACCACTGATAAAAATTTTAGATTACACCGCCAAAACACATTATCCACTTTATCTATTAAAAGGTCGGGAAATACCGGCTGAAATTGATGTTGCGCGTCGTAAATATAAATTTAGTTATAAATTAATTCCATCCAAAACCGGTGATGGGTATATAATTATTGTTCAAAAAGGCCGGTAATTTCATATGAAATAATAAATAACCATATGATATTAGCGTGTTTTTACACTTGCAAATAAATATGCGTTTTTGCCGGTAATTTGTTGTATAACAGAATCTGTTGCATGCAGTAATTTTTCTTTTTGTGTTTGACTGGCATTATCCCATATGTTTACATCGCCGTTCAATGATTCAAATTGCCACAGCGGCCCCCATAAATTAAATTCAGGATAAAAGCAAAGTGTTTGCTGTATTTTGCACATATCGTTTGTGATATACCGGTTCGGTATTGTGTGCAACATTGCTTCTTTGATTGTTGTTTTGTACAGTCCGCGATTTGTTTCAGCCAAAAATCGTTCTGTGGCGCATTGCATAATAATGTCCGCCAGTTTTGGGTTGTTGAAATCCAGTGGCCATTTTAATTTATCACGTAATGCAATATTTGTGATTAAACGGTCCGCCTTTTTAATAAAAGGTTTACGTGTGGGAAACGCGTGCCCCGTTTGATAACGGTAATCCAGTGCCTCTATTATTTCGGCGGCGGGTGCAATAATTTCGTTTTGGCTGGCGATTCGTCCGCGGATAATGGGCGAATAATGCCAAATGTTTTTTGTTAATATTGCTTTGCGGGCATGTTCAATCTCGTGCCGGCGTACCAGTGGTATTTGCAGATTATTTGTTTCACAGAAAGATATCGTTCGTTGGGTGGAACTGGCCGGCTTTAAATAATTGATTTTTATTATACCGTCATGTGGCATAAAAACACCGGCCGCAATAATTGTACGATTTGCCAGCATTTCATCCGTAATCAGAACTGTATCTGTTTGTGTGCGAATACTTGTATTAATATACTTTATATTTATACTGGTATTTACCGGCTTTTTCGTGTGTTTATTTCCGGTAAAATTATGTAAATATGCGCCCGTTCCAAAGCCCATAATAAACGTTGCTGTTAAAAAATAGAGTGTTTTGAAAGTCATACAGGTATAATAATCCAAAATATATTTTTGTCAATCTGTTTGTATTTCATATGAAATAACATTTATTATATTGATAACAGTTGATTTTTTATTTTGTAAATATAATTGACTTGACCGAATCGGTGGATTTATTCTATTTATTGTAATGTTAAAGAATTAATTTAATGGACGGGATAAATGGTACAAATTATTGCATTTGCAAATCAAAAGGGTGGGGTTGGTAAAACAACAACTGCCATAAATTTGGGTGCGTCGTTGGCCGCAATTAAAAAGCGCGTTTTGTTGGTTGATTTGGATTCACAGGGCAATGCCAGTACGGGGTTGGGCTTTGTGCGTGCCGCACATCCGCAAAGTGTGTACGGTGTAATTATGGGCACGGCGAATGCTGCTGATAATATTTTAACAACATCTGTGCCTGAATTGCATTTGATGCCATCGTCAATGGCGTTGGCTGGGGCCGAAGTTGACCTGTTGGATATGGAACATCGTGAATACAGATTGCGTGATGCATTAATGCCACTGTATGATTATTATGATTATATCTTGTTGGATTGTCCGCCGGCATTGGGATTTTTAACATTAAATGCGCTAACAACTGCAAACAATGTCATAATTCCGCTGCAGTGTGAATTTTTTGCACTGGAAGGTATCAGTCACTTAATAAATTCAATTCGTGAAATAAAGAACAAGTGGAATCCAGAACTGGAAATTTTGGGTGTTTTATTAACAATGTATGATAAAAGATATGCATTAACCCGTGATGCAGAAAATGATGTTCGTAACACATTTGGGGATTCTGTTTTTAAAACAGTTGTGCCGCGTAATGTTCGCGTGTCCGAAGCCCCCAGTCATGGCAAGCCTGCATTATTTTATGATTTTAATTCATCCGGCGCACAGGCATATTTGCGTGTCGCGACCGAGGTTGTTGAACGTTTAGAACAGGGGGATTAAGATATGTCAAAATTTGGATTGGGACGTGGTTTGGCCGATTTAAAACAAGAAATGGGAAATATCCCAGATATATCCATATTAACCGGTGCTGAACGTGTTGTTGTAAAGCAAATACCCTTGGCGCAAATTGGGGCAAATCCGGACCAGCCACGTAAAACATTTACTGAATCAGAATTGTCTGATTTGGCGGCATCTATTAAGGAAAAGGGCGTTTTACAACCGATTTTATTACGTGCGGTCAGTGGGCGTCCATATATGTATGAAATCGTTGCGGGTGAACGTCGTTGGCGGGCCAGTAAATTGGCGGGGCTGACCGAAATTCCGGCGTTGGTAAAGCAGTTAACAAATGAAAATGCAATGGAAATTGCATTGATTGAAAATGTACAGCGCGAAAATTTAAACCCAATAGAGGAATCAAATGCGTATAAAAATCTGATGGAAAAATGCGGTTACGAATTGTCCGATGTTTCGCGTTTAATTGGTAAATCAGAAAGTTATATCAGAAACATTATGCGTTTGGATTCTTTGCCGGCGGATGTAAAGCATATGGTGGAGCAGGGCGATATATCCGCATCACACGCGCGCACAATTGCCGTGGCGGAAAATCCGACTGAATTGGCGCATAAAATTATTGATAATAATTTGTCTGTTGCGGAAACAGAAAAAATGGTTCGTGACACTGCACGCCGCCAAACCAGTCGCGCATACAATGCCAAAACAATAGACGCACAAACGGTGCATGACATTGAATCAAAAATATCAACAGTATTGGGCGTGAATGCCAAACTGCGTGAAAAGCGGGGCGGGGCAGGGCAAATAATTTTAAATTTTGCCACACGTATGCAATTGCATGATTTGGTTGAAAAATTAACCAGCAAATAATATATAAAAATGCCGGCATTTACCGGCATTTTTATTGATACAGGAAATCGGATAAAAAATAACAAAAAAACACCGGCAATTGCCGGTGTTTTTTGTATATATTTTACAACAATTATTTAACTGTTGTTGTGGCGTTACGGTTATATTTCCAAACTTCTTCACCAGTACCCTTGACCAATGGGCGTTCTTTACCGTATGAAATTGTGGAAATACGTGCGGAATCAATACCGTCGTTAACCAATACTTCCTTGGCTGCGTTTGCACGACGTGCGCCCAAAGCCAAGTTGTATTCTGTTGAACCACGTTCGTCGCAGTTACCAGCAATTTGGATTTTAACATCTTCGTGATTCTTCATATACAGTGCCTGACCCAACAGGTTGTCACGTGCATCATCAGAAATTTCAGATGAATTAAACGCAAAGAATACGCGTTGTTCATTCAAATCAGCCGGTTCAACGATTGTAGAACCACCACAGGCGGCCAACAAACCTGCAACCCCAGCCAACATAGCAAAGTTTTTTATTTTCATGAAAATACTCCCTTGAGTTTCTGTTACTCGTGTTCTATTTTAGAATAAAAGGTTTGAAAAATCAAGGGAAAAGGCTTTATGAACAACTGTGATTTAAGTGATTTAGTATTATCGGGTGTGCAATGGGAAATATCAGATACACCATTGATGTTGGCGGCCGCAACGCGCGCCGCAACCGTATCTGGGGCGGGGCAAACATCTGGGCCGCATCAAACCGCCACAACCACTGGTAATGTGGGGCGTACACAAACATCAATTGTGCCACCAATTGCGCCACAACAGGCCATTTCCATTGAAACAGTTAAATCAATGGCGGCGCGTCCTGCGAATATGTCTGCGTTGTGCAGAATGATTTCTGAATTTAATCATCCTTTGCGGGGTGGGGCAACAAATGTTGTTTTGCCGCATATTGCGCCAAACCCGAATGGTTTAGTTATTATAACAGACATCCCCAGTGGGGATGATGATGCGTCTGGCGCAATTTTATCGGGTGCGGCGGGCGAATTATTGGATAAAATGTTGACGGCAATAGGATTGTCGCGTGAAAACGTGTCCATTGTGCCACTGGTATTTTGGCGCACCCCCGGCGGACGCACACCAACACGTGCAGAACTGGATTTGGCACATCCATTTGTGGCCAGAATATTGGAAATGTTAAATCCGCGCTTTGTTTTAACACTGGGCACATTGGCGGCGTCTGAAACAGCAAATGTTCAACTGCCACGTGCGCATGGTATGACAACGGTTTTGGAAAATGGTGTAACAGTAATGCCAATTTATCATCCGAATTATTTGATGCTGAAACCGGCTGCCAAACGCGATGCATGGACCGCATTGCAAATATTGCAAAATTTGTTGAAAAGTGTTGACAAATAGATAATAATTTTACGTAAGTTATTAAAAGGAGTATACAATTAAACCGCAATTTAACCGTGATAATCGTCGGGATACGGGACCGCGCATAAACAATCGGATTTTTGCAAAATCTGTTCAGGTAATTGATGAAAACGGCCAAAATTTGGGCGTAATGCCAACATCTAATGCGTTACAGATGGCGGCGGACGCGGGATTGGATTTGGTGGAAATCAGTTCAAATGGCACAACGCCAATTGCCAAAATAATGGATTATGGTAAATATAAATACGAACAGAAAAAACGTGCGTCCGAGGCCCGAAAAAATCAAAAAACAGTTGAAATGAAAGAGGTTTGGGTTAAACCGTTCATAGAAGAAAATGACCTGAACATCAAAATGAAGAAAGTGTTTGAATTTCTGGGCGACGGTAACAAGGTAAAGGTTGCAGTTATGACCCGTGGTTCAAAAAAAGTTCTGGCACGTGGCAAGGATGCAGTCCCAGAATTATTTGCCCGCATTATGGAAATTGTTGGCGACCGTGGGACATTGGAATCTAAATCCAAGCCAGACGAACGAACAAAATCAATAATAATTGCACCAACCCGTGCAAAATAATAACTGGGGCGCTTGCCCCGTTTTTGTTACTGGTAATTCGTGATTTTTTTATGCATGTGTCGCTCGGGTACTGCGTACCCTGTGCGTATTCTCGGTATTTGTTCAAACCGCGCTGTCGCTTGTTTTCACATACTCGGATTCATTGCGAGCAAAGCGAAGCAATCCAGTTAATATAAACTTATTTGCGTCAGCAAATACATTACTATAGATTGCCACGGTCGGGCTGCGCCCTCCCTCGCAATGACAAGGGGGGGGGGACACAGTATGACGTGCTTATTCCAGTGGACAGGCGACAGTATATTCGTATGTTCCAGATTCGTCAATATATTGGGTGTTTGCCGGTGCATACATAATGCATGAACCGGCGGGTGACGCCACCAAACAACTGTCCGCCGTACCGGTGGATGTATATCCGGTGGGACACGAACCGTCCGCAATTGTCATATATTCTTCTTCTATCGCGACATAACCCGATGGGCACGATGTGGACGGTGCGATGGCAAATGCACCAACCGGCGTAATTACCATAATTAAAACCGATATTCGTTTCATATCCCCCCCGTTTAGTCAGATAAATTACTAAACATTGAAGCGCGTATAGATGCTTCATCTCTCAAATTATACGCACATGTAGAAGCACAGTTTGTGGCACAGGAAGCAGCTGTGCTGTATGATCTAGAAAATACCCATTGTGAAACCGCCGGACTAATCATTCTGCACCAGCAATATTTATTGTTATCCAATGTATAAGATATTTCTACATAATAATTAGTTGTTGCACCCATTGAACCACCATTTTGCGAGCCACAAAATGCAATCCCTTCAATAGACGTACCATCACATGTTGCAGAAAAGTCAGAATCCCGCCCAAAAAAACTAGAACACGTTGTTGATGGTGTTAAGGCTACATATTTTGTAACCGCCGTGGCGGGTGGGATTGTGGCCGCGCAAATCAGGCCGGTGATTAATAAATATTTTTTCATATTCTTATCTCCATTTTCTTTTGTTTGTGAATAAAGAAAACCACCGGAATTTTCAGGTGGTTGGAGTTTAAGAACAATCACTATAATTGCGTGGTTTATTCAGTATATTCACCACACTCCAACCATAATGGTTGGATTTGTTTTACGTCGGTGTCCGACGATAGTGAAGGGTTCTTAAGCCCAATATGGGAATACCCCATATCAATTTCATAATATCACAGGTGACGGTTAAATCAACAGCAAAAGTTATCGGTCTGTGACCATACCCAGCACGAATGCCGGTAACGAGAAATCAGCAACTATTTTTGTTTGCCTTTTGTGGATTATTTTTGTATCGTTTCTGTATAATTTTGAAGGGTATATTATGGACGAAAAAAAATTATCTTTTGAAGAGGCTTATAAACAACTGACAGAACTGGTAAAAAAAATGGAATCCGGCGAATTGCCGTTGGCTGATTCTGTGGCTGCATATGAACAGGGAATTAAGTTAAAGGCATACTGTGAACAGTTATTGAAAGAGGCCGAATTAAAAATTGAAACATTAAAAGTTACCCCGCAACAAGCATAATGGATTTATCGTGGCTGAAAAAAGCAAATTAACCCCAGTTATGCAACAATACGTTGATATGAAGGGCGAAAACCCTGACGCATTGTTGATGTTTCGTTTGGGTGATTTTTACGAGGCTTTTTTTGAAGACGCCAAAACAATCAGTCGCACTTTGGGTTTGGTTCTGACCCAGCGTGGCACTGATGGCGACGGCGAAAATATTCCAATGTGCGGGATTCCGTGGCATGCGGCGGATAATTATTTTGGTCGTTTGGTGCGCGCGGGTTTTCGTGTTGCATTGGTGGAACAAATGGAAACGCCTGCACAGGCCAAGGCCCGCGGGCACAAGTTCATAGACCGAAAAATCATTCGTGTTTTAACCCCCGGAACATTAACAGATGAAAATTTATTAACGCCAAAAAATTCTAATTTTTTAATTGCTGTTATTTTAACGGATGACAAGCAATTTGAAATTGCGGGTTGTGATATTTCCACCGGTGAATTTTTTGTTGGGCGCACGGCTGATATATTGGATGATTTGGTACGCATCAATCCGGCCGAGGTTATTTATCCAGAACCCTTGGCTGAAAATGAAACAATTATGCATCTGCGCGATGTGTTCAAAACAACGCCGGTGTATGAAAAATTGTATCATCGTGCGGATATTGATAAAATAGTGGGCAGTGTTTTTGGCGGTGCTGTTGCCACCGGTGATAATATTGCCATAACGTATGACAGTGCAATTAAGTTATTGGCCGGATATTTATTTAATACCCAGCGTGGCGCGTCAATAACATTCCGCGCGCCTTATTTATATAAGTCTGGGCGTCAGTTATTGATTGATTCCGCCACATGGAAAAGTTTGGAAATAGATGCGCCAATGAATGACGGCGGCCTGTGTTTGGTTGATGTGCTGGATAATACTAAAACAGCGGCGGGCGCACGTAAATTACGTTCTTATTTGCGCACATTATCGGCGGACGTAAATGAAATACATCGCCGGCAATCGCACATTGGGCATATGGTTTTGAACAGGGATGTCGCGGGCGCGGTTGAAAATATGTTATCGTCTGTGCCTGATGTTGGGCGCAGTTTATCACGTCTGTTGTCTGGCCGTGGTACACCACGTGATATGCGCCACGTAACAGATTTTATGATTGAATTGCCAAATGCAAAAATGTTGGGCGCACGTCTGGATGATGAAATGGCCGCGCGTTTTGCGAACATAAATACGCATGATGAATTGGCATTAAAATTAAATTCGGCATTAAATGATGAATTGCCAACTTTTTTCCGTGATGGCAATGTTGTACGCGCCGGTTTTGATGCATCGTTGGATAATATGCGTGGTTTGGCACACGGGGCCAAGGAAACAATTGCCAGTATGCAATCTGAATATGCCGCGTCCACCGGCATACATAACCTGAAAATAAAATATAATAATATTTTGGGCTATTTCATAGAAGTTCCATCCGCACGCGCAGATGTTTTAATGCAACCGGAATCGGGCTTTATACATCGTCAAACAATGTCCGGTAATATGCGTTTTACAACCGCGCGGTTAATAGATTTGGATAATGATGTGCGGTCGGCCGCTGAAAAATCTGCCGCCATAGAGGCTGAAATAATATCCAACCTGATTGATGAAATTCGCATCGCGTCCGATGATTTATTGGCCACGGCGGATTTGCTGGCGGATTTAGACACTTGGTATTCTTTGGCCGTTGTGGCGGATAAATATTCATGGGTGCGGCCTGAAATTACCGATGATGTTGCGTTTGATGTTGTTGGTGGCCGACATCCGGTGATTGATTTCGTACTGCGTCGCACGGGTGACAATTTTGTTAAAAATGATTGTAATTTAAACGTTAAATCGGTTGCATTATTAACAGGCCCAAATATGGCTGGTAAGTCAACATATTTGCGTCAAAATGCATTATTGGTTGTGTTGGCGCATCTGGGGTCGTTTGTGCCGGCAGTGCGTGCAACAATTGGCATTTGTGACCAGTTGTTCAGTCGCGTTGGTGCATCTGATAACTTGGCGGCGGGCCAGTCAACCTTTATGGTGGAAATGAGTGAAACCGCCAATATCTTGCGCCGTGCGACAAAGCAATCTTTTATAATTTTTGATGAAATAGGTCGCGGCACATCAACATATGATGGTATGGCCATTGCGCAGGCTGTTTTGGAATACGTTGACGAACTGCGTGCACGAACTTTATTTGCCACGCATTATCATGAATTAACCGCACTGGTTGGTGATGACGCGGGACAGTTGCAAAATGTGTCCTGTTTGACCATTGATGTGCGCGAACATAATAACGAAATAATATTTATGCATAAAATAATTTCAGGTGTTGCAAATCGTTCATATGGGATTCAGGTTGCAAAAATGGCGGGTATGCCGGCATCTGTTGTTGCCCGTGCACAACAGGTTCTGGATGGACTGGAATCACACAATCACACACTGTGTGACACCGGTAACGATGCCCAAACATCAATTGCGCAACAGAATGCACCCGAACGAAAAACATCGGATAAGTCGCAGCCCCGTGTTGCAGAACCACAAAAACACAGTGTTCAATTGAACCTGTTTGGATAAAAGGAAAAAGTATGTATGTTCGCCCGTTAATAGTATTCAAAACCCCATTTTATCAGCCAGCCTACAGCGAGTTCAGAAATCCGTCAGAATTGCAGAAATTTTTGGCGGGTTTTGACTTTATGCGTCCGCATACATGTTCACGCCTGCAAACTGGGTTGCCAGAATTTCAATTGGGGACTAAATTGGAATTTACATTGGACGGGTATTTTTGCGAATCAAACATACAGTGGGGACCACGTTTTATAGTTGGGCGTTCGGTACGTACAGATGGCCATCGCATAATCGCAGAAATCCCAATGGATGTTGCGGATACGGATGGCAAAATGGTAAGACGCGAATATAAAACAGTTCAATTACACCGCGGTATGGCAGACGCCATAATAAATTTGCAAAATATGCAACAACTGTGGCCACGCACAGAAGAAAGCCGTTCGGAATTTGTAAAGTTTTTAACATATCTGAATCGTCAAAAATATCAAATAAAGCGCAGATAAAATGGATTCTGGTTGGATAATTTTGGACAAGCCGTCTGGTATGTTTTCGCGTCGCGCCGCTGGTATTGTTGCGCGGATGTTTGGGGCACGTACATTTGGTCATATCGGCACGTTGGATGAAATGGCATCTGGGGTATTGCCAATTGCGCTGGGGGCGGCAACAAAAATGATTCCATTTGTGGAAATGGCGCGCCCATCTGTTAAAGAATATGAATTTTCATGCGTTTTTGGTTATGAAACAGATACGCTGGATGCATTGGGACATGAAATTGCGCGAACAGATATAATCCCGTCACAATCCGCGGTTGAACGGGCCGTGTCACAGTCAATTGGTGATATTGAACAAATTCCACCAATATACAGTGCGGTGCATATTAATGGTCGGCGTGCATATGATGTGGCGCGTCGGGGTGGGGCAGTTGATTTACCGCCACACCATGTGCATATTGATTCATTAAATTTATTGAACATAAATGGCGCGGTGTGGACATTTCGCACACGTTGTTCCCGTGGGACATATGTGCGTGCAATTGCACGTGATATTGCCAAAATTTGTGGCACATTGGCCACTGTTACAATGATTCGCCGTACGGAAAGCATTGGTTTCAGTGTAAAAAATGCAGTACAACTTGATTTTTTGGAAAATCTGTTTAATAATGGTGGGGATTTCAGACAATATCTGAAACCAATTGATTTCGGACTGGGGGACATTCCGGTTTGGAATCTGGATGATAAATCGGCCGTGTTATATAAGAATGGCGGATTTATTGAAACGGGTGACGCGGATGGTCTGCGCCGTGTGTACAGTGGTTCTGAATTTATCGGAATCGGAATGGTTGCGGATGGCGTGTTGCGCCCAAAACGAACAATTTAACGATAAAGGAAAACGATAATGTCCATTACAAAAGAAAAGAAAAGCGAATTGATTCAGGCGTACAAAACAACTGACAAGGATAACGGTGGTTCTGCTGCGTCACAGGTTGCTGTTTTAACAGAACGCATTCGCAATTTGACGGAACATATGAAAAACAATCACAAAGACCAACATTCAAAACGTGGTTTGTTGTTGATGGTAAACCGTCGTAAAAAATTATTGGCATACATTAAAAAACGTAATGTATCCGAATACGAAGAACTGATTAAGAAATTGGGTCTGCGTAAATAATTAACGGGGCATTGCCCCGTTTTTGCTGCAAAAAATGTATAACGAAAAAGTTTGCATATGGGCAAATATCTTTTATAATCACATAATGCGAAGGATAAATTATTCATTCTTGCATTTTATTTGGAATGCAAAAACGAATGATTTTTCTTCGCAATAAAAAAGCAGTAAATATGGAGAAAAAAATATGTTATTTGGTTTATTTAACAAAGATGAAAAAAAACATTTAAATAATCCGGTTGTGGTTGAAATACCGTACGGTGATGAAACATTGCGTCTGGAAACGGGCCGTATGGCAAAGCAGGCCAATGGTTCTGTTTTGGCAACAATGGGTGGCACAATGGTTTTGGCAACGGTTTGTGCAGAAAAGACCGCAGTAGAAGGTCAGGATTTTTTTCCTTTGACGGTTGATTATCAGGAAAAGTTTGCATCTGCTGGTCGTATCCCCGGTTCACGCGACAGACGCGAGGGCAAGGCCTCTACCAGTGAAACATTGATTGCGCGTTTGATTGACCGCCCAATTCGTCCGTTGTTTCCTGAAACCTTTAAGAACAAGGTTCAAATAGTGGCACAGGTTTTTTCTTATGATAAAAAGAATCAACCTGATATTTTGGCAATGATTGCATCATCTGCGGCGTTGGCATTATCTGGTGTTCCGTTTGCTGGCCCAATTGGTGCGGCGCGTGTTGGCTATGCAGATGGTAAATATGTTTTAAATCCATCCAAAAAATTCACAGAAGATTCAGAAATGGATTTGGTTGTTGCCGCGACCAAGGATGGCGTGTTAATGGTTGAATCCGAAATCGGCGAATTGGACGAAGAAACAGTTTTGGGCGCGGTTAAATTTGGCTTTGATGCTCAGCAAACTGTTATTAACGCAATTAATGAATTGGCGGACGCAGCGGGCAAAGAACGTTGGGCCGTACCTGAAAAATCCGCTGAATACATCGCAATGGAACAAGATTTTGAATCTTTTGCTGGTGATATTGAATCCGCATTACAGATTAAGGAAAAGTTGGTTCGTTTGGACACTTTGGCACAAATTCATACTGCGGCCAAGGCACGTATTGCGGAATTATTTCCTGAAACAGAAACGGCCACATCAACATTGGAATCATGGGCCGACGAAATCGTTGAAAATATTACTGCACGTATTATGCGTGGCAATATTTTGGCGGGTCATCCACGTATTGACGGGCGTGATAATAAAACAGTTCGTCCAATTGAAATTGAATTGGGCGTATTACCACGTGCACACGGTTCTGCATTATTCACCCGCGGTGAAACACAGGCTTTGGTTTCATTAACATTGGGTGGTGGCAAGGATGCATTACCAATTGAAAGTCTGGACGGGGCCGAAGAACGCGATTTCATATTAAACTATAACTTCCCCGGATATTCTGTTGGCGAATGCAAGGGATTAAAATCCCCCGGTCGTCGTGAAATAGGTCACGGTAATTTGGCATGGCGTGCATTGCACCCGATGATGCCATCGCGCAGCGAATTTGACTATGTCGTGCGTGTTGTGTCTGACATTTTGGAATCAAATGGTTCGTCATCCATGGCAACAACATGCGGCGCGACATTGGCAATGATGGATGGCGGTGTGCCATTAAAGCGTCCTGTGGCCGGTATCGCAATGGGATTGATTAAAGAGGGTGATGATTACGCCATTTTAACCGACATTTTGGGTGACGAAGACCACTTGGGCGATATGGATTTCAAGGTTACTGGTACATCACAGGGTATTACCGCCCTGCAGATGGATATTAAAATTACATCCATAACCTTTGAAATTATGAAACACGCATTGGAACAGGCGCGCGATGGCCGTATGCACATTTTGGGCAAGATTGAGAAAGCGATTAAAGCCCCACGTGCACAGGTATCTGAATACGCACCACAAATGTACACAATGAAAATCAATCCGGACAAGGTTCGTGATGTCATTGGCAAGGGCGGTGTTGTTATTCAGGCCCTGACACGCGACACAAATACCACCATTGATTTAGAAGATGACGGCACAGTAAAAATTATGGCCACGTCCAAGGAAGATGCTGATGCAGCAATCGCGCGGATAAAGGACATTGTTGCCGAACCAGAAGTTGGTGAAATATATGCTGGTGTCGTATCAGGTGTCAAAGATTTTGGCTTGTTTGTCAAGATATTGAACGGTTTTGAATCCATGGTTCATATATCTGAAATTACTGGCGAACGCATTGCTAAAATAGAAGATGCCGGATATAAAGAGGGCGATAAAGTATTTGTACGATTCTTGGGCGCGGACAAGCGTGGAAAAACACGTATGTCCATGGTTGGAATTGACCAAAAATCGGGCAAAGAAATAAAAAAATAAAGTAAACAAATAAATGCGCCCGATGGGCGCATTTATAAACGCAAATGGGGAAAGAAGAAATGGATATGGAAACTTTATTGGCACAGGCCAATGCATTACAGGAAAAAGTTAATAATGCCCAAAATCAACTGGCCAGTATGCATGTCAAGGGAATTGCCGACGGCGGTGCGGTAATAATTGATATGACTGGTAAATATGATTTGGCAAATTTGACAATTCGTGATGATGTAATGTCGCGTGGTGCGGCGGCTGTGGCAGAATTGGTAAGTGCCGCATATAATGATGCAAAACAAAAGGCAGATGAATTAATTGACCGTGTAATGGGCGCGGCCACGGCCGGTGTTCCATTGCCGGAATAGGGTACAGAATAAAAAACTGGACAAGTGGGAAAAAATGGTTTATTATACTGCCACTGTTTCGGATGTTTAGCTCAGTTGATTAGAGCATCTCGTTTACACCGAGAGGGTCGGGGGTTTGAGTCCCTCAACATCCACCACAAAACATAATCGCCCAATGGGCGATTTTATTTTGTGCATGGGGATGTGGGACGAAAACCCCCGCGGGGTGTTTGACAATGAGTCAGCGAGCATTTTAATAAAATGCGAGTGCAGTACGCATCAGCGTACGTGAACGAATGCCCCGCAGCCGGCGATATTAACGCCGTGCGAGGGAATCCGAGTATATAAGGTCAAGCGACGCGCAGACCGAATAACTATTGAGGATACCCGCAGCCGGCGGTATTAACGCCGTGCGAGGGAATCCCTCAACATCCACCACAAAATTTCGTTAACGAACGCAGTGAGTTTAAGAAATTTTAGTGCCACACGAAGCCTTGCGCGAAGTGTGGCTTTTTTTTTACCACCCAACGGCAAAGATTTTCACACGCCCCCGCGGGGTGTGGTTTTTTATTTCATATTCCTTGCCTTATTTTTATTTATTGTTTATGATTGGTTTGAATCCACAGGGATGTGGCTTCGGGTCTTTCAAAACCCATAACACGCGGTGCGATATGCATCGTAATCCATATAAGCAGATGATGCATTTTGCATCGTATGCCCGACGTCAGGTGTCGGGTGTCTGATGTTATACAACAGGTTTTACCAAAAGCATCGGGGTCATCGTGTTATGATTTTGAAAACGCCCGACCGCCATTTACTGTGGCGGTTTAATCATTTCTTATGGGGCGTTTTATATGAAAATTTCTGTTATTATACCGGCGTATAACTGTGCGCAGTATATTCGCCAAGCGTTGGATTGTGTGCGGTTGCAAACTTTCCCCGCACGGGATATAGAGGTTATTGTATATCTGGATGGTTGTACGGACGCAACCGCCGACGAAGTCGCAATATATGCTGAACAATATCCAAAATTTAATCTGCGGACGATTCGCGCAGAAACAAATCAGGGATTGTCTGTGGGGCGTAATACTGCGGTTGCAGCGGCGCGTGGTGAATATATACACTTTATGGATGCAGACGATATAATAAACACTGATTTTTACCAATGTTTGTATGACGCGGCAACGCGCACGGAATCTGATGTTGCGGTGGCGGGATTTATTCATGAACGCTGGACCGGCGATGGCATTGTATTTGACCGTGAAACAGTACTGTCATTGCCACAGGATAAAATAGACGCAACGGGCGTTGATATGCATGGTTATTGTTGGCGGTATTTAATTCGGCGTGAATTTTGGAATTATAATCATTTTGCATTCCCAACCGATATGAAATATTGCGAAGATTTATTAATAATGACCAAAATGATTTATTATGCAAATCGTATTGTATTGGTGCCAAATGCGATATACACATATAAACGTCGGCCAAATTCAATGCTGACCACACGTTCCACGCGTGGATTACAGTCGCATTTTTACCATCGTGCCAGATTGGATACGTATATCTTTATGTCCACACTGGAATTGCGTATGACGTGTAAAAAATACAGGGTGTGGTATTACAGACTGTTTGGTTGTTTGCCGTTGCTGACACTGCGGTATACAACGGACAATCACAATGTATGGTTATATTTGTTTGGTTTTATTCCGATTATACGGGTACGTAAAAAAATCAAAGCCCAACGTCCACCATTGAAATAAAAAACGCGCATAATGCGCGTTTTTATTGTTCTGATTTATGCTTTAATCGCAATTGGCCACATGCACTGCCGATATCATTGCCACGTTCACGGCGTATGCGTGTATGTATACCATTTTTAATCAGTATATCTTGGAATCTGTGAACGGCGTTGCCCGATGGCGACACAAAATCACGTTCGTCAACCGCGTTCCATGGAATTAAATTCACCATACAGTTTTTACCCCGCAATAATTCAGATAATTTTTCAGCATATTCAGGCGTACAGTTTAATAATTCCACATTGCCGTTTTCACCGCGCACCGCCAACAATATGTATTCTATCATTAATTGACGATTATGCAGCGCGGAAAATTCAAATGCTGCGTCCAGCACATCTTTTATTTTATATTTGTTGTTTATAGGCATAATTTTGCTGCGTAATTCATCGGTTGGCGCGTGCAACGATATTGCCAGATTGATTGGCCGTCCCCATGCGGTTAATTCCCGTATCCCAGAAACAATTCCGCATGTGGATACTGTAATTTTACGCCATCCAATTCCCATATCTGAATTTGCGCGTTCAATAAATCCAATAACATTTTGTGTATTTTGTAATGGTTCGCCCGTACCCATAACAACAATATGGGATACGTCACCATTGTTTGCATCACCGTTTGGGCGAATTGGCCGGTCTGAAAATCTGTCATTACGCAATTCCCATTGCGCAACCAGTATTTGTGAAAATATTTCATTTACGGTTAAATTGCGTTTTAATCCCAACAAAGTACTGGCACAGAATTTGCAACCCATGGCACATCCAGCCTGTGAACTGACGCAAACACTGTTACCATAACTGGTACGCATTAAAACGCATTCTATTTGTTCACAATCCCCCAGTTCCAATAAAAATTTAGTTGTTTGCCCATCAGATGATTCCAGTTTTTTTACCACACGCACAGGCAAAGTTTGCGCATTTGCATCCAATTCACGACGCAACGCGTCCGGTAAATTTTTCATAGATGCAAAATCAGGCGCACCACGATTCAGCCAATCACGAATTTGCGTTGCACGAAATTTAGGCTGGCCCAGTTTAGTTATAAATTCGGTCAATTCAGCATCTGTAAAATTAAACAATACCGGTTTCATATTTTTATAATTCATATCTGTCGTCATTAATAACAACCACCGCCTTGCGACGCAGTTGTTTTAATTGTTGGTCTGCAATGAACATAGATTGTTTAAACAACGCATTTTGTTCAATAACATCGTCCAGTTTACCGTACTCTTCTGTTTTTTTAGTATCGCATACCAATAATACACTGCGGTCAACCACTGGCGACCATGTCAGTTTTGGTAAATTTACAACACGGTTGCGAATATCTGTTGCCAATTCATATTGTACGGCGGTAAATTTTTGTGGTGCCCCACCCAAATCACGTGCCATTTGCATTGCGTCGTCACAACTGGTGGGCTTGGTCAATTTTGCCGCCACATCGGCCGGAATATCCACCAATCTGATAATGGTCATTTCAATTGGCAAACCCTGTGCACGTGCAATTTCATCTTTTTCATTTGCAATATCAGCGTCCGTTACATCAACTGTCGGCAGTATTGTTCGTGCAACAATAATTTGCCATGCAATTTCTGCACGCATGGCAGTGCGCGCCATTTCACGTTCAGTTGCAGACAAATCACCCAAATTCATTTTTTTCAATTCGGCATCAACCGTTTCATCATCCGGATTGACGCCAAAATTTTGTGCATAAGCCAATTTTACACTGTCATCAATAATGTTTTGCAATGCAACGCGTCTGTTATCGGTTGATGTTTGTCCCTGTTTGTTCATCAGTGTTACACGTGCCGTTACATCAGCATCCGTAACAGGTGTTCCATTAACAGTTGCCACAACAGACGCCGCAATTGCAGGTGCACTTAATATACATGACAAAATTACCGCAAATAATTTTTTCATATAAATCCCCTCTTTCCTGTTATAAATCAGTATCGTTGGCCATTAATACTCATCCCAAATTTAAATTGAAATGATGTTGTCCCGACATAGTCATTTTTAATCGCATTATCACGATGGTATTCCAATGATAAATAATAGCACGGATGGGTATAGAATACCCCCCCAGAATGACGTTGGAATCTGTTGTCCGTGACATTGTATACTGCATTAAAGCGCACTGACCACCGGTTAGTCAATTGGACACCAATCCCCGCCATAAATTCGTTTATACTGTCCTGTTCCGCATTATTCGCATATGTATCAATAAATTTACGTGACCAAATATGTCCAACTTTTAAGAAATTTTCAGAAGTTCCAATAATGGCAGATGTTTCCATATGTTGCAGTGCCATATCTGCTTGGTCCAGTCTGAATCTGGTTGTAAAATCCAACCATTCCGCATTGTCATATTCAAGGCGTCCCACGTAATCGGATGCGCCATTATGAAATCCAGTGTTTGTATCTGTTTGAAAACGGGCTGTGAAATCATAAGTTTGACCGACAAAAACCTCAAACGTTTGGCCGGCCTGATTAAATGCAGAATAACTGACACCATAATCAGCATATGTGCCATTTTCCCATAAATCAAAACCAGAAAACCGGTTGTCAGAAAACAGTGTTGTATCAGATAAAAATGCACCCGCAGAATCATTGTTTATTGCAAATTGACTTTCGTCTGTTTCGCGCATAACAGTTAATCGTGCGCGTGGTTCAATAACCTGTATCCATTCGCTGGTGGTGCGGAATAAAGGCAATCCCCATTCAACATATCCACTGGGTAAAAATCTGTCCTTCAGGCCTGAAAAACTGGCCATGTCCACCAAATCCGTGTCGTTAAAATTGTACACATCGTAACGTGCAGATATACTGGCCGTTATTCTGTTGCCACCCCATAACGTCCACGGTGAAATGACGCGAACATCACCGATTAAACGTTGGGAAGATGTGCCATCCCCAGAAATTCCCAATACGTCCGCATCCAATGTAAAATAAGTTTCCTTAAATACAGGCTTGGTCTGATATGTTGCACGTATGTTTGGCAAAATATTGCCCGACGGTGTGGCATAATAACGGTTTCCACTTCTTAATTCTTGGAATATATGTGCATCGGCAACAACATAACCACTTTGCCCAAACAGTTCAATTGACGCGCCGGAATCCAAGTAAGGCTGGTCATCATAAAATCCATATTTTTGCAGGAATGTTTTATCAGATGCGCGTTCCAAAAATACTGTTGCACGTGCATATTCACCCAACCCGATAACGTCATTATTGGATATGTACCATCTGTCTTCGCCCATACGATTATGGGTATATGCGCCATACGTGCGATATTGTGAATGGTCCAGATTTAACCGATGTTCCAATTGGAACAAAGGATTTTCTTTTGTTAAAATAGATGTAGTAAACGTTAAATCGTGTGTGTCTGAAAAATTCACATACAAAGGTATGTTTATTTGCGTTCCCATATTGTTGGTGGAACCAAAATCAGGCATTAAAAAACCTGTTTTATATTTTACAGACGGGTCAGGCATTTCAAAGAAAGGCAACCAAAACACCGGTATATCATATGTACGCAGCACTGGACTGAAAAAACGCAACATATGCGATTCCATATCGTGTACAATTCTGCGTGTGGAAATTCGCCATGCGTCCCCATATGCATCACAATCATCGCATGCGGTAAAAGAGGCGTTATATGCGATGGTTTCGTCACCCTGATGAACAATGTTATCCGATTCAATGTAAACGTGGTCACCCAACCATAATTTTATATCATTACCGGCCATATTTTTGCCGTTGTTTGACAGGTAAGAATCAGTCAGGGTCATGCGCTGGCCGGTTTGATTAACGATTTCAGTGTCCCCAGACGTTTTAATTGTTTCTGATTTTACATCGTATTCAATTTTATCAGCCGTAATAGTTTTTGGGGTTTCAACGTCAACAGATGCCGCATTGACAATTGCAGGATACAGGCAGAATATAAAAGATAAATAATATTTTCTCATTTTTTTAACAACGCATATAATATTCCGCCCAACACCAGTAAAATAGCAAACGCCAACAGTAAAAATTCTGTTACACTGCCAATCATATTAGATGCTGACATATACAACGACATCACCACGGCCATTGCAGCCACGGCAACTGCGGGCGCAAAACTGGCGCGTCTGCGCAATAGTGATGAACGCAGCAAGATGGTTGCACATAACGCCGCCAATATCAAATTCATAATCGGGCCAAAGAAACGACTGCTTAATTCCGCCAAAACCATTTGATGTTGTTTTTCATTTGGCGAATCCAATACAGATTTTACCAACATTGATGTTGGAATACGACGAACACGGAAAGAATTTTCGCCATCTTTATCGGCAACATTTAAATCCATGTCAAAACTGTCAAAAGTACCGGTTGTTAATGTGTCGCCATTTGCCTGTAATGAACCATTTGTCATAACAATGGACAGCCCACGTGGCGTTGATACCAGTTTGCCTTTTTCAGCAAAAATGGTAACCGGTGCATCCCCATCACGCATATCGGATAACATAACCTGACTTAAATCGTGGCCAGAAACCTTGTCCACGTATACGACCAAACCGTCTGTTATCTGTGTAAATGCAGATTCCTGTAATTTCATATGTGCCAAACCATAGCGCAAATTCCATTGTGTGGAATAAAATAACGCCTGTGATTGCGGTACAACCCATACGTTTAATATAAAATGTAATACCGTCAGAATTAACGCCAAAACCAATGCCGGTCGTGCCAATTGCTTTGGCGACAAACCAGACGCCGCCATAACAGTAATTTCATTATCTGAAATCAGTTTGTTGTAAACAAATATTATGGCAATAAAAGTAACAAACGGGATAATAATAGAAACAATAAATGGCACCATTAATAATGTTAAACCCAAAAAACTGGTTAATTCCACGCCATAATTTAACAAAAACTTCATCATGGACATAATTTGCAACATCCATGCCAGTCCGGTCAGCACCAGCAACAGCATTATAAAAATCGCGACCAGTTGACGCGTGAAGTATCTGTTCAGTATTTTCATATTTATTCAGTATAAAGCCCAAAAGCCATACCGTCAAATTATATTTGCATATATTCTTGGGTTATCAATATATTGAAATATTCAGAATTTACTTGCATTTATGCGATTCGGATAAAATAATAAGAATGTTCTTAAAAGTTTTTTTAAGGGCGGGGTTGAAAGACCCCGCCCTTATGAATAAAAATAGACACAAAAACACAAATTGAAGGAGAAAAAACAAATGTCTTTTGTTTCTATGCCCCGTCAAGATTTGCTGTTGGCCATTGATTCTTTGGCCCAAGAAAAGCAAATAGACCGTGAAATAGTTATTGATTCATTAGAGGCCGCCATCGCAAAAATCGCAAAACATAAATATGGCGAAGAATTTAATATCACGGCTGAAATAGACAGAAAAAACGGTGCAATACATGTAAAACGTTTGTTTGAAGTTATTGAATCCCCTGAATCACGGGGCGATGAATACGATGCAAATACAATGTTAACTGTATCACAGGCTAAAAAATACGCCAAAAACCCACAGGTTGGTGACATTGTGGAAGATTCTTTGCCTGAACCAGAATTTGGCCGTATGGCATTTCAGACGGCACGTCAAATTATGACTGCCCGTGTTCGTGATGCTGAAAAGGGCCGTCAATACGAAGAGTTCAAGGATAACATCGGTGATATTGTCAGTGGTATTGTAAAACGTATTGAATTTGGCAATGTATTTGTTGATATAAATGGCAAAGCCGAAGGATATATCAAGGGCACAGAATTAATCCCCGGTGAACGTTTGGCGGTTGGCGACCGTGTGCGTGCATTAATTATGGATGTTGCGCGTTCAAATACTGGGCCACAAATATTTTTAACCCGTACACATCCTATGTTTATGGAAAAATTATTTGTACAGGAAGTTCCAGAAATATACGAAGGCATCATTAAAATCAAGTCTGTTGCCCGTGCCCCCGGCAGTCACGCAAAAATTGCCGTTGAAACCCAAGACCCATCAATTGATGCCGTTGGTATGACCGTTGGTATCAAGGGAACACGTATTCAACCGGTTATTAATGAATGCCATGGTGAAAAGATTGACGTTATTTTGTATTCTGATGACCCAGCGGTGTTTATTGTTAATGCAATGCAGCCGGCCAAAGTTGCAAAAATCATTGTTGACGAAGACACACGCAGTGCGGCCGTTGTTGTAAACGAAGACCAACAGTCATTGGCAATTGGCCGTCGTGGTCAAAACGTCCGTTTGGCATCCCAGTTAACAGGCTGGAACATTGATGTTATGAATGAACAAACCGAACAAGAACGTCGTGCCAAGGAAGTAAAAGAAAAAACAGAATTGTTTATGTCTGCATTGGACGTTGATGAAATGTTGGCACACCTGTTGGTTACAGAAGGTTTCCGTTCCATAGAAGAAATTGCATTCGTTGACATCAGTGAACTAGAGGGCATTGATGGCTTTAACGCAGAATTGGCAACAGAATTGCAAAATCGTGCAAAGTCATATTTGCAAAAGCAAGAAGAACAATACAAGGACGACGGTCATAAATTGGGTATGACTGATGA
Organism: uncultured Alphaproteobacteria bacterium; assembly: GCA_944389465.1. Lineage (GTDB taxonomy): Bacteria > Pseudomonadota > Alphaproteobacteria > Rs-D84 > Rs-D84 > Enterousia. Next base: position 69,238 of record CALXML010000004.1, read on the forward strand.
TTTGTTGAACTTTGATTTCATTAAACGTCCAATTATTATGCAGTTGGGTAATGCGGGGATAAAATCTTTGTCTGATTTGGCGGATTTATCAACCGATGAATTAATTGAAATCTTGGGCGAAGATACCATGAGTCCGCGCTTGGCCGGTCGTGTAATTATGAAGGCACGTGAAATGGTCTATGGCATTACACAGGGTGAAGAATAATAAACGGAGTATTATTTATGGCGACATTAACACTTGGAAAATCTGTAACTATTGACGCGGTTCAAAGTAAAAAGGGCGATGCGGTGTTTGTTGAACGCCGCCGCCGTGTTGTTGCCCCCGGCAGCAAAGAATTACGCGAAGAACCGTCCCAGCCTGCCACGTCACACAATGCGGCTGATGATAAATTGCGCGCTGTATTAGAGGCCGCCCGTGCCCGCGAAGAGGAACGTAAAAAACGTGCCGCCGCCGAGGCCGCCCAACGTGCCGCGCGCGAGGCTGAAATAGCCCGTGAAACACGTGAATACGAACAGGTCAAAGAACAATTGGCTGCGCGTGAAAATGTCGCCACAGACACGCCAGATACGCCAGTTGAAAAACCAAGCGTGAATGCCGCCCAATCTGTGCAATCTGGCCAGCCCAGAAAACAATTTAATCATGCGCAATCACAATCGCGTTCTAAATCAGCCCACGATGACGAAGATGCTGATATGGGACGTCAATCTAAATTTGGTAATCCCAAGAAAGATTTTAAAAAGACAGGAAAAATTTCCTTGCACGATATTGTGATTGGTGGTGATGATGACGATGATGAAATTGCGTTACGTGGCGCAAACCGTCGCCGGTCCGAAGCGTCATTAAAACGTTTCCGTGAAAAGGCGCGTGCTGTATTTTCTGCCCCGCAAAAGGTGGAACATGTCGTCACATTGGGCGATACAATCACGGTCAAAGATTTGGCCGCCGCCATGGCAGAAAAAGTTGGCAACGTTATCAAAAAATTAATGGAAATGGGAATGATGGTTTCCCAGAATCAGTCTATTGATGCAGATACTGCTGAATTGATTGCATCAGAATTTGGGGCCAAGGTAAAGCGTGTTGAATTAAAACCATATGCAGACCAATTGGAACGCGAACCAAATCCAGAAAATATGCAACCACGTCCACCTGTTGTGACTGTTGTGGGACACGTTGACCATGGAAAAACATCATTGTTGGACGCATTTCGTCATGCAAATGTTGCTGCACGCGAAGCGGGCGGTATTACGCAACATATTTCTGCGTACGAAGTAAAAACAAAATCCGGTTCAATGATAACATTTTTGGACACCCCCGGTCACGAAACCTTTACAGCAATGCGTGCACGTGGTGCGCAAATTGCTGATATTGTTGTGTTGGTTGTGGCGGCAAACGATTCCATAATGCCCCAAACCATAGAGGCCATAAACCATATTCGTGCCGCCAAAGTTCCATTTATCGTTGCAATTAATAAAATTGATTTGCCAGATGCCGACCCAACACGCGTAAAAACAGACCTGTTACAGCAAGAGGTCCAAGTAGAAGATATGGGCGGCGATATTCAATGTGTGGAAATTTCCGCGACAAAACATATTGGTCTGGAAAAATTGGAAGAGGCCATCTTGTTACAGGCTGAAATAATGGATTTGCGTGCCGACTTTGATATGCCCGCTGTTGCATATGTGGTAGAGGCGAAGATGGAACGTGGCCTTGGGGCGACGGCGACCATTTTAATGCGTCAGGGTACGTTAAAGATAGGCGATGTATTCGTTGTTGGTGAAACATATGGACGTGTACGCGGATTGATTAATTCCGCCGGCGAACGTGTAAAATCTGTCAAGGCCGGTCAACCTGTTGTTGTGCTGGGATTAAACAGTGTCCCCAGTGCCGGTGACGAATTGCACGTTATGGAAACCGAGGCTCAAACCCGTGAAGTTGCCGCATACCGCGCACAACAGGCACGTGACAGGGCAAATGCTGTTAAACGCACATCTTTACAGGAATTATTCGCCAAGCGCGATGAAAATAAAAAATTGGTGTTACCGATTGTTCTGCGTGCTGACGTTCAGGGCAGTGTAGAGGCCATCACCGATATGTTAAAAGATATTCAAACGGACAAGGCTTCTGTTGAAATTCTGTCATCTGGTGTTGGACAAATTACCGAAGGTGACATTCGTTTGGCATCTGCATCGGGTGCGGTTGTGATTGCGTTTAATGTTCGTGCGGATGCAGCGGTGCGTGATATGGCGCGTAACAATGGTGTGGACATTCGTTATCACAGTGTTGTTTATCGTATAACGGATGAAATCAAAGAAATTTTGGCCGGAAAATTGGCCCCAGAACGCAGGGAAAACTTTATCGGATATGCCGATGTGATTGCATTGTTCACCGTTGGCAAGGGCGTCCGCGTTGCTGGTTGTCGTATCAGCGAAGGTGTCATAAAGAAAGATGCCTTTGTTCGCCTGTTGCGTAACAATGTTGTTATATACGACGGCAAAATTGGCGAATTACGCCGTGAAAAGAACGAAGTGCGCGAAGTTTCCGGTGCGGGCGTTGAATTTGGTATGTCTTTTGATAAATATAATGATTTAAAAGAGGGCGACCGTGTTGAATGTTACGAGATAGAAGAGGTTCGCGCAAAATTATAATCTTAATCAGTATGGTTATATAAAAACACCGCCCGTTTGGACGGTGTTGTTTTTATTTATCATCAAATGGATTTTCATCTTTCTTGTATTCAATTACAATTGGTAAATGTTGCCAATTTAATGCATCTGCCAAACCACGCCGCAAATAACGTGTATATGATTCTGGTATATCAGATGCCCCACCAACATTTATTGTAATTTTCATTGGATGACGTCCCGTTTGCCGTGCAAATTTTATTTTCATTGGGCGTTTCAACCGTGACATAGGTGGCTGACGCGCATCAATTAATTTTTCAATAATTCTGTTAATTAAACTGGTTGGTGCATCTGTGTTTGATGTATCCCACTGTTCATAAATTCTGCGAAACATATTTTTTACCCCCGTGCCAGTTTCAGCAGATATGGCCAGTATTAACGGTTTGATTATTTGATGAAAAGAATTTGTAAATTGGTGTTTTAATTTTAATAATTTTTCATCACGAATTTCAGGGGCAACCAAATCCCACTTGTTTAATGCGACACATAAAATTTTCCCAGCATCATAAACCCGCGACGCAATACCCAGTGCCTGATTTTCAATATTTTTGGTTGCATCAACCACCAAAATTACAACATCAGATTTTTCAATTGCGTCCAATGATTTCAGCGCAGACAGCGTTTCAACATCATCTGTAACACCGGCCTTGCGCCGCAGACCCGCCGTATCCATTAATATGATATCGCGCCCATAAAAGTTTGTTGGTATTTTTACTGTGTCACGTGTTATCCCCGGCGCATCCATAACAATTTGACGTTTTTCACCCAAAACATAATTAACCAATGTGGATTTTCCAACGTTTGGTTGGCCCAAAATGGCAATTTTTAACTTTTGTGGTGTGTTATTGGCCGTGTTGTCATTTTGCGCGTCTGGGGCGATTTTATTGATAAAATCATATATCGCATCAAACCCAGTTTTGTGTTCGGCTGAAACAGTCGCCGGTGCACCAAACCCCAGTTTATAAAATTCGTGTATGTCGGCCATACGTTTCCCAGATTCAGATTTGTTGGCCAGCAATAATACCGGTACACGTGTTTTACGACGTAATATGCGTGCCCAATCCATATCTGCGGGTGTTAATCCAACGCGACCATCAACAACGAATAACACGGCATCAGCAGATGCAATTGCATCAATTGCCATATTTGTTGAATCGGCCGCAATGCCGGATTTTGCATTTTCCAATCCGGCCGTATCAACAACGGTCCACGCATATCCGCGCATATTACCACTGATGACATCACGCGTAACACCGGGGCGGTCATGCACCAATGCATCGCGTGTCCCCGTCAGGGCATTAAATAAAGTTGATTTGCCGGTATTAGGCCGGCCTGCAATTATCAGTTTTGGCATAACTTTTTTCCATTGATTTTTTTTAATTATAAAGCAAAAATATAAATAATCAAATGGGGGTGTGAAATGATGAAAAAAATTAAAAAAGGATTCAAGCATATCAAAGATTTGATAATAAATCCAAAACGCTATTTCACAAAAATTGTTGCCGACGGCAACATGGAAGAGGCGATGTTAAAAGCATTCATCTATGGCCTGTTGGGCGGATGCTTGGTACTGTTAATGCGCCTGTTGGGTGGGGCGACAATAACCATCGGTTCTATATTTACAGCATTAATAATTGTGCCCGTATTGGCGGTTACGTTATTGTTCGTACTGGGTGGATTGATGATGCTGGTTTCTGAAATAACGGGTGGTGAACGTGATTGGGAAATCGCGATTAAGGGATTGGCATCTGTATTTTTTGTATATCCGGCAATATTGGTGTTAAATGCATTGGCGTTTAATTGCACATCTGTATGGATTGTCAGTTTAATTGGCGATGCATACGTATTGTTCTTGTTCTATAATATCGCATTGTATTGTATGCGGGGCAAGCGCAGCAATGTTATAATTGTAATTTCTATATTGGCATTGTTCTTAATCACAATATACGCAACAGATTATCGCATTGGCTGGTTTATGCTGAAAAACACCAGTGCCACATTGGCATGTTTACTGTAAGCAACAATAAATAAAAATCCCCGCAACTGCGGGGATTTTTTATTTGATTATTTCGCCGTTTTCTGCATTTATTTTTATATCACCAACCGTAATGATTTTATCAGAATATTGTGGTGCAACCTGCTTTTTTATTGCGGTCCGCCAATATGCGACCCCATCACTGTTACGCAATGCATATAAATAATTGTCCGTACCAACAACAAAAGTTACATTATCAGATACAATAAACGGCACGGCCGTACCGATTGTTGCACACCACTTTTTTACGCCAGATATGGTATTTATACGACAAAACGCATCCCCCAAACCACCAACATACAATGCGTCACCATTAATAACCAATGGCGCGATAATATCAACAATTGCCGCCCCACCGGTCATATTACTGCGGCGAAATACATCTGCAACCCACATAACTTTTTTGCTGTTTGGTGCAACTTTTACAACCTCGCCCGTGGTCAGGCCTGCATACACATATCCATGCGAGCAAACAGGTTTTTGATTGCTGGCCACGGAATTATTTGTTGGAAAACCGCTGAATATTTTTCTGCCCTGATTGTCCATAATTATATTTTCAGAATTTTGCGTGTACGGACAATCTGTTGCTGATTTGGTATCAATATTGTCCGGCAGATTTGTAATGTCAGTATTTAATATTTTTACTTCATTTGTGCCGAATACAGGCGTGCGAACCCCTGATAATATAGGGTCGTGTTCGCTGCATCCCCCAACCAACATCAAACAACAACACAGTACAGCAATTTTACGCATAGTTTTCTTTTCCCCGTGTGTTTTTTAACGCAGTGTTTGCGCGGTGGCCGATACAGATGCCGGCGCATCTGCGTCATTTATAATTGCGTCCAAAATTTTATTTGCCGCGTCCTGATTACCATCTGCCAAATATTTTTGTGCCAATGTCAGACGACCTGTGTAATAATAAGGCGAATTTTTAGTATCCAATGGTGATAAATATTTGGCCATTTCATCTGCACTCATATCATCGCCACGCAGTCCAACAATGTGCAACCGTGCCAAATCGCGGAAGTCATGCGTATGGCCATTGTTTGCCAACTGTTCCAGATGTTCAATATTGCCATCCAACAGGTATGCTTGGAACAGGGCCAAATCAGACGTTGCGCCACCCGAATTTTCAGCAACAGACGCCAACATATTTGAATCCAGATTTTGTACGGCCAATTCGTAATTTTCCGCAATTGCCATTTTATGTGCCCGATATGTGCGCACGCCAATAACAACCGCCGTTGCGATAATCATTACAGTTAACGCCCCTGCAATTATGTATCTGGAATATTTTTTAATAAAAGCCTGTGTTTTTTCGTTATTAACTTCTTCCCATACCTCGCGATACAGTGCATCTTCTGCATAATCTTCGCGTGATTTTTTTACGGGTTTCATTTTTTTATTTCTTTCCAAAATGGATGCCATTTGAAATTTCTCCTGTATTATGGTGGCTTGATAAATCTTATTTTATTGCTATACTATAAAAGTTATGAAAAAGCAAATCAAGAACGCTTTGCCGGTTGTACAAAATCAAAGTCTGGTTGCTGCCCGTGGGGTAAACGATGAAACCAGTCTGACGCAGTATATTCAAAATATACAAAAATTTCCGATTTTGTCCGCCGAAGAGGAATATAAATACGCAAAAAAATGGGTTACTGATGGCGACAGGGATGCTGCTGAAAAACTGGTGGCCAGTCATTTGCGTATGGTTGTGTCTGTTGCGTATGATTTCCGTAATTATGGCGTTCCATTTGCAGAATTAATTGCCAGTGGCAATATGGGCCTGATGCAGGCATTACAAAAATTTGACCCAGACAAGGGTTTCAGATTTTCCACATATGCAATGTTTTGGATTCGTGCAGAAATATATGAAACTATTTTGCAAAATTGGTCTATTGTAAAAATTGGCACATCTGCAAATCAAAAGCGTGTGTTTTTCAATCTGAACCGTGCACGGCGTGCATTGGGGATAATGGACGGCAATTTGTCTGATGACCAAACAAAACAAATTGCAGATTATTTAAATGTTCCGGAAAACGATGTTCGGCGTATGTCAACGCGTATGTCTGCGCGTGATGTGTCGTTAAATGCGCCTGTGCATTCTGATGATGATGCGCGTGATGCGTTATCAAATATGTCTGACGAAAAAAATAACATAGAAGAAGATATGGAACAATTGGAATTTCGCCGTCGTGGATATGAATTGTTAACCAAACATTTGGCGGAATTGCCGGAACGCGACAGGGAAATTTTGCGCGCGCGCCGTTTGTCTGACCCTGTTGTAACATTGGAATCATTATCACAGAAATATGGCATATCACGTGAACGTGTCCGTCAAATAGAAGAACGCGCATACAACAAATTGCGTGATGCAATATTAACCGAAGCCAAGGAATCAAAATAAATGAATTTGTATAAACGTACGGCCGGTTTGACGGCATTGGTATTGATGTTAATTGCTGTGCCTGCGTCGGCCAGTGCGCTGGAATATGATAACGGCCGGTTTGGATTGCGCCTGACGGGATATGGCACGGCGGGTGTTTTGGAACCCGACTTTGACACGCCTGATTTTGTGGGTGATTGGCGTGTGCGCGGTGAAATGACGTATCAGGCAACAAATTCTGATAAATTGGGCTTGGTTTATGCCATTGATGCCGCCGCTGTTGATGAAGACAAATTTATGCGCGAAGCGTTCGGATATTGGCAAAACAGAAAATTTGGCCGTATTGAATTTGGCGCAACTGATTCCATTGCACGTAAATTGGGGGTGGGATTGCCGGATGTTGGCGGTTTGCGCGTAAATGATAAACCACTGTTTTATAAAAAAATTACCCCAAATGGTCCGGTGATATCCGATACTACATTAACAACGGGGCGGGGCGGTTTGCGCCTGAATTATACGACAATGCCAATTGGTCGTGCGCAATATGGACTGTCAGTATCTGGATTAACCGACCATTATGATTATGCGGTGGACACGGGAATTAAGTTACGTATGCCATCGGGCAAGATTAAAACCGCATACGCGTTTGGTGCGTCATTTATGTCGCGTCCCGATGGATACAGAACAGACGCATATACCCCGCGCGTTTATGCCGATTGGCGCGCACAGATTTCTGGTGGTATGAATTTACAATATAACAGTTGGATGTGGGGTGTTACTGCACGATTAATTTACGATGAAAACCCGATTGGGCCGGTATCAGACGGTTTGGCCGTTGGCACGGGTATCAGTTATGACATTTTGAATTACAGCATATCGTTAACATATATTTTTTCAGATACTGGCATTTGGAATCATGATGTGGATGATTATATGGACCATACTGCAATTGCGTCATTCAGATATAAATACAGTGAAAATGTAGATATGTGGGCATCATTGGGAATAACATCTGAAACTCCGTTTGGCGCAGTTGGGTTGCGATTGACGTTCTAGAAAACAGAGTTCAGAGAACAGATAACAGATTAAATTTGTTTGATTGTTTTGGCTGTTTTCTGAACTCTATTATCTGTACTCTGTTATCTGTTCTCTATTTTTTCCAACTCTTTGATTTCTTTTGTTTGTGGAATGTACATACGTGGGTTGCCACCGTATCCCAATGCCGCATGGTGTGATGGAATTAAAAATTCAGGCAATGGACTGCACGCCCCCATTGCCATATATCCGGCCAGTCGCGGGTCGTTAAATGCATATTGTTTGTCGGCCTCAATCGGGCGATGATACCATCCCTGATATATCACCAGTTGCTTTTTATCATCTAATTTCATAATGTCCATGGGGCTGTATAATAATTCTTCGGATTTTTCTTCTTTATCCTTGCCATCCGGCCCCTTGACAGTTTTGATTTTCATTTTATATCCCATCATTTCGGAAAATCTGCGGGCGGTGTCTGGGTCATTTTGACGCAGAACAACCTTGGCTGCGGTGGTGGATATAATGGTTGCCGCGGCGTCCGCACCGTATTTTTCCTGAATCTGGTGTAAATCCTGACCAATAATCAGATATGATATTTTTTGCCCACGTCCCAAATCGGGCCCCTGAATTACGGCCTGTAACTTTTGCATTTTGGGCATTTCATCCAATACAAATAATACAGGATAAGGCCCCAGTTTTTCACCGGCATGGTCGGCCTCGGGTGGGTTTGCCAACAGGAAATTTGTCATCAATTCAATAAATATGCCGGTGATTGGGTTTAAAGCCTCGGCATCAACCATATTGATTGACAGATATACGGTAACGGGCTTTACTTTGCCATCACGTGGGTCGCGCAATCCACGCAAATCTGCAAAGTGAAAATCAGAATGACTGGTGCGATTACGCACGGCCGCATTGCGGAATATGGACAGCCCCTCCATCACGGTGGAAATAATAGAACTACGTTCTTTGTCGGGCGTGTTTGCCAATTGTGTTAATTCCAAAACAGCGCGGTGCGCGTATGCGTATTGGCGGGCCTCGTTCACGGCATTTATAAATAAATCATGCATTGGGTCGGCCAACGCCACCATTTGGTCACCGGCACGACGGCGTTCCTCCATTTCCTGTGCCATTTTGATTTGACTGGAATTTATCCAATCCAGAATCATTGATAATGAAGCCTCGCGTCCACGCCATGCGTCTGGGATATTTTCCCACGTTCCAATATGAACATAATTCATTGCGTTTAATTCGCCACGTTGCAGCATTGCATACGCGGCATATGCATTTGGGTCACTCATCATGGATAAATAATAATCACCCAATACGGCGGCATCCTCGTCATCAAATGTGCCGGATGTTATGCGTGCATAAAAGTAATCATCAGCCTTGGCACGTTCAACCTTGGATACCATAAATTGCACCAAACCAGATAACGCCGCACGCCCAGATATTGTCCAGTGCGGGTCCGCAGATGAAGATTGCTTGTCCGGAACCAAAACATTGCACATTGAATCAATGTACAAATCGCGCTGTTCCTGATTAAAGGGCACATGTTCCGGTGACAGCGGATTCCACGATGGATAATATATCCCGCGTTCTGGGTCATCCTGACCCGCCCAGTTCATAATGAATACCGGCCCAATTGTTGCACGATATGCGGACGAATTTTGATACAATTCGGGCTTTGGGTCGTTAATAATCATTGAAACATTGTTGCATTCAAATATTGTTGGCAAAACGACCCCTTGTGTTTTACCGGTTCCGGGGGGCGCAACGCACAGGGCAGATAAACATTCATTCATCATTAATGGCTTTTTCTTGAAATATCCCAACACCATCATAAAGCCCTTCAGCAGACCCATTTTTTCAATATCTTCCTTGGATGCTTTGTTGGACGATTTATCATCAAATTTATCACTGCTGTATGGGTTAAATTCCTTGACCAATGTGCTGTCCGCCATAAAGAAATATGCAATAATCGGCAACAGTGGTGTTATGCACATAATATCAGTTCTTAACAACGTGCGCATAAACCAAGCCGGAATTTCAGCCAACACCGACATTCCCCCACTGGTCAGCATATTTTTGAAATATATTGCCGTCCAATCGGCCGTGGCGGGCGACCAGCCATACCGCCAAATATGTTCAATCCAAAACGATAATGCAAACGCCAGCGCGCAAACCAGCCATATCCCAATTGCCCAACGCAGCGACCAAAACAACGAAGCCATTGGCCCGCGCAGGGTTTCTTTGTACGCGCTGGATTTGAATATATTCAGTCCCTTGGACTTGCCACCGGCGGATAAAATCTTGAACTTTTCAACCATTGTGTTATGATTATATCAGAATTTTAGGCGATTATAAATCAGAATTAAAAAAACTGTATGAAAAATATCCCACGTGTATTTATTAATAACGAAATCAGAACGGGTTTAACCATTCCCGCACCGGCGGATACGGCACATTATTTATCGCGCGTTATGCGTACGCGTGACTTTTTGGCCTTTGGCGGTGGTGCGGAATATAATGCAACCCTGTCTGATGATGGCCGGTTTATAACAATTGGTGATAAAACCGCACACAGTGACCCATCAAACGATTTAATATTGATGTTTGCACCAATAAAACATACCGATGATTTACTGAAAATGGCAACGCAATTGGGCGTGAACGCTGTTCAGCCGGTAATAACGGAACACACCGTTGCAAATCATATCAATTGGACGCGTATGAAAAAAATAATTATTGAATCCGCCGAACAATCAAATCGCAACAGTGTGCCGGAAATTTTACCAGAAATAAAATTTTCAGACGTTAATTTATTGGATGTTGTTTTTGCAGATGAACGCGCGGCATACGGCGCGGAATTACCAACCACGGCACGCGATAAAAAATATATTTTTATCGGACCCGAGGGCGGATTTTCCACCGCGGAATTTGCGGCGTTTGACGCGGCTGGCGCGGTTGGGATTTCACTGGGTAAAACAATATTGCGCGCTGAATTGGCGGCCGCAATTGCAATCAGTCGGATTGTTTTATGAATATGCGCATTGCTAAATTTATTGCAGAATCTGGCGCGGCATCGCGCCGCGTGGCTGAAAATTTAATTACGGACGGCCGCGTTACATTAAACGGCAATGTTGTTACATCGCCTGTTACTTTTGTGGCGGATGGCGACAGTGTTGCAATTGATGGAAAAATATTAAGACCGCGAAATACAACTGAATTATATGCGTTTCATAAACCAATAAACACAATGACAACAACGCGCGACCCAATGGGGCGCAAAACAATATATGATTGCCTGTCGCGTGAATATAAAAATTTGAAATATGTTGGCCGATTGGATTTCAAAACAACAGGTTTATTATTGTTAACAAATGATGGGGAATTGGCGCGCAAATTAACCTTGCCTGCGTCACATATACCGCGTGAATATATTGCGACTGTTTCCAGAATAAATGAAACTGGGTTAAATAATGCGCGTCGTGGAATAACTGTTGATGGAATAAAATATCGTCCCATGCAGATAGCAGTGATTGATAATAAAACATTGCGTGTCCGCGTGACCGAGGGTAAAAAGAACGAGGTTCGCATCGTCCTGCGCGCATGTGCCAGTCCTGTGGTAAAATTACATCGCGTATCATTTGGACCGGTGCAACTGGGAAATTTATCAGTTGGAAAAATTCAAAAAATAGAACAGAAAACAATTGACGCGCTGTTAAAAACTCTCTAAAATCCAAATAAGCAGGAAGGGAGAGTTTTTATGAAAAAAAATACCACCAATAAAAAGCAATCAGTAAAAAAAAGTGCCACTGCACGTCCCGCATCGGTCAGGGGCGCACGTACTGAACCTAAACAGGCATCTTTTAATTCATATCCTGTATCAATATATATTTATTGGTTTATAATTTTGTTTTTCATTGCGGCGGCGTTTTTCACATTGGGGCTGAACGTTGGCAACAATAAAACAGAAACCGCCACAAATAACGTGGAAATAACAGAAGAGGCACTGTTACAGCCAACAGATTATTACACAATGGCCAAGGACAAGTTAGTTTCCGGCAATATAACGGATGCAATCGCTGATTTAACAACTGCGATTGATGCGGGCAATGCCACCACAGAAATGTACATCCTGCGCGGCGAAGCATACATGCAAATCGCCGATTACAGACGCGCATTGGCTGATTTTGACACGGCCATTGAAATGGATTCAATGAATGCTGTTGCATATTATGACCGTGCTTTATTGAACACCAGATTGGAAAATTACAGTGCGGCCGTATCTGATATAAACAATGCATTGGCGGCACAAACATCAAATCCATCAGAAGTATTGCAAATGCGTGATTTGTATGCAAAACGCGGTCAATTAAATTTATGGCTGAAAAATTACGAGGGCGCAGTTGCCGATTACACAAATTCTTTGGCCCGTCCAGATGGTGTAATTAATCCAACTGTATACGCTGACAGGGCCGAAGCATACACCCAATTGGGGAATTATGCTGATGCGGTTAATGATTACAGTTCGGCGATTCGTGTTATATCGGAACAAATTCAGGGCGCGGTCAGCACCGCTGAACGTGAAAATTTGTCGGGTAATGCGATGAATTATTTTGAAAAATCCGCTGCATTGAATTTGGCGTTGGGTAATACAACGGCGGCCCGCAGTGATTTGGAATCTGCATATACAATTGCAACCGCATTGGGCGATAATGCCAGTATTAACAGAATCCAAAATTTAATATCTGATTTAAATAATCAGTAATAAATATTAAATAAAAAACCGCGATTAAATCGCGGTTTTTTGTTTTTTTCTTATACTTGTTTTTCCAATGGATTTTGTGAATCCATAATGGCGGTAAATGTGGCTTCGGATACTTTTTTGCCACTGACCATCGCGATGCCGTGGAATTTATACAAACGCATTTTTGACATAATTAATTCAACGTGTAATTCCAGCACATCCCCCGGTTTTACCATATGTGAAAATTTGATTTTTTCCATTGTGGTAAAATATCCCAACGTTTTACCATCATTTACACCCAAACGTGCCAACGCAATAAAGCATGCGGTTTGTGCCAGTGCCTCTATGGTTAAAACCCCCGGCATAATTGGATTATCAGGAAAATGACCACTGCACCAAAATTCATCATCACGTACATATTTGATACCAACGCCACTGGTTTCATTATATTCGCGAATTTCATCAATTAATCGCATTGCACCACGGTGTGGAATAACTTTTTCAATACCCTTTGCGTCTATCATTTTATCAAACTCCTGTTTATTATTTTAATGTTTAGCATTTTTTCGCAGCCATGCATAATGGCGCATAAATTCTGTCCCCGGACCCGCAGGATACCCCATAAAGCGTGCCCCATCTGGAATATTTCTGAATGCGCCACTGTGCGCGCCAACTTCGGCATCGTTGCCAATATGTACGCCGTTTGCAATTCCAACCTGACCGGCCAATAAAACCCTGTCGCCAACAACAACGCCACCGGCCAAACCAACCCCAGATGCCAAAAAGCATTCAGAACCCACAACAACGCCATGGGCAATTTGGCATAAATTATCTATTTTTGTCCCATCGCCTATTTTGGTATCTGTCATTGCGCCACGGTCAATACAGGTGTTTGCACCAACCGATACGCGATTACCAATAACAACGCGTCCAACATGTGGGATAAATACATTGTGACCATTTTGGCGGGTGTATCCGAAACCATCCTTGCCAATAACTGCACCGGCATTTATAACACAGTCTGCGCCAATGGTTGCGTTTTCAATATGTGCGCCGGTTTGAATAATTGTATTTGCGCCAATTGTAACATTGCGCCCGATATACGCGCCGGCATAAATTTTAACGTTTTCCTCTATTACCGCACCGCGTTCAATTGTTGCATATTGACCAACATATACACTGCTGCGCCGACGGAAAAATACACCGCGTTCAATTGTTGCGCGCCGACTGATGCCAAAACGCGGTGGTTCACGATAAATTTCGCCCAAAATTTTTACAATATTGCCACGTGGCGTATCTGTGATTAATAACGTTGCGCCCACAGGTGCATTATGTGCCTGTTCTGGTTGAACCAGAATAACACTGGCGCGGGTGTTTTTTAAAACCTCTATGGGCAATATTTTAAATGCCGCACTGTTTTGTTCTGTGGAATAAAAAGCCAATTGTCCCGCCCTTGCATCAGCAATTGGTGCGACGCCGCGTACAACAGTATTTGGATTCCCACGTAATTCCAAGCCGAACTTTTCGGCCAATTCGCCGGCTGTTGTTTGTGTGGCCGCCGGTAAAAACCAAGATTTAATTTTGTTTAACATATCGGGATTATATCCGTTTTTTTAAAAATTAAAAGTAATAAATGTTATATATAAAAACCGCCCAATTGGGCGGTTGTATAAAAGATTTCAGTTTAGAAACCCTGTGGTGTATCCATTTTTACTTTGGATACTTTTTTATCCAATGCGGAAATCACTTCGTTTGTGATGTCCAAATTAGTGGCGTTTTGGCCCAAACGGGTAAAGCGACCATCAATTACCATTGACAGGTTTTTCTTGGCAATTACGCCCTCTATAATAGGGTTCAAATGCTTTTCCTGAACTTCATTTAATGCCTTTTGAAAAGCAACCTCTATGCTTTGTGCACGTTCTGTCAAATCGCGTTGCAGTTCTGTTACGCGGTTTTGATAATCAACGATGCGACGTTGCAGCGCGTCACGTGACAAAACATCCTGTGATTTTTCAATTTCTTTCTTTTCTTCTTCTAATTCTTTCTGTCTGGATTCCAATTCGTCGCGCAATTCGTTTTCATATTTTGTGCGTTGTGCGGTCAAATCCTTCAGAACGGCGGCATCTGTTTGAATTGCATCCATACGAATTACAGCGATACGCAAATCAGCAGCATTTGCAGCATCGGTGGTAACTGTTTCCATTGCTTCTTCTACTGATGCACCGGAATTTCCGCGCAGTGCACTGATACCCCAAATGCCCAACGCAGCAACAGCAATTACAATTGCGGCAATAACGCCAGTTTTTACATACTTGTTTACAGCCCCATTGGCCTGTGTTTTATTTGCCATAATTTCCATCCTTTTTTACTTGTTATACCGGCAGTATAACAATAAAAATCTGAAAGTAAAAGAAGAAAGTTATACCAAATTACCGCGCCGGAACCAGTCGTATTTCAACGCGTCTGTTGGTCAGACGCCCAATATCATCCTGACCGGCGATGGGACGCGTGGCCCCACGACCAACAATAAACATACGCGCGGTATTTACGCCCTGTTGTGATAAAAATACACCAACCCGCTGGGCCATATCCAGTGACAATGCGTTTGCCTGTTGCGTGGCCATGGCGTCGGTATATCCGGCAATTTCCAGAAAGGTTGCATCATATTTTTTTAATATTTTTGCAATGGTTTTCAGGGTGTCTGCACCATCGGCAGAAATATCCCCAACGTTCAATTCCATAATTGCGTCACGCACCAGTATTACAACAACATCAGTTCCCGCGCGTTGTACGGAAATGCCGGCCTTGCGCAGTGCGTCATATAATTCATATTCCAAACCCGCCATATAATTCACACTGATTGCGGTATCATTTTGAATTTTATCACCATAATCCAGTGCCGCGGGTGCATCAATTTGACTAATCAGTTTGCCACCCGCACCCAAAAAAACGGGACGTTTTGCAATGCGTGCAACTTCGGTCATATCAGTAAAACTGGCCCCGCGCAAATATTGTGGCCACGTATTGCGGGCCGGACTGTGATATTGTGTGCATCCAGCCATTAATAATAAATTCAGAAGAATAAACAATTTTCCTGTGGTCATTTATTCCTGTTTTTTCTGTTTTTCCACGACAAAGGAAATTTCATTTGTATCAGTTGAAAAACAATTAGATACATTATTCGTTATCGCAACATTGTTTACCAATATTTTTGTTGCCCATTTTGGTGGTGTAGTGGTGAAAAATTGACATTCGCCTTCGGTCAATTCTGTCAGATTAATGGAATATCCCGTGCCATTATTAATTGCAGAAACCGACCAATCATCCCCACCAATTGGCGCGTTTGTATTTTGCAGTGCCCCCGCTGATACCAAATAGTCAACTGATAAACCGGTATAATCACCACGCATTCCCATTAACAAATCTGTGTTTTTTACAATTTGTTCCAATTCAATGGATGCGATTTTGCGCGCTTGGTTGTTTCTGATAACGTTGTACATTCCAATTGCAGCGGCACTCATCAGGCCAGCAATTGCCAACACACCAATAATTTCAATCATAGATGCGCCGCGTTCTTGAATCATTATTTCCCCCGTTTAATTTATTTTACACCAACGATTTCAGCATCAGCGAATAAATCCATTGCGCTGGCAACCAATGGGTCAGCCTGCAGTTCTTCTTTCTTTTGTTCGGTTATTGTGTGCACGTGTGGTGAATCGGTTAATCGTTCCAATTTCCATGCGTGCCCCGTTTTGTCATTTAACCAGTTTGATAATTTGAATGCAAAATCAGCATCCCCACGACGGTCAAAATATTTCATTTCACCGTCTGACATTTCAACAACCTCTATGTTACTGGTGTAATAAGAATATAATAAAATTTCCTTGGATTCCTGTAACGCAGCCGCCAATTCATTTGCGTTTGATATAACCTGATTTTTTTGTGTGGCGACTGATTGTGGCTGTGTTTGCGGGGCGGCATTTGCAATCGGCGTGGCGGGTTGTTGGACTTTTTGATTTTGTAATATTTCTGTGACAGATGGCATATCTGCAATATGCATTAAACGGACAACCAACATATCAAAGCACTGCTTTTGATTGTTTGATGCCTGCATTTCCGGCACAGCCGCAACCATAACCTGCCATATGCGGGACAGTGTATTCAATGAAACACGAGTGTTTATTTTTTGCATTTGTTCACGTTGGTCCGCGGTATATGGTAAATTAGTAACCGTGCCTGCGTGTATGGACGGGTGCATACGTGTTGCCCAATGTGTCCATTCCATCATATCTGTCAATAACATAGACAGGTCTGCACCATTGTTATAAATTTCATCAACCTTGGCCAGTGCGGCGGCGGTATCCCCAGATAACAACGTTTCCATAAAATTAACAACAACCCCGCGGTCAGCACGTTTCAACATATCCATAACAGATTGTTCATCAACGTGGCCACCGGTTTGTGCGATCGCTTGGTCCAACAGTGATAATCCATCACGCACCGAACCATCAGCCGCGCGCGCCAATAATTCATTTGCCGCATCGGACAATTCTATGTGTTCCTGTTCAGCAATCCAAGCAAAATGATTTTTTAACGTTTCAACAGGTACACGCACCAAATCAAAGCGTTGGCAGCGCGATAAAATGGTAACAGGTACTTTGCGAATTTCTGTTGTTGCCAAAATAAATATAACGTGTGCTGGTGGTTCTTCTAATGTTTTCAGCAATGCGTTAAATGCACTGGTGGATAACATATGAACTTCGTCAATAATATATACCTTGTACCGGCCATTTGTTGGGCGGTATTGCGCCGTATCCAAAATATCACGCATATTATCAACACCGGTATGTGACGCGGCGTCAATTTCCATAACATCAATGTGTTGACCGGCTGCAATGGCACGACAATTTTCACATACGCCACATGGATTTGCGGTTGGACCATCCGATGACAGACAATTTAATGCCTTGGCCAGAATGCGTGCCGTACTGGTTTTTCCTGTTCCGCGAATACCTGTAAAAATATATGCATGTGCGATGCGCCCAGTGTTAATTGCAGTTGTCAGTGTTTTTACCAACACATCCTGACCAATCAAGGATTTAAAATCCTGACTGCGATACTTGCGCGCTAAAACTGTATAATTGCTGTCCATTGCTTAAACTTCCTTTTGGCCCAGCATAGCAAAATACAGTAAAATTTCAAGAATTAAAGTATGATTTTTTATATACGAACAGTTATTTTTCCTGCATAATAAAATCAGGAAAAGCAGGAACATCATCATCGCCAGATTCTGATGTATCCACCGTTGTATCGGCCGCGTCAGATGAATCCATTACATCAGTAATTGTAATATCATCGGTTGTGTTGGATTTATCTGTCCCCCCACGTGAAGAATCTATCTTGCCCTGTTCAGCATTAACAATACGACCATAATGTTCCGCCGCCTGCATTAAACGTTCGCGTTCAATTTCATCAGATGTTTGGCGTGCTTGGTCCATATATTGTTTTCTTTTTTGCCGCCATTTGTGACAGCGTTGAATCATCAGTCCTACGGACGATTGGTTTTTTTTGTTTGGCATATTCTTGTTTTTTTGTTTATTCAGGAAATATTAATAGTATTTTTTATTACTATCACTTGTTCAACAAAAACAATAATAATGTATCTTAAAAGCGATTGCAATATCTTTTTTCAATTGCTAACATTCGTTACGTAGGAGGGACGCCACACTTTGCGAAACCAATTCGGAAATTTTTTATTACAGGCCCTGTTGGCACTGACGTTAATATTTTCGTTTATTCCATTTTTTGCGGGTCGTTTGGCTGCGCGGGATATGGATTCGCAAATGTATGCGTCCACACAAAAGATAGAGGTTGCACAAACTGCCGCCAGAATTTTTGTTCGTGAAAATGCAAATAATTTACCATACAATACAACTGTTGTGTCTGGCGATACTTTTTCTGATTTGCTGGAATCATATGGGTTGCCGCTGGGGTTTATTCCACGTACTGCATTGGGTCAGAATATTTCTTTAATTATAAATAAAACACCGGTGGCGGTAAGTGCATATTTGCAATTATCCGGTGGCGATTTGTCGGATGTTCAGTTGGCTGAATTGGCGCGCAGGATTGGTTTTTATGCATCTGTGTCTGGGAAAAATATAATTGTTGGGTTGGCGTTGGATGCGGCGTATTCAGATGTGGTGCGCCGTAACGAACAAAATCTGGACAACAGTGCTTTTTTAACAGATTTGGATATGGGCGGTTTTTCTGTAAATAACGGCGGTGAAATTTTTGCACTGCGTGGTGAATTTGAAACGGGTCAGTTTAATACGTTGTCTATTTTTGGCACAGAAGATGGCCGCAAGGTCAGAAATAATATTGATTCAATGTTGGCGGACAGGGCCGTGTTTCAAAGTTCACTGGGTGAATCGGCATTGTCACTGACGCGTGGTTCATTATATGTTGGAAATATTTCGTCGCGCACAATATCTGAATTTGGTGATACCGGTAACTTTACATCTAATGCGGCGTCAGTGTATGATTTTGCAATGACGGCCGGCCGTAACAGTTTTACAGGCCCGCTGGATTGGTCTGTTGGTGGTGATGTTATCAGTCAAAATATAAATTTCAGTGTTGAACGTTTGGATATTGAATCTTATATTGATGCGTCGCGCGGTCAGGATGTATACATTGACCCCGATGAATTGGAATACAGTTCGCGCAGTGGCATAGAAACAGGTACGATTATCACATCTAATATAACAATGCGCGACCAAACATCCGATGCATTAAATCAGGGTGAAAATGGTTTGGTTGTTTTGGATGTGCGGCCGGCTGGGACATCTGTATTGCCTGATGTACTGGTTGATTCTGTAAATAACGATGGTTTTAAAATAATCAGCAATCCAAAATCCAAAGATGATAAAACAACCAATTGCCGTAATGTGATTATGGAATTGGACAGCAGTGCACGATATAATGCCAAATCATTATCGCAATATATAATTTGCCAATATGTATTTTGGCAACGTTTGGAACAAAGAATAGATATAAAAAAATGCTTAATGGCGGGTGGCAGTGACTGTATGTAATACAAAATCTTTTACATCAGAACAACATGGTGCCAGCGTACTGGAAGTTTTGCTGGCGATGGCGATTGTTGCCATGGCAACGCCGTTTTTGTATAATCAAATATCAGATACAAATGATACTTTGCGTGATATTGCATTGGCCAATGAAATCATAGAATTACGCAATCCAGTATTAAATTTTATCAGATTAAATCAAAATGATTGGCCGGATGTTGCACAAATAAAATTATCAGATGATGAACTAGATGAAATATCAGATATGCCAACTGCTGGGTTTATTGATAAATATGCAGTAAATGGTGCAACTGTGACAGATGTATATTTGGCATTTGATTTTGATGAAACTGATTTACGAACATCTGTTATTGCACGACATATTGGTTTTGATGCGGCCGTTGTTGGCAATGATGGTATTGCATACGGGCGTACGTGGGCGGTTGCGGCACCTGATTTCAAGGTTGGAAATTTAATTTACAGAATATCGCGTGATTTAGATGGCGAAGATAAAACCAAATATTTACATCGCACAGAAACCGGCGAAGAAAATTTAAATATGATGTTGCGCGATTTAAATATGAATCATAATCGTATGTATGATGTTGGTGGTGTGTTGGCAAAATCTGCCAAGATAAAGGGCGCATCTGCACGTTTTGTGGACAGTGGTGTTTTATCTGCGAACACATTGTATTTTTCATCCGGTGCCAGTTTGGATGGTGACGATGCAACGTTTGACACAATGCGTATAACCGGCGATGTATCGGGGTTCAGAAATATTTATGCTGATGCATTAAATGGCCGTGGATATACAACGAATGGGCGCATAATTACCGACAGGGCAAACGTTGTAAATTCTGTAAAGGTTGGAAATAATTTGATATTAAAATCAGATTCCACACGTACCATCAGTGGCTTTACCGGAATAACCGCACACAGCATAGAAACATCATATATATCCACAGAAGAAATTATATTTTATGAAAATTTTGGTTTAACGGTATCTGGCGAATTATTGTATTCTACGACCGCGCCGATAAAGTTGGGGAATTGGACATTTCCGTCATTAACCCCGCCACGTTTTTCTGCATTAAACATCAGTCGTGCCACAATTCCAAATATGGCATCGGCGGATGAATTTAGTATAATAATGTCGTCTGATTGGGTTGATGTAATGCCGGTGGAAATACAACAATGATGAACAAGCACAGCATTTTTACAACTGATAAAAAATCACAGCGTGGTTCAATGCTGGTTGAATTGTTGATGAGTGTTGCTTTGGCGGCCATAATAATGCCGTTTATTTTTCGGTATCAACAAAGTGTTGTTCAGCGTGCTGCGGATATCGCCATTACTGAACAAATGACAGATATTCAAACTGCGCTGGAACGGTATATATTTGATAATCGCACACAGTTATTAAGTACGGTTGGTCGCAATATTACACGTGTAAATATATCAGATTTGGCCGAATATGGATTAAGACCCGATATTGCCGACGATCCCAGTGGCCAATACCAATTGCGCATTTTAAAATCAAATGACATAGATGGCCGTGCCACTTTACAGGGGGTTATTGTATTTTCTTCTGATGAAATGACACCAATGCGAACACGTGAAATTGTTGCATTGGGTGGTGACAGTATGGGATTCATAGAAGGCAATCGTGCGTACGGAACATTTGGTGCATGGCGCACGGATACTGTTGATTTGGGATTGACTGCATCTGGTGGAATTATTGAAACAACATCTGTTAACCGTGATAACGCGTTGTATTTATATCGTGCCCCAACAGAAAATTCATCTGATGCAACAATGTTGTCGGCACTTAATTTGGGTGGACACGATGTTACAAATGCGGCGTTTTTTAATGCAGATGCGGTGGAATTTAATGAAACATTAACGTTGGGAACGGCTGTTTCTGATGATGTTATTTTTCAAAACAGAACAACACTGGATAACCCGTTATATGTAAAAAACGCAACTGTTTCTGGGATTTTATCATCTGATTCCAGAACGATGGAGGTTTTAAAAAATTACACTTTGGCCGATGTCGGAAAATTTACCAGTTTTACCACTGGTGATTTATGGGTTTCAAATATGACATTGGGTGGATTGTCTATTAATTCAGATTTTGATGGACCGGCGTTATTGACGGTAAATAAATCTGTTGATATGACGGGCGGTAATATTGACGCAATGTTTGTAACTGTTGGGTTTGCCGGCTCTATTACCCCGCGCTTGGTTGTGTACGACAGAATAGAAGATTCCACAAATTCAAATTATTATTGGGATGTTGGATATGGAACGGCAAATTTATTTGATATTTCGTTACAGGAATTAAATCGTATGGCGGCATTGGTGGCGTATTCTGAAAAATCTGGTGACACAGAAACAGCGCGTATTTTTAGGGCTGTATCTGCAAATAAAAATGCAACCGCGTCTGATTATATGAATGCAATACAGGAAATTCAACAGGCTGTGCGCACCAAATATCGCCAGTTGAATTTGGAATAAAATATGGTATAAAACATAACAGATATGAAAACAGTATGTGATTTTTGTAAAACAGAATATTCACTAGATGCCGCACCAATTGGACCTGTGAAATGTGCGGTGTGCGGACATACTTGGGTTGTTCAACCGCCCCAGCGTCAAAATCCGATATTGGTATTTATTGCGGCATTGTGCGCATTGCTGGCCGCGATAATGTTTGCAGTCGTTGTGCTGTATCAAAATCAGGTCAAGGAAATACAGGAAAAACCATTAATTGCAGAATTGGAAAACGTAACGACCAGCATTGATGATAATGGCATAAATCATTTTGTTGTATCTGGGCGTGTTGTAAATCGGTCTGGGCAAATATATGGTGTGCCGGAATTGGTTGTTACATCATATGATGCAAACGGCAATGTTTTGGACCGTCAACGTTTTATGCCGTCGGCAACATTATTGGACGCTGGCAAGTCTGCTGGTTTTTTACATACATTATCTGTCCCGATTGAAAACGTGGATAAAATCGCCGTTGAACTGGAATCACAGGGGGAATAAATATGAAAAAAATCCTGTTTGCATTACTGGTATGTACATTACCAATTTTTTCAGCATATTGTGCGGATGCAAATACCGACACGCCCCCCGCGCCACAACCGCGCATCAGTTTATTTTCCACCAGTACAGATTGGCAGGCTTTGACCGGCCTGCGTTATTCTGAATACCGTGGTGAATTTATTCCATCGTCTGGTATTGTTGGGCGCGGATTGGTACTGTATTATTTGGATGGTTTTCCATGCTATGGCTTGGGCGAAGGGGTACGTGTCTGGATTGGCCCCCGCAATAAGCACGAAGGTGAATTGCGCATCGCATGCCTGTATGCGCCAACTGAAATAAAATTTACATGGCGCAACGCCACGCGTGATGCCGAACAGGCGCAAAGCACGGGAATATTAACCTGTCCGGTGGATGCAAATGGTCGTGATTTAACGATTGATTTGGGCAATTGTGAAAAGGGGCCCGATTGGGATGAATACAAGTAAAGTTATGCAAACACAATCACGTGATTTTATTGTGACTGATGCGGACGTGGGTGTTCGGTTGGACAAATTTTTGGTTGCACAATTACCTGAATATTCGCGCAGTGAAATTCAGCGATTTAATGTTTTATTAAACGGAATGGCGTCTAAATTTTCTGTGCGTTTGCGCGCGGGGGATAAAATATCCGTCGTAATCCCAGAACGGGAAACTTTTGTTGCGTCTGCCGGAATATCACAGGATTTTGAACTGGATATTTTATACGAAGATGACGACATAATCGTTATAAACAAACCGCGTGGTGTTGTGATGTACCCGTCTGCTGGTAATACTGGTGGAACATTGGTTCAAAATATATTGGCGCATACGCACCTGTCGGCGTTGGGTGGTGAAACACGCCCCGGTGTGGTTCATCGTCTGGACAAGGATACCAGTGGCGTAATGGTTTTTGCAAAATCAGACGCGGCATATCGCGGTCTGGTAAAAACTTTTTCGGCCCACGATTTAACCAGAAAGTATATCGCGTTTGTTTGGGGTGTACCCAATTGGGACGGTGCGGATATTACAGGTAATATTGCACGTTCATCACGCAATCGTCAAAAAATGACAATGGTAAAATCAGGCGGCAAACCCGCACACACAATTGTAAACGTTGCGGACGTGTGGACGCGCGCCGGCGTATCATTGTTTCGGTGCACATTAATGACAGGGCGAACACATCAAATACGTGTGCATTTGTCTGCGCACGGCTTTCCAGTATTGTGTGACCCCGTGTACGGCAGGTCTGGCAACAGATTGGCCAGTGTGAAAAATTCTGATTTATTGGAATTTTTAAAAACACATACCGGTCAAATGCTGCACGCTGAAATTTTGGATTTCACGCATCCTGTCACCGGTGAAAAACTGCATTTCAAGGCGCACATGCCGGACGATATGTCTGAATTAAAAACTGTATTGGACGAAATCGGATAAAGTGCAAACGTACGGCCGGCTTTGTTGGGTGTAATTTTTTTATCAACAGACTAATATTTCATACATTTTTCCTTTGTACGATTATGATTTTATGTTATACTTATTTAATAAGTATGGAGTGAGTCTAATGAACTTTCTGAAAAAAACAATTGGATTTCTGGCTGTTTGTGGCGTTGTTCCTGCGGCATATGCGTTAACGGCACGCCCCAGTGTTATTGGTACTGCATCAACGCGGTTGCCGACAATGACGGCGTACATAAATGGAACGGTTACATCCAATTCGTCATCCACATCAAATTTGTTAAACAATGCCGATTGTATAGAGGCATACACATCCTGTCTGCGTGGCTCTGATGTTTGTGGTCCTAATTTTGAAGAATGCACCACCGACGTTTTATTCCATGGGCAAATGCCAAAATGTTTAAGTACATTGGCGCAATGTTCGGCGTCTGGGGTGAATGCTTTGTTTGGAACATCGTCAACAACGGCGTTAAATAATGTTGCAACAAAAAATTCATATGGCGAAGTAACAGATTATGTCTATCCCACAGATGGCAGTGTTCTGGGCCAATTAATCACCGGTGCGGCAATTTCAAATATGTACAACACCAGTGACTGTGTGCGTCGTTATACAACGTGTTTGCAACGTGACAATGTTTGTGGTGCGGATTTTGAATTATGCACGACAAACACTGAATTTAAAAAGCAGATGGTTTATTGTGATTCCACACTGGCGCGTTGTGCGGCTGATGGAAAAATACAGTTGTTTGGTTCAACAAACACAACAACAAATCCTGCGACCGACAGTCGCGTTGGCATTATGATAAGCGAGGGCGCAGCCTTGGCCGCGGTGAATGCGGTTTCCACGTGTTACAAGGTTGCAGACCAGTGTATCTTGAACGCATGTGCGACCAATCCATACAAATGTAATGAAAGTTCCACTATCAGCACAATCAACTTGGTTGATGCGATTAACAACGGGGCCACGGTTGATGCCGCAATAACCCAGATTACGGTTGATACAAATTCCAGTTCCGCGGTTCAATCATACATTAAAAATGCATGCTTGGATACAATCGGTTCAAACAAATATTGCTATGCAACATTCCTTGGCAATGGCGCAATGCCAACAGCATCACAGTTAAGCGATGCCGATAATCAAGAGGATGTCTTTGCCGAGGCTTATGCATCACGTATGAACTCTTCTATGAAGGCGCGCATCACAGAATTAATGGAACAATTTGATTCAGACGCTAAATCCAATTGTGCCAACACAATAAAATCATGTGCAATGCGTGTATGTGGTGGTGGTTCTGGTGCGGCATGCTATTCACAGGTATTTGGCGCAACAGACAAAACAATTAACAACGCCGTTTCATACGAAGAAATTAAAACAGGCTGTTCTGATATTGTAAACACTGACCCATATTGTAAATATGCGGCGGCAAATCCGAACGATGTTGGTGGTTATACATATACATATATCAATAATGATGCGTTTGACACACTGTTCCCAAAATACAGTTCCAACAGTGGTGACCCAATTGGTGTTATCGCATCATTGAATGCATCGCTGGCCACCAGTTACAGTGATGCCGCAATTGCACAAATGCGCACACAATGCGAATCTGTTGCGAAAAGTTGTGTACGTTCAATGTGTGGCGAAGATTATACAAACTGCTATCGCAATCGTACAGACGTGGCATCATCCCTGACCGATACGGGTAATACTGCATTTGACCGCAGTATGAACAAGGTCGGCGGTGTATTGGATTACACGGTTGTATTGGGATTGTGTTTGGATACGGTTAAAAGTGCCGACGTATGTCAGGAACACTTGGCCATTGAACAAAACAAATTAAAAATTGCGGACAGCAATTCCACATCATCATGGGGCGCGGCATCAAATGTTCGCGAGGGTTGGATTGATGCCGGTGGCGCAACCAATATTACCGAGGACCGCGTTCAGGCAACTGACGGTAATGGTAATCTGTTGTGCAGTGCCGATGATGGTTCACAGGGTATATGCTATTCTGTTGATGCCAGTGGCCAGATTTATGATGAACCGGTATACACATCATATACCACATATGTTCAAAATCAGGCTGCATCAACATTGTTCCGTGATTTGATATATGATTTGGAAAAAGAGGCCCAAGCCATATATAACAGCAAATTAACCCAAGAACAAAATATGTGCCTGTCATCAAACAATGGCGGTATTATGGCTGCCAGTGATACGGGTGGTACATTTATGTGGGTTAAACTGAAATCCAAAAATGTCCCAGATGATTACAGCATAATGGGATTGGAACGCAACGACTTTAACCCCAGCAATGATTTGTATGGTTCATTCTGCAGCGTTCAGGTCAGATTGCAATCTGATGACCCAGATATACAAAACGCCATGAATGGTGCGGATTGGGCGACAACATACTTTGCGGTTGGTGATACATTCACCTGTGGCAGTTGGGTTCCATCCGATGTACTGGAAAATTTGGCCAACCAAGTTGTTGCCGCAGAAACAGCCGATATGCGCGACAGCCAAAATCGTGTAGAATTTTGGACAACACTGTTGGGCACGGTTGGTGGCGCAATTGGTGGTGCGTATCTGGGTGATGGTATTCAGGATGGCACTGTGTTTGGCGGTTTAACCGGTAAAAAACAAAATAACAGCGATGCAGCAAGTCTGGCCGGTCGTTATATTGATTCTGTGAAAGCTGCCATAAACAGCAATAATGTTAACAGTGCGGAAAGTTATGTTAACAGTTTGAAGACTTATGCAGACAATGCGGGTGCCAGTGAAACGGCAATAAATCGTGCGGTTGCATCTGTAAATACTTGGGTTGCATCACAAAAGGCAATTGATGCGGCCAAGGTAACAAAACCGTCCGCAGAACAAACCGCTGCTGCAACCACCGCACAGGCAAACATTGCGGCGCAAAAAACACAGGCCATAACAGATTTGGATTTGTTAAAAGCCGAATGTGAAAATGGCGCGTCAAAAACAACGGCCAAAAACCAATGGTTGGGCCCAACATTGGGTGCGGTTGTAACGGGGGCTGCTGGTGGATTCTTGGTTAACAAGGCGACCCGTGATATTCAGGCATCTAATTTAAGTGCTGCTGAAAAGGCCGCATACGAAGAATGGATGAATAATGTCGGAAATCATATCAAGTGCTATATCGGCACGGACGAGGCCGGCGAATACGGCGACATATTAAGTGTCAGTATGGATTAATTCATCTGTTGACTGAAAATAAAACCGCCCCAGTGGCGGTTTTTTATCGTTGTTTGTCCAGTTTAGCACCCTGTCGCAGAAATTTTATTTTTTCATAAATTTGTTGATAATTTAAATCGTAATGGGAAATTTTTCCTGACATAAAACTTAACGCCATGGCAATTTGTTTGCTGGTGTAATTGTTTAATACATATCCCAAATCATTCCATGAATGATACAGTACTGTACGTATAATTTTTGAAACATATTGTGGTTGTGACCATGCGGGATGATTTATATACAATGCCCCCATATCAATTACTGTGTGGCCACGGAAATTATCGCTGTTTCTGTCGGTCAGTGAATATCTGGACACCATTTCAAAAGGTTTATAAATCCTGCGCATTGATGGGGCTGCATCAGTGTATGGATATATCAGGTATATTTCGCCGCGCTGATTACTGATACCGGCGGTGGAAATTTTGCGAAACTTGGTTTTTCCATAATACCGCATACCACCCATTAAAAATGAATTTTGCAATTCTGTATTATGATTATATTTATTCAACAGGGCTGATGTTCTGTCACAGTGATAAATTTTCCATATATATTTTTTATCATTTGGCACCTGCATAGTATATGTTTTTGCAAAATCCCCAGCCCCCAGATATTTTATTTCAATCGGTTGGTGTATAATATTTGAAACTGCATTTGCCATATCGGATAAATCCTGTGGTGTGGCGGATGTTGTGGATGGCTGATATAATTTGATTGCAAATTTTTTCAGTATTATATGCAATCTTTTTGTTGCATATCCGCGCTGTTTATCAGGAATTTTCATCATCCAAGAATATGGAAACGCCCCCGGATTTTTATAGCCCGCCATAACAATGGCATGCATAGTATCTGGATTTACCGGATGTTTGGTCAGCCACCGTGTGCACGATGGACAATTTTTTACACGTGGCGGACGGCTGTCAATAATATGCAACAAATTCGGCATATTTAATGATTCCAGTTCATAAAACTTGTTTTCAGTGTTGGGATATTTTTTTGATATATTGCACAGTTCATGGGCATATAAATCAATATTCTTGTTCCATGTGCGCAGCATTTTTCGCCGTGCCACATTAACATTAAACCATTGGTCAAACGTTCGTGATACAGAATTTCGCAATATTGTTTCCCAATCAAACACAGTGCGTGTCATATGTGGATTGGCGGCCTTGTATTCCCATATTGCGCGTTCAAATTCTTGTTTCAGTTCATATTTGCGTAAATCAGATATTGCGCCGGATACAGTTGGTCGTACAAATGTGTGGCCATGTGAACTGATGCCAAATTGATGGTTCGTACTGATGAATTTTTTACCGGTATCATGCCAGTTTAATCTGTGCAGATATCGCAAAGTGTAATCGCCAAATTGACGTGTGCGTGATTCATAATAATACGTGCCAAAATATTGTGCCACAGGATATACAGTAACATCATTTTTTGAATCCGTTATTTGCACAGATTTTAACTTTGGTTTGTTCATGCAAATCCATCCCATAACAGACTTTTGATTTTTTGGTATGGATATATTGCACAACAGCGGGCAATTAATAAAAGACAATGGTGATAAATTTTTCAGATTTGCCCCAAAATATATTGATTCCAGATAGGGGTTGTTGTTAAAAACCTTGCCATAAATTTCGCACAGTGATTCAGGCAAATACAAATGGCGCAATTGTGGCATATTATCGCCAACCTGTTGGGCTATTTCAGTAACACCAAACGGAATACGCAAAACCCCATTTGCATCAATATCAGATGCATCCAGTTTTGTTAAAACACCATTGGATATAAACATATTAAAAATGCTACACTAAAATATAATTTTGTCAATATTTTTATAAAGAAACAATAACAGTATTGTGATTTTTAACTTTTCACATTGTAATTTTTATGTTAAAATTAACCGTAACAGAGAGAATATGAAGCATACATCCAGATTTTTAATAGTGGCATTGGCCCTGTGCGGTGCGCCTGCATACGCGGCATCGCCCATTGCAACCACTGCGGGCAGTAATTTAACGGCATTCAATGGTAACAGTGGCGCAACAAATAATAATATGTGGAACGCATATATGAACCCACGTTCCAGCGGTGCCACGTCCGCACCAACGGCTGATTTTGGTAATTGTAATGCGATAATTTTACGCTGTGCCCAACCAAAGTGTGCAAATGGTGGCTGCAGTACAATGGATGTTGCCAAACCAATAGTAGAGGGCTGTGTCAAATCCAACCCGTCGTGTGAACAATACGGCAGTGAATTGGTTAATTACATTTCTGCGCAATTGGTGTCTGATGCAAATGCGGCGGCCCAAACTGCGGCGGCAAACGCGCAAATTGCTGCGGCCAATGCGTCCGCCCAGCAAAGCGCGCAACAAATGGCCCAAATGCAACAGCAAATGCAACAGATGCAACAGCAATTACAACAACAAAGTGCTGATACCGCGGCCCAGATTCAGGCCGCCTTGGCCCAACAGCAACAGGCCACCGCACAGGCAATTGCCGATGCTGCATCTGCGAATACGGCTGCTATAAACAATGTTTCAAATCAGATACAAACGGCCACAACAACGTCCACCGCGCCCGCCACGACAACGGCGGCAACCACATCTGATTCCGCATTAACCACGGCCCAGCAAACTGCGGCGGCGGCGGGTATATCGGCTGATTTGTTGGCGCGCGAGCAAATTTCTGGTCAAATTTTAACCAAAATAGAAAATGCTGAAAAGGCCCTGAAACGTGCACAGGCTGCAATGAACAACGCTTTTACATATGCGGGCTGTGATTCCACGGGCAGTAATTGTTCCGGTCCAAAACGCGTTTCCGTGTTCAAGGACAAGGCAATGGAATTTTTTGACCCATACAATGATGTTTTGGATGAATTATACGATGGGTTAATTTTGGCGCAATCGGTTGGCGTTGATATAACTGATATTTATATGATGCTGAATGGCACGTGTAATGTATGGGGGCAATACCTGTGTGCCGAGGGTCAAGTTATGCATTACACCACGAAAAATTGTAAAAATGGTAAATCTGTATCGATTTTATCCGGCGGTGGCACTGTGTTTGGTGGTGCTGATTGTACAGTGGGTCAGGTTGTCCCAATGTCCGACGGTGGATGTCAATTAATAAAAATGTTAACCAGCAAGGATGAAGTGCAACGTAACTGGTTATATCCCGAAACGGGCGAGGGTGGCGTTCAGGTTCGTGTTGGCTGTGCGTCCGAGGCTTTGGATAATTCTTCCCTGTTTCGTAATCGTAAAAAGCAGGCCGACATTGATATTGAAACCCTGCAACGCATAATTGAACAGGACGCACCATCTGCATATGGCGTAAATGGTGTGTTTGGTGGCACAACCACACCCGAAAATGATGGTTTGCCATATTGTGAATTAAATGATGAAACATATCGTGATTTGCAGAAAATCGCTACATTGCGCGAATTGCCGGATAAAGTCTGTGTGACAGAAACGGATATGAAACGCATCGCGGATGGTCTTTCTATACTGCAAACTGGTGGCGAATCCACATTTTCTGTACAGGAAAAATGTAGGGGTGGTGGAGAAGTGCGTGGTAACGAATATGGAAAATGTTTATGCAACAATTCGCCGGATAATTGGGCTGAATGGGATGAAGAGAATGACGAATGTATTTGTACCGGTGGGGCAGCTGGTTTGACATTTGATTATGATAAATTGATGTGTGTTGACCCAGAAGAAAACACCGCGGACGACGTCAGCGAAAGAACAGATGTAACAGGTATTCAATACGTTGGTTTGGATTGCGCATTAACTGGCGGTGAAACAGATTTTCTGAACAATATATGTAAATGCGGAACAAAAACGTACAATCCATCGTTTCAACGTTGTGTTACAAATGGGTTCATAAAAGAAGTTCAATATAACTTTAGTTATAATAAATAACAGAATGAAAACAAGAAAAAGTATTTTAACAATCATTTTATTGGGCACAGTAACACTGGCCGGTGGGGCGTTTGCGGCGTCTGATAATGGTTGCGGTGATGATAATAATAATTTCATCACACCTGAATTGGCCCTGTGCAGCACGCATGTTTATAATATTGGTAAAACACAAAATTCAGAATTATCATCTGCCAACAAGCAAATAATGCGTGACGTTATTGCGTTAAAATCCACCGTTATGATGCAACAGATGTATAAACAGTACGAATATTTGGATGCGACATTAAGCCGTCTGAAAACCCAACTGGAACGCGAAATCTTAACATCAAAATTACAGGCCGCCGGCGCATCATCATCTGAACAGTCGGCATATTCTGGATTATCAATTGATACGGGTGGGGCCGGTAACGGTGTTACAGGTGCCGAAAATTGCCGCAGTGGCACAACTGAAAATGTTATGAATTGTTTATCACGTAATTTGGAAAGAATTTCATCTGCAATCAGCAATTCTGATTTAGGTGCTGCAAAACGTCAAATTGAAACTGATATAGCCACATTAAAACTGTATGATGTATACCAACCGGGGCAGGGCGCAAACAATATTTGCACAACCGCCCAAGAAGAGTGCAAGGATTTAGAAGTTAATCGTAATGATATGCGTAATTGTGTTGACAGTATGCGTGTGTGTATAACGCGCAACTTGGAACAATTACAACGTGGTACAAATTACGGCACATATAACCCATATATGCGATAATGGGACGCGTGTTTGCGACGAACAAATACGCAACAATTCCGCCGGTTTTTATCCCGCCCAAATATAATAGAGAACAGATAACAGAAGGACTGGGGTTGTCATTGCGAGTGAAACGAAGCAATCCAGTCATTATTATCTCTGCGGGCTTTATGCCCGCAGTGCCATTTCTTTTCTGGATTGCCACGCCATCTGCGATGGCTCGCAATGACAAAAACAAACCTTCTCTGTTATCTGTACTCTGTTCTCTAAAAAAACACCCCGTGGGTTGATACGGGGCGTTTTTTGACTGTTCCTGACATCGTCGTGTGGCGATGCATTCTCTCTCGGGTCCATAATCGCTTATGGACATACAGCCAATTGCTTTAACACGTTTTGTACATCGTTATTTACCGATACGGTAATTTCACGCTGTAACCCATCAATATACGTGTAGTTAAACTTGTAATTTTTAAATTCTGGAAATGCCTGATACGCCTGTTCAAATGGTGCCAACATAGCGCGGAACCATTGACTGCCACGGCACAGGCAACCATTACGCACATCGGCCACAACGGCGGCGGTGGCGGTATTTGGATATTTTTCATCCAATTCTGCATCCGTCGTCATTAAACAGCGTGCGCCAAATCCGTAAAAGTTTGCATCATCAGCCAAGAATTTATAAATCAGTCCATCTGATGCGCCGGCCTGTTTCAGCGAATATGCCATACCATCCGTACAGCATGCATTTGCGGACGCCATCAACATTTTATAACGTTCCAGCAATGGTGCAGCCAACGGATTGTTTGCCGTTATATTTTTATCACAGCGCGCCGCCGCAATAAATTCAGCCATTTTGTCTGCGCGAATTTTAGGACTGCGTGGTGATACTGTTTCGCGGATTATTGGCTTTCTGCGCCAAATTTCGCATTCGGTGTCTGTTTCAAACGGACATCCATCGCTGCGCCCAAATGTAACAGTTACCAGTTCTGTTAAATCCTGTACGGTATATTCAGGACGCGGCGCAGGCAACGGTATTTTTTGCACCGACGCTGGGAAATTATTTTGTTGAATATTTGCAGTATCAACAGTTGTAATATTTTGTTGTGTTGTAACTGTTTTTACATCTGAATCAATGACGGTATCATCAACCGTTACATTATCAGTTACTGCAACCGTTGTTGTATCATTTGTCCACAGGTTTTCTGTTGGTTTGTTCGGCATCAACAGTTCTTCTATGCGGGCGCGCGTTGCGGCGGCATCAGCCATATTTTGTTTATACAAATCAACGACGCTGATTTCGTCATTGTTCATTGGATTTTGCGCAACAACCGTTGCAACGGGTTGCGTTGGATTGTTTGCTTCACGAATATATAATTCCGGCATTGGTTGCAAAAACCAATCGGTATAATCCTTGTATTTATAACTGGAAACGGAATCGTCCCAGATTGGAACGCCATCGCGCCAATCAACAGTTTTGTCATATCCGCGCGGGTCATATTGACCAATTGTCCCGTCCCACACCGGTTCACGGTTGTCGGCCGGCACGGGTTTAATGGATAACAATTTTACTTCGCGCATGGGTTCAGGCTGTGGATAAATCAATTGTGGCATTTGTGCGCGCATTTCAGCAGGTGCACTGACCATTGGCCCCATTGTTAAAACAGTTGGCTGATTGTCAAACACTTGGACATCAGTAATGGAATAGCAACCGCCATCAACGCATTCTGATGCGATTGCCGTGTTCGTTACACCGCATAAACACAGCAGTGACGACAAAATAAAAATTCTGCTTTTCATACTTTGAATAATATCACAAAAAAAGCCGATTTTGAATACATTTTTATACAGTTTTTTATTGTGAATACATTCTGCTTTTTGTTATAGTTTTTTAAACGGCTTTCAAACCAAAGGTTTAAATTATGAAAAAATTATATACTTTTGCATTATTGGCGGCGGTCGCAATGCCTGCATACGCCACAGACACTGATTTAGGCGAAGAAACATTGGTCAACACATCAGATGCTGAAATTGTATCTGATTCGGCTGTAACTGATGCGGATATAACTGAAATCGCCACGCCAGCCAATCCTGATATAAAGTTTCCACACGGTCTGCAATTGGGTGTTGGTGTTTCTGTAACTGGCGGTTTGGATGGTTTTGTTGGATATGCAAATAAAAATTTTGATTCATTCTGGCTGAAACGTTTTGGGGTCAGATTGGATTTTGCAACCACCGCACCATTAAAATCAGCAATAAATTCTGGTCTGGATTCTGTTATTGGCGATGGCATAGATATTGGCGATGAATTAACAATCGGTGATGCCGGTATCAAGGGCCATCATTTTGCGGCATTAATTGATTTTTACCCATTTGGAAATACGTGGTTCTTGGGTGGAATCAGAATCAGTGGTGGTTACTATTGGGGTAATTTGGAATTGAATGCGGCATTAACGGGGGCAATAGATTCTTTGCCGGATTCAGAATTTGCATTTGAACTGGATGGCAAAAACTATAAATATACCGGTAATGAAGTAAACGCGACGGTGGCCGCCAATTGGGATTATAATGGTCCTTATTTGGGTGCGGGCTTTGATTTGGGATTGTTTGCAGGATTAAAGATATACTTTGATGCCGGTGTTGTGTTTACCAGCAAAACTGCCCAATTGGGATTGGATGTTCCGTTAAATGGATTACAGGTATTTGAAAACGGCAACTGGACGTCCGTTGCAGATGATGGATTTTTGGTTGAAGAATTGGAATCTGCCAAACGGGCCGCATTATCAGATGCGCAAAGCGAACTGGACAAGTTGCAGTTTTACCCGATTGTAAAATTAGGCTTTATGTACAGATTTTAATACAATGTGCTGAAATAAAAAACGCCCATTGGGCGTTTTTTTATTGTTGTCACTTGAAAAGACATAATTTTTTATTATATTTAAAAATGACCCGCCGAATTGATTACTATCAACCAACGGCGAAAAACAGTGTTTTTTGTTAAAAGTATACCAGCGAATCGGATTTTTGGACATAAAAACAGCCCAAACGAATCATATTTTTACGGTCTGCGAATCGTAAAATTGATAAGAACCGATAAAATAAAGAAAATAAAACGAAAAAATAAATATCCGATAAAATGGCAGAAATCTGGCATTTTTTCCTGATATGAACAGTTTTTTTAAATTTTTTCAAAATTATTTTCAACAAATCGCTTGACTTTTTACGAAATAGGGCACATACTATGCGGGCTTTCAAGTTGAGAACGAACAAAGAAATTCCCAACCCCTGAAATTTTGGCGATAACAGAATGATAAATAAATGTTCTGATTAATCGCAATATTGTGAATAAAAGCAGCTCATCAAATTCAAGAAGGGATGTGCAGACAGTTGAATTTGGAAATATCCAAACTTTGAC